>JBCBGY010000243.1:0-6007 GCA_038526275.1 Pseudomonadota bacterium | reverse complement strand
GTTCTCTTCACCATGCAATTGTGCGGCGCGGACAGGATTTTGAATCTCGGCGGCGTGCAGGGCATTGCGGCCATGGCCAACGGGCTTTTCGGAACGCAAAAGGCGGACATGCTTGTTGGGCCGGGCAATCAGTTCGTTGCCGAGGCAAAGCGGCTATTGTTCGGCCAGGTGGGTATCGACATGTTCGCAGGACCGACCGACAGCCTTGTCATTGCAGATGAAAGCGCCGATCCCGAACTGGTGGCGCTGGACCTGATGGGACAGGCCGAGCATGGCTACAATTCCCCGGTTTGGCTGATTACGGACCACAAGCCGCTTGCCGATATCGTTCTGGCCCGAGTGCCCGAACTCATCGCCAGCCTTCCGGAGTTGAATCGCAAAAATGCCGAAGCAGCATGGCGTGACTATGCCGAGGTTATGCTCTGTTCCGACCGCGAAGAAATGGCGCAACTGTCCGACAATTACGCGCCCGAACATCTGCAGGTTCAGGCGCGCGATCTGGATTGGTGGCTTGAAACATTGACCACCTATGGATCGCTCTTTCTCGGAGAAGAGACGACAGTGGCGTTTGGGGACAAGGCCGCGGGGCCAAACCATGTGCTGCCAACCAGCGGTGCCGCGCGGTATACGGGCGGTTTGTCGGTGCACAAGTTCATCAAGACCGTCACTTGGCAGCGGGCCACGCGCGACGGGATGCGGGCCGTCGCGGAAGCCGCCTCTCACATATCGCGGATCGAAGGGATGGAGGGGCACGCCCGCACTGCGGATGCCCGGATCGAAAAGTATTTCTCCGACCGCGCCGCAAGTTAATGAACGGCTTTCGATTCTCGTGATGCCTCTAAATCCGACCTGGAAAGGTGTGGCAACGGCCCTTGTCATTGCTGCGGCGGCGACCTTCTTGTCCGAACATTACGGGGCGCCAACGATGCTGTTTGCGCTTTTGCTGGGATTGGCGCTCAGCTTTTTGTCGGAACAGGAGCTCCTGAAACCGGGCCTCACCTTCTCCGCAAAAACCTTGCTGCGCCTTGGCGTCGGGCTCTTGGGGATCCAACTGGGTTTCTCCGACATTCAGGCCCTTGGGGCGCATTCTGTTCTGGCCATCGTCGGGATGGTTCTAGCCACGATGGCTGTTGGGATAGTGCTGTCTTTCGCCAGTTCCCGGCGTTTTGCCTATGGCGTTCTGTCCGGTGGCGCAGTGGCGATCTGCGGAGCCTCTGCCGCGCTTGCGTTTTCGTCCGTTTTGCCGCCGCATCCGAAGCGGGAGAATGACACGCTCTTGGTTGTCATCAGTGTGACGGTTCTGTCGACCATTGCTATGGTCCTTTATCCGATCATATCCAACCTGCTCGGCTATTCCGATTTGCAAACCGGTTTTCTGATTGGCGCAACGATCCATGATGTGGCGCAAGTGGTGGGCGCCGGCTATTCCGTCAGCGAAGAAGCCGGGCTGACCGCGACTTTGGTGAAAATGCTGCGGGTCGCGTGTTTGCCCGCTCTGGTTATCGCGGTCCATTTTGCGTTCCGAAGCGGCCAGCACAGCGGTGCGCATTTCCCCTGGTTTCTGGCGCTCTTTGCCGGATTGGCTGTGGCGCGGTCTGTATTTCCCATTCCTGACGCTCTCATCGCTGCGGTAACGGAAGTTTCGCGATGGATGTTGGTCACCGCTATCGCGGCACTTGGTCTGCAAACCAACCTGGCGGCTGTCTTGAAGGTGCATCCCGGCTTGCTTTTCATTCTACTTGCCGAGACCGTTTTTATCCTCGGGCTTGGCATGCTCTATGCAACTCACTTCCTCAACTAGGAGACTATGATCGATGACAGATGCTATTTCACGCCACCACGGCAATGGCCGCATGAGCCAAATCGTCGAACATGCCGGTATCGTCTATTTGGCGGGCCAAGTCGCGGATCCCGCGAAGGACATTTCCGCGCAAACCGAAGAAGTGTTGGCAAAGATCGACGGCCTGCTCGGCGAAGTTGCGAGCGATAAAACCCGAATCCTGTCGGCGACGATCTGGCTAAAATCCATGTCGGATTTCGCCGCGATGAACGCTGTTTGGGACGCATGGGTGCCAGCCGACAACGAACCGGCCCGCGCCTGTACTGAGGCCGCGTTGGCTCATCCAGATATGTTGGTGGAAATTATGGTGACTGCCGTTTCTGGCCGTTGAATCGACCCACCATGCAGAGATGTGCAAACAGACAGTTTGCACAAAGGGCGGGCGGTTTCTGGAGATTTTCGCCGCAAATTGCACAAATAGTAACTTAAATCCGCATTTTTGAACTATGATCTGCGGTGGCGGGCGTGTTTATTGATCTTTGCGAAAGTTCTGGAGTAAGGCGGGTGGGACAATGACAGCTTTGTCGACTTTAACATGTGTCGATATCGTCTCGCGCTCATCCTCTGACGACAGGCCTGTCCGGCTGAAATGCCGATAAAACGCAACAGCGGAGAAAAAACCTTGTCAAATCCGAAAATCATTTGCGCAGCAGCTCTGACTGCCCTGGCATCGCCAGTTGCCGCGCAAGACATCGTCATTGGCGTACCGAACTGGTCGTCTGTAAATGCTACCGCGCACATTCTCGAAGTGGTGATCGAGGAAAATCTCGGCCTGGATGTCGAGCTTCAGAACGGTACAAACCCGATTGTTTTTGAGGCGATGGACAAAGGATCAATGCACGTTCATCCCGAGGTTTGGATGCCAAACCAACAGAACTTGCACGACACCTACGTTAAGGATAACGGCACTGTCGTCATGAACGAAAACCCTGTGCAAGCCAGCCAGGGCATGTGTGTTCCGGCCTATATCGCCGAAGAGCACGATATCAAATCGATCGACGATCTGAGCGATCCAGACAAGATGGCAATCTTTGATCTGGACGGAAACGGCACCCCCGAAGTGTGGATCGGCGCACCCGGCTGGGCTTCGACCGTTGTCGAAAAGATCCGCGCCAAATCCTACGGCTATGACCAGATCTTCGAACTGACCGAGTACGAAGAAACCATCGCTTATGCGAACCTGGCGAACGCCACCACGGCCGGAGAGCCATGGATCGGGTTCTGCTACAACCCGCACTATATCTTCGTCACGCAGGAACTGCATGTGCTGGAAGAGCCTGCACATGATCCTGCAACATGGACAATTGTCCAACCAACGGATGACCCGGACTGGTTGGCAAAGTCCGAAGCCTCCACCGCTTGGAATGGCGCGACGCTGCACCTGCACTACGCAAAGGAACTGGAAGAGAAGCATCCTGAGGTTGCAGCTCTCTTTTCGGCCTACCAGATGCAGCCCGATGACTTGAGCGCAATGGGTAAGGCACTGGCCGTTGACGGACAGGATCCCGGCGATTTCGCGAAGGAATGGGTTACAGCCAATGAAGACACTGTTCTGAACTGGCTCACCAACTAATCCGGATCGTTCCCAGAGACCGTCGCATCGACTATTGCGGCGGTCTCGCTCTGTAAGAAGAGACCAGCATGAGCGAAACAGTCGTACGGCTTGAGAACGTCTGGAAGATTTTCGGCGCAAGCTCCAAAGCCGCTATGGCTGCGGTTCAGTCAGAAGGGATCGGCAAGCCTGAAGTGCTTGAGCGGTTCAAGTGCGTCGTAGGCGTGCAGGATGCCAGTTTCGAAGTCGGTCGCGGCGAGATATTCTGTATCATGGGCTTGTCCGGCTCCGGCAAGTCGACCCTGGTGCGCCACGTCAATCGATTGATCGAACCGACCTCCGGCAAGATCGAAATCCTGGGCCAGGACGTGTCGTCCCTGTCGACGCGAGAACTGCGCCGCGTGCGGGCCGAACAGATCGGGATGGTCTTTCAGCATATGGCGCTGATGCCGCATCGTTCCGTTCGCGACAACGTGGCCTACCCTCTGGAAATCCGTAAAGTCTCCAAATCCAAACGGTGGGCCGTGTCTGACCATGCGCTCGAACTGGTCAACTTGTCAGGCTATGAAGATCGCCTGCCAAAAGAGCTCTCGGGCGGTATGCAGCAGCGGGTCGGGATTGCCCGTGCTTTGGCATCTGATCCTGAAATCCTTCTGATGGACGAACCCTTCTCGGCACTAGACCCCCTGATCCGCTTGCAACTGCAGGATCAGTTCAAGGCGCTTGTGGCCGAGCTGAAGAAGACCACCTTGTTCATCACGCATGATTTGGACGAAGCCATTCGGATTGGGCACCGTATCGCCATCATGAAGGATGGCATCATCGTTCAGATCGGCACGCCAGAAGATATCGTGATGAACCCTGCCGACGATTATGTGCGCGAGTTTGTCCAGGGCATCTCAAAACTGAAGCTTGTGAAAGCGCATTCGATCATGAAGCCAATGGACAGCTATTCAGGGGCGCTCGACGACGCCCTGCGCGCCGATCATGGGGCCGATTTGGACCAATTGATCGACCTGGCTGTGCAGTCCGAACACCCAGTGGTTATCACCGAAAATGGTCAGGATGTTGGGCTGGTAACAAAGCCAACCCTGCTGCGCGGCATTCAAGGGGGCAAAGATGACTGACAGCACAGTTGATCAAACGGTCATATCCGCCTCGAGCATCGAGATTGACCGGGCCGAACTGGACGAGTCGATCAAGACTTTCGCGGGCGAGAATGGCGACTACTACGCCAAAGCGTTTCACAGCATTCACGCGGCAACAAACATCATCCCCAAGACATTCAACGTCGCAGCGGCGGCCTTGGGGCCCTTTTGGGCCGCGTCCCGCGCGATCTGGGGCATGTTCTGGACCTTCCTGATCTTGGAGATCATCGCCTGGGTCCAGATCGGGCGGGGTCTTTGGGGCGATCCGGGCGCGGAATTGCGCGAACGTGCCGAAGGGCAGCTCGCCCGTTCCGAAGAGCTGATGCAACGCGCGCGCGATGCCACAGAAGCCTCTGATGTTGATCGATTTACCAGACTGGCCGAGAACATTGGCCGGGCGGCAGAGACAACGCTGGAACGCGCCGCTGCGGCGCAGGCCGAAGCGACCGGCATCCTGCTATGGGGTCTGGCCCTGCTGGTTTTCTTCAAGCTGATTCAGGGGCTTTACGGGAACAACATCTACGAACGCCAATATTCGCGTTGGCGCATTGACCCCGAGGGCACGGAAAGCGGTGTTCGCAAGTTCAATATCGGCTTAGGGGCGGCGCTCGGCATCGCGATTGCACCGCTCGTGATTTACAAATTCACCGTCGACGGGTCCATCGCCGTTTTGGACGAGTTCCCGGAGGATGCCACGTCCGCCATGTTCCTTGGCCAAGGCGGCGGCACCCTGTTCGCTACCATCGCGCAATGGATGGAAGGCCACATCGATGCTGCGGCGGCTGCGGGCGGCGATGTGTTCGACGGTATTGTCCTGGGTGTCAGATCCGTTCTGGATGCCTTGACCGTCGCGCTGATCGGCACCCCATGGCCGGTGGTCATGCTTGTGATCGTGGTCACAGCCTGGCGGTCCGCCGGGGCACGCGTTGCCATCTTCACGGCTGCGGCGTTGGCCTATATCGCTCTCCTCGGCTACTGGTCGATTGCCATGGAAACCGTTGCTCTGGTTGGCGCGGCGGTGGTGCTTTGCGTGGTCATCGGCATTCCTTTGGGCATATGGTTTGGCAAGTCACAGCGGGCCTTTCGCATTGCGGAACCCGTTCTTGACCTGATGCAAACCCTCCCTGCCTTCGTCTACCTGATCCCGATCATTGCCTTCTTTGGCACCGGCAACCCGCCCGGTATCCTGGCGACGATCATATTCGGTATGCCACCCGTGATCCGCCTCACAGCGCTTGGCATGCGCGGAGTTCCCGAAAGCATCAAGGAAGCCGCCGTCGCCTTCGGTGCAACGCGCTGGCAATTGCTGAAGGATGTCGAAGTGCCGCTGGCACTGCCTTCCATCATGGCCGGTGTGAACCAGACGATCCTCATGTGTCTTTCCATGGTCGTGATCATTTCGCTGATCGGCGGTGGTGGACTGGGTCGCGAGATTCTCGAAGCCTTGCAATATGCCGCAAAAGGCCC
>JBCBGY010000242.1:0-6012 GCA_038526275.1 Pseudomonadota bacterium | reverse complement strand
AAGCGCTCGGTCATTTTTTGAAGGACTTCAGCACTTTCGGTCAGGAGCCGGCAGGCCGAAGACGTTTGTTCGAACATTGCTGCGTTCTGTTGAGTTACTCTGTCCAAATCAGAGACGGCAGCGTTGATTTCTCGTACGGCCGTATCTTGGTTTTGGGCCGAGGCCGCTATCACGTCGACCCTTTCGGAAGACTCGCTGACAGCATCGGTCACGGTTTGAAGGGCCTTCACTGTTTCTTTGACATGGATCACGCCGTCCTGAACCTCATAGGTGCTCGTCTCAATCAGTTCACGGATCTCCTGCGCCGCCACAGAAGATCTTTGCGCCAAGGTGCGGACCTCTGACGCGACCAACACAAATCCTCGACCAGCTTCCCCCGCTTTGGCCGCTTCGACACCCGCGTTGAGAGCCAAAAGATTGGTTTGAAAGGCAATTTCGTCAATCATCCCAGTCCGCTGACCAATTTCTACAGAGGACGCTTCGATCTTTGAAATCGAAACAGCGGCCTTTCCTACAACGGCTTCACTGCTCTGAACGCTCTCTTTGGTTTGTCCAGATGCGCCCGTTGCGTCCTTTGCCGTCTTCAAGGTTTGTCCGACCAGATCGGCCAATCTGTGAATAGAGCGCGCTATTTCCTCTAGCGTCGCAGCTTGCTTTTCTGTTCGCGCAGCCAAATCCGTTGCGGCCGAACTGATCTCATGCGATCCTGCAAGGATATTAACCGTCGCATCCGCCACACCTTCAATCATCTCAGCCAGGTTGCCGATGGCGGCGTTGTAATCTCGTCGCAAACTTTCATACTGGGCTGGAAATGCTTCATCAAGTTGCTCGTTCAGACGGCCTTGGGAAAGGTTGGACAGCGCTCCACGCAGACGATCAACCACGGCCTCCGACGATTTGCGAGCTGCTTCCGCCGCAGCGTTACTTTCCGCCAGAATAGCGGCCTTTTCGGCGGCTTCAGCCGAAAGCTCATGTCTTATCCGCACAACCGTCGTCAAAGCTGCAACTTCCAGTGCAACAATTGCTCCATGACCCAGGGTGCGTACGACATTCAGCCAAAAGGCATCAGGTGGGTAGACAAGGGCCGGCAGCAGCATGCTTAGGCTCAGGTGATGGACAATGATAACCGCTGCGGCAGCAAGTAACGCCTTAACTTCATTCAGCGCTACACAACAGGCGAGAAGGGCGAAAAACAGCATGTGACTATCAGTCTGCCAGGCATGTCCTGCGAGAGCAGCTGTCAGGGCCATGGCCTGACCAACGAACCCGATGGCCAAAAGCGATTTGCTAAGATCATTGTCCTGTTTGAAACCCTGCCAGCCGATCAACGCGAATGCGGCACCGACTGTTCCGGCCAAGATAGGATTGTTCCCGACCAATAGGGCAATAATCGTCGAAACAGGAACCATTGCCCAACTCGCCCTGAGGATGGTACCTTTGATGCGCTGTTCGAGTTCGGGCCCAAGTTGGGAAACGGCGGTCTGGTTCAAACTCTTTATCCTCTACATAGCGCCGCGATCAGCTCGCTATCCAAGACCAACCAGGCACCGGCGGCCCGTATCTGTGAGACGAAGCTGGAGTCGCCGGACACGATTTGCCCAATCAAGGGTTTCTCTAGGCCTACAATCCGCCCACCAGCCTCAACCAACATTCGATCGGATTCCACCCAAGGCGCAAACACAACTAGGAATGGACCTTTCCCAGTTGGTTCGCGTTCAGCTGCCTGCAGCAGAAATGCCAGGGGGCCAATCAAACCCGCCACGGCAATCATACAGGCCAACGACATCGTCTTGGTGAATCGTTTCATTCTTTTGGGATAGCTGATGAGAACCTAACCGGCGGTAAAGTCTCACCTGCCGTGGGTTGGACATTGGCCATAACGGGGGTTACTTATGAGCCAAGCAAAGGAGCCTTCGATGCGCGACCTGAAAATACCCGCACAACGTCATCCGGAAAAAGCCAAAGGCCCCGACAACCCGCAGCCCAAAAAACCGGACTGGATCCGCGTGAAAGCACCGGTCGGCGAAGGGTACAAAGCCACGCGCGACATTATGCGCGAACATCGGCTCGTTACGGTGTGCGAGGAAGCAGGTTGTCCGAATGTGGGCGAATGCTGGAATCAGGGCCACGCGACCATGATGATCATGGGAGACGTTTGTACCCGCGCCTGCACATTCTGCAACATCGCGACGGGTAAGCCTCCTGAAGCGCTGGATGTGTTCGAACCCGGACGCGTGGCCGACGCGGTGAAGAAGCTTGGTTTGAACCATGTGGTTATCACTTCGGTTGATCGCGATGATATCGAAGATGGTGGCGCGGCCCATTTTGCGCAGACGATCCGCGCGATCCGGCGTCAATCCCCCGGAACCACGATCGAAATCCTGACGCCCGACTTCATCCGGTGCGGGCGCCACGCGTTGGAAGAAGTGGTCGCAGCCCGGCCCGACGTGTTTAACCACAATCTGGAAACCGTTCCGGGTCTCTACCCAGAAGTACGCCCTGGGGCTCGTTACTTTCATTCCTTGCGACTTCTCCAGCGTGTCAAAGAGCTGGATCCGAAGATGTTCACTAAGTCCGGCATTATGGTGGGCCTCGGCGAAGACAAACAGGCTGTGATGCAGGTGATGGATGACATGCGCGCCGCTGATATCGACTTTTTGACCATAGGGCAGTATCTGCAACCCACGCCAAAACACCACCGGGTCGACCGGTTTGTGACCCCGGAGGAGTTTGCAGCCTACGAAAAAGCGGCGTGGGGTAAGGGGTTCCTGATGGTCTCAGCCACACCTCTGACCCGCTCCAGCTACCATGCCGGAGACGATTTCGCCCGCCTCGCCGCTGCGAGATCTGGTCAAACGGGCAGCTGAAGCGGCGTCCTTGTGAAATCCAGCTCAGCGAGTTGTCTTTCTTATTGGTTCAAATACTTCCGCCGGAGGCACCGCGCGGAACGCGCGGCCGGGCCCAACGCCTGAGGTGGCCGAAAGGCCGACCGAAGGGGGCGGGAGTGTCACCCGATGGTCATTCGTTCGTTACCGGCGCCAAGCGTTTGAGATAGGCGGCAATCGCGGCTCTGTCCTCTGGGGGCAGTTTGGCTGTGTTTTCGACCACATCAGCCATATGGCCGCCGGCACTGTCGTAATCCGGTGTGAACCCAGAATTCAGATATTCGGCAATGTCGGCCTCAGACCAATCCAGAGCCGCTGGGGTGATGTTCGGGATCCGGCCCTCGCCAGTGGGGTTTGGTGCGCCGGCCATCCATCGATCAACATCAAGTGCGCCCAAGCCATTTCGGTCGGTATGGCATTCGCCGCAATGGCCCAAGGCCTCTGCCAAATAGCGCCCCCGCACTTCGATGTCTGACAAATCCCCGTCAACCTGCCAACCTTCTGTCGTAAAAAGCCACTTCCATCCGCCGAGGTTGCGGCGAATGTTAAAAGGAAATCCCACATCGTGGGGGCGGTTGGCTGTACTGTCGGCGGGCAGCGTCTTCATGAATGCGTGGAGGTCGGCCAGATCTTGCAGGTCTGCATTCTGGTATGAGGTGTAGGGAAAAGCAGGATAATAGTGCCGACCGTCTGGTGAAACTCCCGCCTGCATGGCTCTGGCCAGATCCGACATGGACCAGTCGCCAATCCCTGCTTCCGGATCCGGCGAGATGTTTGGTGCATAGAATGTCCCAAAATCGGACGGGAAGGCGCGACCGCCGGCAAGAACCAGTTTCGCTTCGCCCGTGGCTCCTTCGGCGGCATGGCAGGAGGCGCAGCCGCCGGCCCAGAAGATTTGCTCTCCTTTTGCGGCATCTCCAGTCAAACCACCCATATCAGGCGCCGGGGCAGGGCGTGTCACAAACCAGTAGCTGCCCGCGCCAAACGCCACGAGCAGCGCCAGCACAGGCAAAGGGCGTACCATCAGTTCTTCGGTGCGCGATAGACTTTATGACAACTGCCGCAGCTTTGACCCAGTGGACCCATTGCAGCCTGAAGCGAGGCTAAATCGACACCGGCCGCCGCCTCCATGGCCACGGCAGCGTCAGCCAAAGCGGCACTCTTGGCTTTGACATCCTCCAGATTGTCCCAGATCTCGGGCTTGGCCCGGGTCTTCTCAAATTCCGCTGTACTGGTCCCTTCGATGTAAAGCGTATCCGGGTCAATTTGGGCCGCCGCCACAAGCAGCGTCGCGGCTTCTGCGGCCACGGCAGCATCATAGGCTTGTTCGCCTTTCGCCATATCTCCGAGTGTTTTGAGGTTTTTGCTCAAAGCCTCCATGACATCATTGCGTTGCTTGACGACATCCGCAGCATGACCGTCACCCATTGCGATGCCAGCAGCAAATGTGCCGACGACAGCGGAGACGAGCGCTAGGTTAGAGATCTTCATGATCACACTCCCTGATAGTGTAACTTCATAGTTACAGGTTGCTGTATCGTTTTGTTAACAGAAATTTTCGCTTCGGGGGTCTTGCCGATCACATTGCGGTTAGCGCCGCCAACTTGCAAACAAACCACGCCGGAATCCGCCGAAGTTGCCATGCTTCCGTTTGCGGGATGGATGCACTAGGGAAAAGCCTGCATTGGCGCATCCCGCCAAGAGCTACTGAAAGTTGCGGCCATGGCGAAGAAATCAAGCGGGCGTGGGACCCGGGAACTGCGGGTAAAAGTCAAAACCGCCAGGGGCCGTAAACTCAGTTCGACCCGTTGGCTGGAGCGGCAATTGAACGACCCTTATGTCCAACGGGCGAGAAAAGATGGCTTTCGTGGTCGAGCCGCTTACAAAATTCAGGAGTTGGACGACAAGTACCGTTTTCTCGTACCCGGCGCGCGGGTGGTGGATCTTGGCTGCGCACCGGGAGGTTGGTGCCAGATCGCCGTCGATCGCGTGAACGCTTTGGGGACCAAGTCAGGCAAGGCCGTTGGTCGCGTGATCGGGGTTGACATACAAGAGGTTGAGCCCATCGCCGGGGCAGACCTGCATGTGCTGGATTTCCTTGAAGAGGGCGCAGATGATCAGGTCCGGGTCTGGCTCGACGGCCCGGCCGATGTTGTCATGTCGGACATGGCTGCCGCGTCTTCAGGTCATAAGCAAACCGATCATCTTCGGATCATCGCCCTTTGCGAAGCCGCCGCAGAGTTTGCATTCGATGTCCTGTCACCTGGGGGCACGTTTGTGGCCAAGGTGCTGGCCGGCGGTGCCGAAGGCGCACTGCAGTCCGAACTGAAAAAACGTTTCAAGAAAGTGGCCAACGTCAAGCCAGCCGCCAGCCGCGCAGACAGTTCGGAGAAGTTCGTGGTCGCGACAGATTACCGCGGAATCGATCAACATGATCCGCTTACACTTCTTTAACCACCCTTGTTTTTCTCGCGTAAAAGTTGAGTGTGTAAAAGATAAAGGTGCTGTCAAACCAGCTCTTTCTGACCGAACCGGCTTGCCATAGGCTCCATTTAGGGAAATCGTTTTCGTAAGTGTGTGCTTCAATAAAGCGACGCACGGGGATTGGGGATATTCATGATCGCGTTGGGCCGATTTGCGACTGCCGGATCAACCGAAGTCGATTGGATCCGTCCTGTCGACGGCACTTTGGGGGTATTGTCTGGCACCTTGGTCGAAACCTCGCGCGGTTGGCGGCGGGTGGAGTATCTGGACCGTTTCTCGAAGCTTTACACATATGACGGTGAACTGCGTCAAATCGTGGGCCTGCAGAGAGGCAGTTTGGGCAATGACGGATCCATGGTTGTCTGTGTGCCGGGCGGCAAGCTGAATGTATGCCAGGATCTCCTGTTGCTGCCGGATCAACCTATCCTGGTGGGCAGCCGTGGTGGACAAGATGGCCGTGGTAAACTTTGCCTTGCGAAACATCTTTGCGGTCGTTGGGGCGTTCGGGCAGCGCGTTTACCTCGAGGTACGACCGTGTTCCAACTCGCCTTTGAGGAAGAAGAGCTCATCTATGCCAACACCGGTGCCCTGATCTATTGCCCCGCAACAAAAATGCCAAAACGGTCCTTCTTCGAAAGTTGGA
>JBCBGY010000241.1:0-6015 GCA_038526275.1 Pseudomonadota bacterium | reverse complement strand
CCCTCCGGGCCTACCATCGCCGCGAGCCCCTCCGGGCCTACCAATCGCCGCGAATGCCCGATGCGGACGTTCAGTCGGCCTTAGGGTCGCGCAGAATAAAATCCTCCCCGTGTCACCCTCCTGGCGATTATGTCAGTTCGGTAAATAATTGCAGGTGGCTCTTGCCCGACTCGGAGAGCAAATGCACCATAGGTATAGGTGTTTCACACAGACCTGGAGCTATATTTGGGATTTTCGGATGTATCGACCTCAGTATGTCAGGGCGTTCCCCTGGAAAGTCTGATTGAATTCCCCGACAACCGCCTGCTGATAGAACTTTGTGGAGAGTTCGACCGGCATCTTGCCATGATAGAGCAGGGGACCGGCGTGCAGATCGTGCGGCGGGGCAATCAACTCATCCTGCATGGTGAGGGATATGAACGTGATCGGGCCGACCAGGTTCTGCGCGGGCTTTACGCTCGTCTGGAGGCGGGCCGGACGGTCGAGCCCGGGGATGTGGATGCCGCCATGCGGTTGGACCCCGCGGCAGAGCCCGCAACCGAACGGGCCCAAGACCAGCTTGAAATGTTCCAGGGGGGGCGGGTCGAGGTCAAGACCCGCAAGAAACTGGTGGAGCCCCGGACCGAAGCCCAGAAAGCCTATGTGCGGGCGCTGTTCGATCATGATCTGACCTTTGGGATCGGACCGGCCGGGACAGGCAAGACCTACCTTGCCGTGGCGGTGGCCGTGAACATGTTCATCGGAGGGCACGTGGACCGGATCATCTTGAGTCGGCCCGCCGTGGAAGCCGGAGAACGGCTTGGTTTTCTTCCGGGCACACAGGAAGACAAGGTCGACCCGTACATGCAGCCGCTTTACGATGCGCTGAATGATTTCCTGCCGGGGAAACAAGTGAACAAGCTGAAGGAGGAGAAGCGTATCGAAATTGCGCCGCTCGCCTTCATGCGGGGCCGGACGCTTTCCAATGCGTTCGTGGTCTTGGACGAGGCCCAGAACGCCACAACCATGCAGATGAAAATGTTCCTCACCCGTTTGGGCGAAGGTTCGCGCATGGTCATCACCGGCGACCGCAGCCAGGTGGATCTGCCGCGCGGGGTGCAGTCCGGTCTGCGGGAGGCCGAAGCGTTGCTAAAGGATGTCGATGCGATCTCGTTCAACTATTTCAGCGCGAAGGACGTGGTGCGGCATCCTTTGGTGGCGAAGATCATCCAGGCCTATGAGGCGCATGAAGCCTGACCTTAGGCCAAGCGGCTCCCTTTGGCATAAGTATTTTTGCCAATAAGAAAGAGCAACGTGTCTTTAGAAGTTGAAGTTGTTGTTGAAGAGACAGCATGGGGCGACCTTGAGGGACTTTGCGGGGCCGCATCGGCGGGATTGGCCAAATATCTGGACTTGCCCGACGGGTGCTCGGCTGTGGTCTTAGGATGTTCAGACGCGCGTATTGCAGCGCTGAACGCCGCGTTTCGGGCCAAGCACCAGGCGACCAATGTTCTGTCCTGGCCGCAGCAGGACCTTGCTGCCAATCATCCGGGTGCGGCCCCGGAGCCCCCCGAACCCGACCCGTTTGATGGCGAGATTGCCCTTGGCGACATTGCCCTGGCCTTGGAGACCTGCCAGCGGGAGGCAGATGCGGCTGGGCGGCCCTTCGCGCATCATGTCCAACATTTGGTGATCCATGGTCTTTTACATCTGTTGGGCTACGACCATATCGCAGAAGAAGATGCGGACTTGATGGAACGCCTCGAGGTTGAGATACTCGCCACACTCGAGATTCCTGATCCGTATATGTGACGGCGACGGTCGAGAATTTGGACAAAGGCTGATGGGCGATACAACAGACGGATCTTCTAGGGCAGCGCACGGCGCGCAGAATGTGGATCACAGTCTTGGAAATGGCAGATTTTGGCGGCGATGGCTTGGCGCATTTTCAGCGGATGAGCCAACGGTCCGGACTTCTGAAAACGGAACGAGCCCGAACGGAGCGGTGGTTGAGCCTGCGCCATTGGGCATGGGCAATTTGCGGTCGATGCGGGTGGAAGATGTGGCCATTCCAAAGGTCGAAATTACGGCCGTTCCGTCTGACATCGATGAGACCGAACTCATTCAACTGTTTCGGGAAAGCGGTTTTTCGCGACTTCCCGTTTATGAGGGGACGCTCGACAGTCCGTTAGGGTTGGTGCATCTCAAGGATTTGGCACTGGGCCACGGTTTTGATTGCAACGAGGTGCCCTTTGATCTGCACCCCCTTTTGCGTCCATTGCTTTTTGCCCCGCCCTCCATGCCCATCGGGGTTTTGCTGCAAAAGATGCAAACCGAGCGGATGCATATGGCGCTGGTCATTGACGAATATGGCGGTGTCGATGGTTTGGTAACAATCGAGGACCTGATCGAACAGGTGATCGGCGAGATTGAGGACGAGCACGATCAGGATGAGGGCCAGACCTGGAGCGAGGAAAAACCCGGCTGCTATCAGGCACTCGCGCGCACGCCCCTGGATGAGTTTGAGCAGGCCATTGGATTGCCACTGGCTGACCCGGAAGCGCAAGAAGAGATCGACACGTTGGGGGGCCTCGTATTCATGATCATCGGTCGGGTGCCCGCCCGCGGCGAGGTCGTATTGCATCCGACCGGTGCCGAGATCGAGGTTGTCGATGCCGACCCCAGACGGATCAAGCGATTGAGGGTGCGTCTGCCCAGTGCAAAAGCCGCCGAGTAAGACCTCCTGGGCCATGACCTTGGGGCTGGTGGGGGCTGGCCTTGTCATGGCCACGGGCCAGGCGCCGCTGGGCTGGTCCTGGCTGGCCTTTCTGGCACTGATGGCCGGGCTTTTCATGTCGTTAGGAGCAGAGGGCTGGCGCGGATCAGCCTGGCGCGGCGGGGCCCTGGGCTTTGGGTATTTCTGCGGCACGCTCTTCTGGATCGTCGAGCCATTTTTTGTGGATGCTGTCCGGCATGCCTGGATGGCCCCGTTTGCGTTGGTTGGGCTGGCCGGTTTCATGGCGTCCTACTGGTCCCTTGCCTTTGGGCTGGCTGGCTGGTTGGGACGCGACCGGATGCGACGCGCCATGTGGCTGGTCGTTTTGCTCAGCGCGGCGGAAATGGTGCGAAGCTACGCGTTTACCGGGTTTGCCTGGGCCCTGATCAGTTACATGTGGGTGGACACGCCACAGTTGCAGAGCGTCGCTCTGATCGGACCGTACGGTCTGACCCTTGTCACTGTGGCTGCCGCTGCTGTTCCCGGTGCGTTGGGGGCCGCACGCATGTTGTTGGGCTTGTTTGTCGGGGGTGCGATCCTTTCGCTGCCCGCGATGTACGGGCTTTGGCAAATGTCCCAACCCGTGCCGCCGCGTGAAAGCCCGCTGAATGTGCGGATTGTACAGGTCAATGCGCCACAGCATCTAAAATGGCACCCGGATCACATTCCCACTTACTTTCGGCGTCACCTCGACTTGTCGGCCCAAGAAGGCGAGACTGAACCGGACCTGATCTTGTGGCCCGAAACGGCGGTGCCTTACATGCTGGACCAGGCGGATGAGGTGCTGCCCTACATCTCCAACGCGGCTGGTGACGCAACTGTTGTGTTTGGCATTCAACGGCGGGCGGGCTCTGACGCGCATAACAGCCTGGCCGCGATTGATGCAGACGGTGCCCTGATCCATGTGTACGACAAGCACCATCTTGTGCCGTTTGGCGAATTCTTCCCGTGGGCCCATTTCTTTGGCCGGTTCGGTTTGCGCGGGTTGGCGGAAGCAGCAGAGTTTGGCTACACGCCCGGACCCGGCATCGAAGTGCTAGACCTTGGTCCGCTTGGAAAGATGCTGCCGCTGATCTGCTATGAAGCGATTTTCCCCCATGATGTCTGGGGGGCGCCGGAGCGGGCGGACTGGATTTTGCACATCACGAATGACGCCTGGTTCGGCAATATTGCCGGGCCGCATCAGCATCTGGCCCAGGCTCAGGTGCGGGCGGTAGAGCAGGGGCTTCCCGTCCTGCGCGCTGCCAATACGGGCATTTCGGCCATCATAGATGCGCGTGGGCAAGTCCTGACCTCAGTGCCGCTTAATACGATCGGTACAATTGATGGTGTGCTGCCAGGCAGCTTGCCTCCAACGCTGTACGCTCGCTCCGGCGACTGGCCCATGGTTCTGTTTCTGCTGGGACTTGGAACAGGTTTGCTATTGTTAACGGCGCGGAAACCGGTTGACCGGCCCTCTCAACCCACTTAAGCCCGCTAAAAACCTGTCACAACGGCTTCCTGGCGTGGCGGGATTGACCCTAATGGAGCGCTTTTCATGGTACGTCAGAATTATACTTTCACCTCGGAATCCGTATCCGAGGGTCATCCCGATAAAGTCTGTGATCGCATTTCAGATGCTGTTTTGGACGCATTTCTGAGCGAAGAGGCCAATGCCCGCGTCGCCTGTGAAACCTTTGCAACGACGAACTCCGTCGTGATCGGCGGCGAAGTTGGCTTGAGCGATCAGTCAAAACTGTCTGAATATATGGGACGGATCGACGAGATCGCCCGCGATTGTATTCGCGATATTGGCTACGAGCAGGACAAGTTCCATTGGCAAACCTGCCAGATCCAAAACATGCTGCACGAACAATCGGCCCACATCTCGATGGGTGTGGACAAAGACGGTGCAGGTGACCAGGGCATTATGTTTGGCTATGCGGTGGATGAGACCGAACACCTGATGCCAGCCCCCATCCACTATGCCCATGCCATTTTGCAGCGACTGGCCGAGGTACGGAAATCAGGGCAGGAACCGACCCTGCGCCCTGACGCCAAAAGCCAGATCTCGCTGCGCTACGAGAATGGTGAACCTGTAGAGGTTACCTCGATTGTGCTGTCGACACAGCACGCCGATGAAAGCCAGACCTCGGACGATATCCGCGCCATTGTCGAGCCTTACATCCGTGAGGTCATTCCGAACAATTGGATCACCGCCGCGACGGAATGGTGGGTGAACCCGACCGGGACTTTTGTGATCGGCGGACCTGACGGCGATGCGGGCCTGACGGGCCGCAAGATCATTGTCGACACCTATGGCGGGGCCGCCCCCCATGGCGGTGGCGCGTTTTCCGGCAAGGACCCAACCAAGGTGGACCGTTCTGCTGCCTATGCCGCGCGGTATCTGGCCAAGAATGTTGTGGCGGCTGGGTTGGCGCGGCGTTGTACTATCCAGTTGAGCTACGCCATTGGTGTCGCCAAGCCCTTGTCGATTTACGCGGATACCCATGGGTCGGGGAAGGCCCCGGAAGCAGAGATCGAACGCGCTGTTGGCCAGGTCATGGATCTGACTCCGCGCGGCATACGCGAACATCTGAACCTGAACCGTCCCGTCTATCAGCGCACTGCAGCCTACGGACATTTTGGCCGAGCTCCTGACGCTGATGGCGGTTTCAGTTGGGAAAAAACGGATCTGGCGGATGACCTGAAGACGGTATTGGGCTGACCAGAAGCGATAAGCGAAAGTTCACGTGACGCTGCCTGAAATCGCGCCAAGATAGTTACCGGATCCAACACGCTTTCAGTGTGGGGTCTGACGGAATGGGGCGGGCCGCTCAAGAAGACTTGCCAGATGATTTTCTGGTCTATTCAGAAACTTGAGTGCCTCTCCTTCCGTCCGGAAGACGTCGGCCAGTATCGTGCCCGGCTCGATCTCATTCAAAGTGGTGAACATGCGCGCCATACCGAAGGAGGTGTCTCCGGGGGCAAAAAAAGAGATCCTCTTTTCCTTTCCCGGACAAACGCCGATCAGATTAGCGAGCCGAACCACTCGACGCATACTGTCGAATCCCATCGCATCCCATTTTGCCTTCGAAACATCGACGAACTCCCACATGCCCGGAAAATATTCCGCGTCGTCGTACAAATTTTTCAAATTTTCAGAGATTTTTTCGACTGTTTGGTTGCCGCTATACTTCACATAAAGCAGCGATCCATTCGCGATTGATCGGGCATCCATATACATCGCACCGCCACCTGAGAAGAAAATTTCAGTTTCT
>JBCBGY010000240.1:0-6024 GCA_038526275.1 Pseudomonadota bacterium | reverse complement strand
GGCCGCAGATTAATAGCCTGTCATTTCTAAGTATCCACGCCCGCCGTGGCTGCCAGTGATTTCGACGGGCCCTTCCCAGTAGGGGAAAGAGGTCGCCATCCAACTGCTGGGATTTAAGGCTGTGATCTGCAGATCCACGTCGCGGTCGGGCAGGGTGACCTGCCAGGTTGTGGGAATATCGCGGCCTTCCACGTCGCTCGTCTCCAGCGGGGTCAGCTCCAGCGATCCATCCGCGTAGGGTGTCGGTGTGCCATCGGCAGCGATCCAAGTTGCCGATGTATAGCCTGTACCGCTATCGCGCAGCCGAAAGCCCATCAGTTTCGCGCCCGTATCGAGATGGAGCGAGATCCAATCCCACCCGGTTTGATCCTCGGCCAGTGGCTGGGACGACCATTCCCGGTCAAGCCAACCCTGGCCTTCGACCTCCACTGGACCTTCGGGCAGGTTCAGCGTGCCTTCGATCCGATAGAAGGGCTGTGAATAGTAGTAGCTTGCCTGTCCGGCCCCGGATTTGACGGAATAGCCATTGTCGCCTTGAGGCACGAGTGGCCCATCAGCGGCGAGGTTCAGATCATAGCCAAAGTCGTCGCCTTGCGCTGTTAAGGACAATGCGTCGAGACCAGATCCGGCTGTTCCCGTCATCTGCCATTCATCTATCCAGGCGCGAAAGGGCGCGGCCTCTGTGCCAGCCTGTCCTGTGCCGCCGCGCGCGATCCGTTCGGCCACAAAGTGCGCCTCGGGCGTGGTTAATCCGGCATGGCCCAACCAGATCTGCGGGTCGCTCCATCCCGGGCGGGTTTCCGGGGCCAAGGCCGAGCGAAAGAGGGTCCATTGGATCCCGTATTCCAGGCCGTCTGCTCCGGTGAGGTTCGCCGTCAGGTACCACCATTCGATCCGGTACTCCGGGTGAGCGCCATGATCTTCGGGGAAATCGAAAGCGACCCCGCGTTGCGGTGTGGCGAACCCTTCGGCTTCTGTCCCAAGCCCGGCAAAGCCTTGGGCGTTTGCAGCCAAGGGAAAGCAGATGAGCAAGGCGCACAACCTAACGTTCATTGGCAAACACTTTCAGAAAAGCCGCCGGCGCGGTTCGTCTCAACCGCCGCACGGGAAGGGCCACGGCCAGAAGCGCTGCAACGACCGCCAACCCGCCAAGACGCACCCAGTCCAGCGGGAAGACATGCATGGGCAAGCGCCAGCCAAAGGCCTCGACATTCACCACCGCAAGCAGGGCCCAGGCCAACGCCAGCCCGGTCGGGATCGCCACCAGGAAGGTCGCAATCGCCAGCACCACCGACCGCGCCAGTTCCAAACGCGCCAGGGTCGCGCGGGTCATCCCCAAGGCCCAGACCGGGGCAAGTTGCGGCAGACGCAGGGCCGCCAATGTCAAAAGGGAGGTAAAGATCGCAAAGCCCGCAACAGCAAGGGTCAGCACGTTCAGAGCGCCGGTCACGGCGAAAGTCTGTTCGAACACGCGCACAGAAAGCTGCTTCAACGCGGCCTGATTGGTAATTTGACCGGGAGAAAGACTGAACTCATCTGTCAGCGCCGTGGTCACGGCTTCGGTTTGGTCCGGTGGAATGCGCACACCATAGCGCAACCTGGGCACATCAGGATGTCGATTGAGCAGTGCGGCGTTTGAGATCACGGCCTGCCCAGTGGGGTTGCCGTAGTCGGAATAGATACCGACGACGATAAAGGGCCAGCCAACCTCTACCTCGACTTGATCGCCAAGGCGAAACCCACCTCGCCGCGCCAGTTGCTCACTCACCAGAATACCCTTGTCGCTTGCTATGTCTTCCCAAACGGTCGGGTTCGCTTCAAGCAAAGGCCAACTGTGGCGGTAGGTGGCATGATCGATGATGCCGTAGATCTGGCCCGGCAGGCCACCCATGCGCATGTCGACCGACCAAATGGGCAGAAGGGCGTCGACTTTGCCCGCCAGAAAGCCTCGCAGTTCTGCGGCCTCTTCCTCGGACCGCGCCGAGACATAAAGCTCGGACGCCAGCCGTTGGTCGAGCCAGCCAAGGAAGGTCAGCCGGAAGCTGGATACCATCGTGCCAACACCGATATTGGTCGCCAGTGCCAGAAGCAACGCCATCAAAGCCAGCGATAGGCCCCGCAATTGCTGGCTCGTGTCGGCCCAGAACCATTCAGCACTTGCCGACTTGGCCAGGCGACCCGCGCACCATAGCAGTCCGTGAAGGCACAAGGGCAGCATCAGGGCCGCCCCCAGCAACAGTCCTCCCAGCAGGCCGAAGCCCGCCAGAAGTCCGTCGAAGATGACCGTGGCAAGGAGCCCTGCAACCAACAGGCAGGCCCCCGCAGCGCCTTGCACCAGCACCGCTTGCGCGGACGTTCGCGCCCAGGCGCGAGATTGAGCGCTGGCCAGTAGCGGCATCCGCGCCACCGCCCACAGACCATTGGCTGCCGCCACCAGCGTGCCCAAAACCGCGATGCCAAGCCCTGCCGCCGCCCAGGCCGGACGAAAGGCCAGATCGCCGCTGACCCGCGCCCCGTAAAGCCCGCGCAGCGTGGCCGCCACATCGGGCAACAGGGCCCCGGCGATCAGATAGCCCAAGATGATCCCGAGCGACCCTGCCACCAGGGCCAGCACCAAAAGCTCGCCCAGAAGCAGCGCCAGCAGACGCTGGAGGGGCAGTCCAACGGCCCGCAAGGTGCGAAACATGGCACGCCGCTGCTCAAAAGCCAGGCCAATGGCGGCATGCACAATGAAAAGACCCACGGCAAAGGACAAAAGCCCAAAGGCGGTGAGGTTTAGATGAAAGCTGTCTGTCAGCCGCGCTACATCGCCTTCGGCAGATCGGGTTTGCCGCACAAGGTCCGGTGCAACCTGGCCAAGCGCCTTTTGCCGTGGCGGCTGGTTTGGATGCACGATCAGTCGGCTGATCTGGTCGGGCCTGTCCAGCAGGTCAGCGGCCACTGATATGTCAGTGACAATCGTGTCGGGGGGCAAACTGGCGGCGGGCTGCGCGGAGCCCAATCCCTCCGCCCCAGTGAGCAGCACGAGCGTTTCAGGTGCCGCAAAGACCACCCGGTCCAAAAACAACGTGCCGGGATCCTCCTGCAACTGCGCAACCATCTCCGGCGGCACTGTCCCGGGCGGTGCTGTGAAGGGCTCCAATCCCAGAACCCGAACCCGACGATCCCCAACCCTGAACGTGCCCTCCAAAACCGGCGACACGTTCCAACCCGCCTGGCGGAGGTCGGCAAAGGTTTGAAGGCCGATCACATCCCCGTCGCTGGGATGAAGCTCTTCCAGATCGCTGCCGCCAAGCAAACCGGCAGCGGCATCATAGCTTGACCGGGCTTCGGCGTTGATGGCCTGAACGGCGGACCACAAGGCCGTCGCCAAAGCCAGACCAACCAGCAGGGTCGACAATTGCAACGGCTGTCGCCACCAGTGGGACAGGATCGCCCACAGGGCCACGCCTGTCACGCCAAACGCCCCCGGCTCAAATGGACCCGCCGGTCAAGTTGCCCGGCAAGCGTTGAAGAATGGGTGACCATCAACAATCCTGCACTGGTTTCCCTCACCAAATCCAGCATGAGCGCCATAACCTCGGCAGCGGTCTCCTCGTCCAGATTGCCCGTGGGCTCATCCGCCAGAACAACGGCTGGGCGGGGCGCCAGGGCTCGGCCTATAGCCACACGCTGCTGCTGGCCTCCCGACAATTGCTCGGGATACTGCCGCAAAACGGCGCCGAGGCCCAATCGGTCGCCCAGCTCCCCCAACCAACCAACATCGGCCCGCCCGGCCAGCCGGGCCTGAAAGGCCAGATTGTCCGCCACCGAAAGGCTGGGGATCAAGTTAAACTGCTGAAAAACCAACCCAATCTTGTCCCGTCGAAGCGCTGCACGCCCCGCATCATCCAAGCTGGCGACGGATGTTCCGTCGACAAGGATCTCCCCGGCATCCGCGTGATCCAGCGCGCCCAGCAAATGCAGGAAAGTGCTCTTGCCGCTCCCAGATTCCCCGGTCAGTGCCAAGCTCTCCCCTGCAGCCAATGTCAGGCTTACGCCGGACAAAACGGGAATCGGCCCGTCCGTTCCCGGATAGGCCTTATGAACGTCGCGGGCCTCTAGCAGCATGACATGCCTCCTCGGCTGCTGAAATAGCACCGCGCAAACAGGGGCAAAGCGGCATTTCGCCCTTTCTTATTGGCCCAAATACTTCCGCCGGAGGCTCCACACATCTCCGACATTCCAACAACAGGGTCAGTTCGCCCCACCTGCAAAACGCGCCTCCCACGCTTCGCGTTCCTCATCGGTGATCTTGCGGAACATGACATCGGGTATGTCAAACGCATGCCCCGGGGCCAGGCGCGACAGGGCTGTGGTCAGATCGCCGGGCCATATCGTCTCTTCGGTCCGCAGGGCTGCCAGCATGGTGGCGGATGCATCAGGAATGAACGGTTCCGACAAGATCGCATAGATCCGGATCAGGTTCAGGGCCAAACGGGTGTCCGCTGCTGAGCGGTCCACATCGGTCTTGATGGTGGTCCAGGGTGCGGCGCTTTGCAGAAACTCATTGCCCGCCACCCAGATCGCCCGCAACTCGGCGGCGGCCTTGCGCACCTCAATCGCCTCCATATGGCGAACGTAGTCCGCGATCCGGCGTTCAAGCTCTGCAATCAGGGCGGTTCCGCCATCTGAAATCTCACCGCCTGCCGGGATCTCCTGCCCGAATTTCGATCGGCAGAACTTGGTCACGCGGCTGACGAAATTGCCCAGCACATCGGCCAGATCCTTGTTCACGCCAGCCTGAAACTTTTCCCAGGTGAACTCGGTGTCAGAGGTCTCAGGTGCATTCGACAGAAGCCACCAGCGCCAATAGTCGCTGGGCAAGATCTCCAGTGCTGCATCCATAAAGACGCCGCGCCCCTGGGAGGTGCTGAACTGCCCACCTTCATAGTTCAGGAAGTTGAAGGACTTGATATAATCCACCATCTTCCACGGCTCTTGCAGCCCCATGATCGTGGCAGGAAAGCTCAGCGTGTGGAACGGGACATTGTCCTTGCCCATGAACTGCACATACCGAACATCCTCGGCACCCTCATCCGTGCGCCACCAGCGCCACCAGGCCTCGTCTTCGGTGCCGTTCGCATCGGACCATTCCGCCGCACAGGCGAGATACTCAATCGGCGCGTCAAACCAGACATAAAAGACCTTGCCTTCCATGCCAGGCCAAGCCCCTTCACCCTTCTGTACGGGCACTCCCCAATAAAGGTCCCGCGTGATACCACGGTCCTGCAAACCGTCCCCGTCATGCAGCCACTTCTTGGCAATTGATGTGGTCAGGATCGGCCAGTCTTTCTTGCTGTCGATCCAGGCATCCAAATCGTCCTTCAAGGTGGATTGGCGCAGATAAAGATGCTTGGTCTCACGCACTTCCAGATCAGTTGAGCCCGAAATGGCGCTGCGCGGATTGATCAGGTCTGTGGGATCGAGCTGCTTGGTGCAGTTCTCACACTGGTCGCCCCGGGCGCGTTCATATCCGCAATTGGGGCAGGTGCCTTCAATATAGCGGTCCGGCAGAAAGCGGTCATCGGTTTTTGAAAAGACCTGCCGTTCGGTGCGTTCTTCGATAAACCCGTTTTCGGCCAGAAGCCCCGCAAAGTGCTGGGTCAACCGGCGGTTCTGCACGGAAGATGACCGGCCAAAATGGTCGAAAGACAGCCGGAACCCCTTTGCAAGGTTGGCTTGGACGTCATGCATTTGCGCGCAGTAATCCTCCACAGGCAAACCGGCCTTGGTCGCCGCGAGCTCTGCCGGTGTGCCATGCTCGTCCGTGGCACAAAGATACAGAACCTCATGCCCGCGCTGACGCATGAACCGCGCATACAGATCGCCGGGCAACTGAGACCCAACGAGCGTGCCAAGATGCTTCACGCCATTGATGTAGGGCAGGGCCGATGTGATCAGGATGCGGGCCATGACATTTCCTTTGCCGTCGCAAATGTCCGTGTCCGTTAACCCATGCGCGCGCCGAGTGCCAGCGTCTCA
>JBCBGY010000239.1:0-6039 GCA_038526275.1 Pseudomonadota bacterium | reverse complement strand
ACATGAGCGTTCAAAAGAAAGCCACCAAGAAACTGACCAGCCAAAGCATCCGCGCGATGAAAGGCGGCACGCCAATCGTTGCGCTGACGGCCTATACCGCGCCGATTGCCAAGCTGGTCGATGAGGTCGCGGATTTCATTCTGGTGGGCGACAGCCTGGCGATGACGATCTATGGGGATGACAGCACCGTCGGGATCGATCTGGACACGATGATCCGACACGGACACGCCGTGGCGCGGGCTTGCGACCATGCCTGTATCGTCGTCGACCTGCCTTTTGGCTTTTACCAGAAAGGCCCCGAGCAGGCCTTTGACAGCGCCGCGCGGATCCTGCGCGAAACCGGCTGTGACGCGGTCAAGCTGGAAGGCGGATCTGAGATGGCCGAGACGGTCAAGTTCCTGACCGAGCGCGGGATTCCGGTGATGGGCCATGTTGGACTGACCCCGCAGTCGATCAACACGCTCGGCGGCTTCAAGACCCAAGGCAAAGAGGACGGCGCACGCCAGCGGCTTTTGGAAGACGCGCAAGCGATGGACGCGGCGGGCTGCTTTGCTGTGGTGATCGAGGGCGTGCTGGAAGACATTGCGGTCGAATTGCATGAGGCCCTTTCGGTTCCCAGCATCGGCATCGGCGCCTCAGTGGCCTGCGACGGGCAGATCCTGGTGACTGACGATGTGATCGGGATGTTCGACGCGTTCAAGCCGAAATTCGTTAAGCGTTATGCGCAGATTTTGCCGACCTTGCGCGGCGCACTTGAGACCTATGCCGATGAAGTCCGCACGCGGACCTTCCCGTCCGACGACTATGTGTTCAAGGCCCGCCAAAAGTGAGCCAAACCGTCACCATAACCGAAGTCGGCCTGCGCGACGGGCTGCAAAGCTGGCCGGAACTTGTGCCGGTCGCGCAAAAGATCGAGATCGCGAACAGCCTGATCGCGGCGGGGGTGCGACGGCTCGAAGCAACCTCGTTCGTCTCGCCCCGCGCGGTCCCGCAGCTTGCAGATGCCGAGGCGTTGATCGCCGGGATCGACCGGACAGACGGTCTTGTGATCGAAGCACTTGTGCCGAACCAGCGCGGCGGCGAACGCGCGGCGGGCGTTGATGTCTGGGTGGCGTTCATGTCGGTCAGCGAGACGCATTCACGCGCCAATTCCAACTGCTCGGTGGACGAAGCGTTCGAACGCATCCGCCCGCTGCCCGATATGGCCGCGCAGGCTGGCGCTTCGGTAACGGCAGCGCTCGCCGTCAGCTTTGATTGTCCCTTTGAGGGTCAGACGCCGGTCGAAAACGTGGTTGCGTTGGCCCGTCGGTTTCAGGACATCGGTGTGCGTTCGTTGAAACTGGGCGACACGATAGGGACCGCGTCGCCCGGACGCGTGACGCGGCTGATCGAGACGCTGGCAAACGATGTGCCGGATCTGGAGATCATTCTGCATTTCCACAATACGCGCGGGCTCGCCTTGGCGAATGTGATGGCAGGACTGGGCGCCGGGATCACGCGCTTTGAATCCGCGCTTGGCGGGCTGGGGGGCTGTCCCTTCGCGCCCGGCGCCAGCGGGAACGTGGCCACCGAGGATGTGGTGCACATGCTGGCACAGGACGGTGTGGTCACGGGGATCGATCTGGAGAAGTTGATCGAGGCCGGGCGCGCGTTTGGCGAAATCCTGAACACTGATCTGCCCGCGCATTTGCAAAAGGCGCGGCCTGTCGGGGTCTTGCATCAATTCGACGACGCGGACCGCGCGGTGGGATGAGGAGGAGGTTTGCATGAGCTTGCAGGGTGTTAAAATCATCGATCTGACGCGGATCATTGCCGGGCCCTTCTGCACGCAATTGCTGGCTGATCTTGGCGCGGATGTGATCAAAGTGGAAACCCCCAGTGGCGATCCGCTGCGCGCGCAAGGCGAAAAGATCAATGATTTCAGCTGGTACTACGCCGGTTACAATCGCAACAAAAGATCCGTGGCGCTGGATATGCGCGATCCAGGCGGGATGGCGGTGCTCAGACGCCTGCTGAGTAACGCCGACGTACTGGTCGAGAATTTCCGCCCCGGCGTGTTGGACAAGATGGGGCTGAGCCTTGAGGTTCTGAATGATCTCAATCCCAACCTCATTATCTGCAGTATCAGCGGATTTGGCGCTGATGGTCCCTATTCCCAACGCCCGGCCTTTGACTTTATCGCGCAGGCGTTGAGTGGGTTCATGAGTGTGAATGGTGAGGAAGGCGGCGCGCCGCTGCGATCTGGCTTGCCGATCAGCGATCTGGTGGTCGGGCTTTACAGCGCTTTGGCGATTTCTTCCCGTCTTGTGGGCCGGGATCGGGCCGCTCCGACTGGCGTGCAAACCGTTGACGTGGCGCTGACCGACAGCATGATCAGCCTCCTCAGTTTCCAGGCGGCGAATTACCTCGCCGCCGGGATTGAGCCCGTGCGCAGCGGCAATGAACATCAGCTTGTCGCCCCCTATGGTGTGTTCGAGACCGAAGACGGGGCCATCGCACTGGCGCCCAGCAATGATGGCGTCTATCGCAAATTGCTTGCGGTGCTCGATATGGAGCATCTGCTTGAGGACGAGCGCATTGATACCAACGAAAAACGCATGCAGGACCGCGCGCTGATACGCGAAATCCTGGAGCCCGTGTTCAAATCCAAGAGCAGCGACCATTGGATCGAGACAATGAACGCGGCGGGTGTGCCAGCCGGACCGATCCTGTCAGTGCCCGGTGTCTTTGCCGATCCGCAAGTGCGCCACCGCGAGATGGTCATGCCGGTGGATCATGGTGATCGTGGAACAGTGCAGATGCTCGGCTTTCCGATGAAGTTCAGCCAGGATCCGTGCCATGTGCGCCACCCTGCGCCAGCGCTCGGCGAGCATAGCGTCGAGGTGCTCAGCGACGCCGGTTTTGCACCCGTCGAAATCAATGACCTCATAAAGTCGGGCGTTGTCCGTACTGAATAGGTTCAGTCGCTTGGTCTCCGTCGTCGTCGATTTCAGCGCGGCGCTTATTTATTTCCGATCCATTCCAGATTGAATAAGTGCCGCGCGCTTGGCGAGTGTTTGCAAATCAGTTGGGTCACCAGATCGGAATGCAAACCGCACCTCGTAGAGGCTGTTCGACTGTGGGACGGTTTCCAAACTGTCGAGGACGATGGATGCCTTGCGTGCGAAATCAAACACACGCGGGATCAGATCGTAAGGGTTGGATGTCAGCAGCACCAACTGCTCAAGCTCGTCCTCGCGGTTAGATGCACCGCCCACCGTCAACCTCCATACATACACCTGTCACCATGCTTGCCTCGTCCGAGCACAGGTAACAGGCTGCGTTGCCCATATCCTCCGGGGTCGAAAACCGGCCGATCGGGATTGTTGACAGGAACTTGGCGCGGATCTCGGGCGTGTCTTCGCCCATGAACATTTTGAGCAATGGGGTATCGCCCGCCACAGGATTGATCGCGTTGACGCGGATCCCTTCGGGGGCAAGCTCGACGGCCATGCCTTTGGTTGCGTTGTTCATCCAACCCTTGGAGGCATTGTACCAGTTGAGCCGCGGGCGCGGGCTAACCCCTGCGGTCGAGGCAACATTCAGGATCACGCCAGCGCCTTGCGCCTTGAACAGTGGCACGACATGTTTCGCGGTCAGGTAGACCGACTTGCAATTGACCGCAAAGACCTTGTCGAAATCGGCCTCGCTGACCTCCTCCATCGGCGCAGGCAGATGGGTCGTGCCCGCATTGTTGATCAGGATATCAATTCCCCCAATCTCGGTCTTGGCGCTCTCCACCATCGCCTGAACGCTTTGGTCTTCGGCCACATTTGTCATGACCGCCTTGGCGCCCAGTTCGGCGGCCAAGCGTTCCGCGCCCTCTAGGTTGAGGTCTGCGATCAGCACCTGTGCGCCTTCGGCTACGAATTTGCGCACAATGCCTTCGCCAAAGCCCGACGCTCCGCCGGTGACGATGGCTTTTTTGCCTGATAATCTCACGTGTCCGTCCTATCCGTGCAGCGCAGCGACTGTTTTGAGGGTGGTGAAGCCATAGAGCGCCTCAAACCCCTTTTCGCGACCATGGCCCGAAAGCCCATGGCCGCCAAAGGGCAATTCCACCCCGCCGCCCGCGCCATAGTTGTTGATGAATACCTGCCCGGCATGCAGTTTTTTGGCCAGCCGCATCTGGCGTGCGCCGTCTTTGGTCCAGCAACTGGCCACAAGGCCAAATTTGGTGCCATTGGCGATGGCGAGCGCTTCGTCTTCATCGCCAAAGGGGATCACCACTTGCACTGGTCCGAAGATTTCGTCTTGCGCCAACATGTGGGCAGAATCGACCCTGGCAAATAGGGTTGGCGCAACATAGGCCCCACCGGCAGGTGTATCCGCTACAATCCCGCCCTGCGCGGCGATCTCCAGATCGTGACCTTGGGAAATGAACCCATCGACGATCTCTTTCTGGCGCTGCGACACCAATGGACCCACATCCAAATCGCCCATCGCAGGCCCCGCGCGCAGGGCGCTGTATCTCCCGGCCATAGCGCTCAGGACCTCATCATAGCGGCTGTGATGCACCAGAATGCGCGAGGAGGCGGAGCAGGTCTGGCCGGCATTCTGGATGCCTGCATTCACCAGAAAGGGCAAAGCGGCATCAAGATCGGCGTCATCGAATACCAGTTGCGGTGACTTTCCGCCAAGCTCCAGCGTGACGGGAACGACGTTTTCGGCAGCGGCCTTTTGAACAAGCTTGCCCACTCCGACAGAGCCGGTGAAGGAGACATGGCGCACGGCAGGATGCTGGGACAAGGCCGCTCCGGCTTCGGCACCAATCCCTGGCACCACGTTCAGCGCGCCGTCTGGCAGCCCTGCTTGCCGCGCCAGTTCGGCAAAGGCCAGAGCGGTCAAACAGGCCTCCTCGGCGGGCTTGAGCACACAGGCATTGCCGGTGGCCAGCGCCGCACCGACCGAGCGCCCGATAATCTGCATCGGATAATTCCAAGGCACGATATGACCGGTCACCCCATGCGGTTCGCGGAGCGTATAAACTGTGTAACCATCGAGATAGGGAATGGTCTCACCGTGCAGCTTATCCGCCGCACCGGCATAGAACTCCATATATCGGGCAAGTGCTGTGGCATCGGCGCGCGCTTGCGTTAGCGGCTTACCGACATCCAGGGCTTCGAGGCGCGCCAGTTCGTCTACGTTCGCCAGGACCAGTTGGCCCAGTTTGGCGAGGATGCGCCCGCGTTCCGCAGCGACTGTGCGCCCCCAAACACCGCTCAAAGCGGACTCCGCTGCCACGACAGCTGCATCGATATCCTCTGCACCGCCACGCGCAATTTGGCACAGCTCTGTCCCATCGCTCGGGTTGATCAGGGCCAGTGTCTCGCCAGTTAGCGGGGCTTGCCAGCGCCCGCCGATAAAGCAGTGCGTGGAGTTGATGCCAAAAATTTCCATATGTCTCAGGGGCCTTCGTTCTGTGAGGCAGTTAGATGTCCGTCTCCTTTGATACATCTGATTAGAGATACGGTAGCAATACCGTATCATTACGGTATGATCCCCTTATGCAAACCCTTGAAAGCCTCGCCTTTGACGCAGCCCCCATCGGGATTGTCATGACGGAGCATAGAATTGTGCGCACCTGTAACCGCAAGTTTTGTCAGTTGTCGGGGTTTGACCGCGACGACCTGATCGGCCAGTCCTTTCGCCCGCTTCTTTATGATGATGCGGAGTATGAGCGGGTCCGCGACATTGGGTTCAAGGCTTTGAGCGCGGGCAGTCCCTATTCCGACATGCGCCTGTTGCGTCGCAAAGATGCGTCCTTGTTATGGTGCCGTTTTCGCGCAGAGACCCTGACGCCAAAGGACCCTTTGGCCCAGATCGTTTTCACCTATGCGCCGGTGGGCGAACCGTCAAACCGGCCCACACTGTCCCCCCGGGAACGCGATGTTGTGCTGGGGCTTCACGCCGGCAAGACCAGTAAAGCCATCGCGCAGGACCTTGGCCTTTCGCCGCGTACGATCGAAGATGTCCGCGCGCGTCTGCTCAAGAAATTTC
>JBCBGY010000238.1:0-6124 GCA_038526275.1 Pseudomonadota bacterium | reverse complement strand
GCCTGACTTTCCAGCGTCGAGATAACCTCGAACAGGTTGAGCGCATCTTCCGCAGAATAGGGTGTAACCCGTGCGCCTCTATTTTTGAGGATCTCAACCAAGCCCTCCTGCCGCAGGATTTTCAGGGCTTCCCGCATAGGTGTGCGGGAAACATCAAGCTCGGCGCAGAGCTTTCGCTCGACCACATGCTGGCCTGGCTTCAATTCTCCCCGGAGAATTCGGGTGCGTAAGACTTCAGCCACGTCATCTGTCAATGACAGAGATTGGGGGCTCGGATCGACGGTGAGAGATTTGTTCAATTGCAAAACTACCGCATCAGGAATTCAAGTTTGATCGTTGCCAAAATTGGAATGGCGCAACAATCCTAAATCATCAAAAAACGTAACTTTATTACATTTTCGATTCGTCCTTTAGCCGATACTGGCTCATTTATTTCGCATCCAATTCGAGCTTACTGCGTAGCGCATAAGCAGATCCCGGGATAGCGGGTAAATGGAATGCCATTTTTGTTGACCGGTAGAATATCTGGCCATCCGCTGGTGTTGCGAGGGTGGGAATTTAGATTCCGCCACAAAAAAATCCGCCGACTGAGGGCAAATAAAACACGGGAGACACCAATGTGCGAACGCCATGGAAGCCGCAGCTTTCCTGACCTGACAGGACTTAAGCTGGACCGTCGTAACTTTATGAAAACGGCAGGGGCTGGTGCCCTGACGCTCGGCGTCGGCGGGGTTGCTGGAGAGGCCTTTGCCGCATCTTCTGTGAAATCCACGCATGGTACCGGCTTTTGCAATCTGCCGCTCTTTCTGTCGCACGCCCGGCAGACTGCGCAAGAAGACGGGCTGACTTTGGAGTTCGTCAACACACCGACATTTGCAGAACATGTGACCTTCCTTGGGACAGGGCAGGTGGACGTTGGCGTGCTGCCTTACACCAGCTTTGTGGCTCTTTATGCCGCCGGAGCACCGGTCAAAATCGTCGCTGGGTCGGGCATTGAGGGATGTGCCATTATCTCCCAACCTGGTCTCGACAGTGCCGAGAAACTGAAGGGCAAGACACTGGGCACGTTCCAGCTCGATACGTTGGAAGTGCTGCCCTATGACTATTTGAAGGCCAATGGCGTTGCCATGTCGGACGTCAACGTTCGTTATGTCGGCAACACGCCTGAAGCGGTCGAAGCGTTCAAAGCCGGCGCATTGGACTGGATCTGCACAATCGAACCCTATGCCACCAGCCTTTTGGAAGAGGTGGAGGGCAGCCATATGCTGTCGGACGGCAAAGACATCTACGGGCCTTTGTACACGGATTGTGTGCTTTGTGCGCGGGATAGTCTGATCGCAGAAAATCCCGACGCGATCAAAGCCCTGATCAAAGCGATGATGAAATCACAGCTCGCCTTTGAACAGGAAACCGCCGAAGTGCTCGAAGAGGTCGTCGGGGTTTACTACAAGACATCGATGGAAAATGCCGTCATCGGCGCCACGAAGCAGCCGCCCATGGTCGATCAGCGGCAGAATACAGACTTCATATTGGGGCGGACCGACAGCTTGATGGAGATGGGTTACATCAAGGAAAAGCCCGATGCGAGCGCGATCGACTGGTCGATGATGGAAGAGGTGATCGCCGAAAACCCCGACCTTCACGCTGCACTCAAGTACAAGTCCTGACGTGACATACAAGGTGAACGAGGAGAGGGGCGGTCCGACCGCCCCCTCGGGCTTGGATGCGCTGCTTGCTCGATTGAAAGCCCCAGCTATGGCCGTGGGTTGGACCATCGTTTCGGTGGGCCTGTTTGCGCTTTTGTGGGAGTTCCTTTGGCTGATCGGTCTTGCCGACCCTAAGCTGCTGCCGCCGCCACATATATTCATGGGCAACATCACAGAGCAGGCGCAGTACTTTAACACCGCGCAACGCTGGCAAATTGGAGCGGATCCAAATGCCGGGCCGACCCCCTACCAAGCGGTATGGATCACGATCGTCTCTTCGACGATGCGGGTTTTGATCGGGCTTTTCCTGGCGGCTGTTGTCTCGATCTCTGTGGGGATTGCGATCCGCTATTGGAAAATGATGGAGAACCTGACGCTGCCAACGATTACGCTGCTGGCACCGGTTTCGCCCATTGCTTGGTTGCCGGTGGCAATCTTCCTTTTCGGCATCGGAAACGCGCCTGCAATTTTCATGGTATTCATCGCGCTCTTCTTCACGATGACCCTGGCCACGATCACCCAAATCGACAGTGTGAACCAAAACTACATCAACGTGGCCCGCACAATGGGCGCCAGTAAACGGCAGATCTATACCCGGGTGATCCTGCCGGCGATCCTCCCAGGCTTGCTTGTCGTGCTGCGTTTGAACCTCTTTGGTGCCTGGATGGTGGTTCTCATCGCGGAAGCAACGGGTGTGGGCTATGGGCTGGGTCAAGTCATCATGCTTGCACGGAACACGTTCAATCCGGGGCTGGTTTTCTTCACAATCGTGATCATCGGCTTGTTGGGTTTCTTCTTTGATTTCGGATTGCGCATGGCGCAGCGGCGCTTGCTCTACTGGTTGCCAAAAGGTGCGGGGTCCCTTGGATGAGCATTTCGGTAACGTGCAACAACGTTGGGAAAATTTGGGCCGAGGGGACCCCACGGGCACATGAGGCCCTGCGCGGTGTGAACCTAGAAGTTAAGGACGGCGAATTCGTGGTGCTGCTGGGCCCGTCAGGCTGTGGTAAGTCCACGTTGCTTTACCTTGTTGCGGGTCTGGAAGCGGCCACATCTGGTGAGATCATGTCCTTTGGGGAGCCTGTCACGGAACCGGCGCCGGATCGAAGTCTGATCTTTCAGGAAACCTCGCTCTTTCCGTGGCTCTCCGTCTGGCAGAACGTCACTTTCGGGCTGAGCCTCGGTGAGATGCCGTTGGAGCAGCGCAAGGAGATTGCGACTAAGGTTCTGACCAAAGTGGGTCTGCGGGCCGCCTTGGACAAGCGACCCCATGAGTTATCGGGTGGGATGCGCCAACGGGTGGCCGTGGCACGCGCCCTCGCCATGGAACCGAAAGTTCTGCTGATGGACGAGCCATTCGCGGCTCTCGATGTGCAAACGCGCGCAAAGATGCAGGACTTCCTCCTGGATGTTTGGCGTGATGCGGCAGCCTCAGTGCTGTTTGTGACCCACCATATCGATGAGGCGGTGGCGTTGGCCGATCGCGTGGTGGTGTTCACGTCGCGCCCGGGCCAGATCAAAGAAATCGTCCCCGTCGACTTGCCACGCCCTCGCGACCCGTTCTCGCCCGAGGCGCAAGAACTGCGCCGCCATCTTACGGCCATTCTAAGTGCTGAGGTCGACAAGGCTTTTGCCGAGCAAGAGGCGCTGGCGTGAGCGCAAAAAACCGATCAAGGAGTTCTGATCGATGACTACTCTCGTCCGTGGGCGAACCGTTTTCACGAAACCTATGGACCGCAAGGCCTGGGAAGAAATCGACGATGGCGCAGTGCTTGTCGCAGACGGGAAGGTTGCTGCTATCGGCACCTATGAAGCGCTGAAGGCTGAAAACCCTGACGCAAAGGTGCTAGGCAATGGCCGTCAGATCCTGATGCCTGGCTTTGTGAACGGCCACCATCATATCGGTCTGACGCCCGTTCAACTGGGTTCGCCCGATATGCCGCTGGAGCTTTGGTTCGTCACCCGGCTCGTATGCCGTGCGGTGGACCTGTATCTCGACACGCTTTATTCGGCCTTTGAGATGATCTCGTCCGGCGTGACGACGGTGCAGCACATCCATGGCTGGATACCGGGGAAACTCAACGCAGTCATGGATGGGGCGAATGAAGTGATCCGCGCCTACGAAGATATCGGGATGCGGGTCAGCTATTCCTTTGCGTTGCGCGACCAAAACCGACTTGTCTACATGGATGACCAGGAGTTTGTAAAACTTCTGCCCGAGGATCTGCAGCCCCGGATGCGGAACCATTTCGACAGGTTCGGGATGGATCTGGATGATTTCATGGATATGTTCGCGCAACTCCATGAACAGCATCACAACAAGGATCTCGTCGGCATCCAATTGGCACCCGCAAACCTGCACTGGTGCTCGGACAAAGCGTTGGGATATCTGGCCGACGCATCGCAAAAGTACAACGCGCCGATGCATATGCATCTGGTCGAAACCGCGTTCCAGAAGGAATACGCCAAGCGGCGCGGTGGCGGCACGGCCCTGGAATATATTGACCGGTTCGGGCTGGTGGGGCCGAACCTGACACTGGGCCATGGCGTTTGGCTGAACCATTCAGATATTGAATGTATTGCGGAGAAGGGCGCCCATATCTGTCACAATTGTTCGTCTAACTTCCGTCTGCGGTCTGGGGTCGGGCCTTTGAACGTTTGGGAAAAGCACGGCGTCAATACGGCGATGGGCATGGATGAAGCCGGGATCAATGATGACCGAGACATGCTGCAGGAAATGCGCATGGTCCTGAACGCTCACCGCACGCCGGGCACCGACGACAGTGTTCCAACAGCGGCGCAGGTTTTGCGGATGGGAACTGCGGGTGGGGCCAAGACTACAGCCTTCCGTGGGCGCATCGGTACGCTTGAGGTGGGGCAGGGCGCGGACATGGTTCTGATGGACTGGGACAAGGTGGCTTATCCCTATCTTGACCCGGACTATCCGGTGCTTGATGCGGTGATCCAGCGCGCGAAGTCGGACGGCGTGGATCTGGTCATGTGTGCCGGAGAGGTAATCTACGAAGGCGGCAAATTCAGCCGTGTAAACCGCGCTGATGCCCTGGAAAAGCTGAGGCAGGATCTGACCCGTGCCCTGACCGATGAAGAAGTCGAACGTCGCGGATTGTCAAAGGAACTGCTGCCGCATGTGGAGAAGTTCTATGAGGATTACTTTGACGCTGATGCACATCAGCCGTTCTACCGGCAAAGCGCGATGTTCTAAAGCGTTTCGGTTTTAACTTGAGGCACCAAATATCACATAACGCGTTGAAATCTATGATTTCAGGCAGCGTTAGGTGTTTCAGGTTAAACCGACAACGCTCTAGCGCTGGATCAATACAGTAATTCCGGCACCACCAGAACTATTTGCGGCCACAGAATGATCAGGCCGACCATGATCAGCATCGCAGCAACAAAGGGCAGGATACCGCGATAGACGTCGGCCAAGTCTCCTCGGTTTCTGACGCCTTGGACAACATAGAGGTTCATACCCACGGGCGGTGTGATCAGTGCCAATTCCATCATGATGACGAGGAATATGCCAAACCACACTGGGTCGATCCCAAGGTGCAAGACAACGGGCATCACGACGGGGATGGTGCCAACCATCATTGAAAGGGTTTCCAAGAAACATCCCATGACCAGGTAGAAGAGGACGAGGATCAAGACCATTTCCGTAGCGCTGACACCCAGTTCGGTGATGGCGCGGCTCATGGCCTGCGGCACACCCAAAAGGCCCACGATGAAGTTCAGGAAAAAGGCGGCGGTGATGATGAACAGCAACATCGCCGACGTCTTGATCGTTGCCACGAACGCGGAATGCAGCATCGAAAAGCTTAACGCTCCGTTTTGCATGGCCAGGAAGAAGGCCATGACCACGCCAATGGCGGCGGCTTCCGTTGGGGTGGCCCAACCGCCGTAGATTGCCCCCATGACGACCACGAAGATGCCAAGCGGCGGCAAAAGGTGGCGTAGCCGGGCAATGCGTTCTGCCCTGGGCGGCACTCTATCGACCCGTTCAGCCAGCGATGGGTTCCAGGTGGCGGCCAATGCAATAATGGCCATGAAGAGCAGCGTAAGCAGCAGTCCCGGCAGAATGCCCGCGGCGAAAAGCTGACCAATCGATGTATTGGTCAGGGCTCCGTAAATGATCAGGTTAACTGACGGCGGGATCAGAATTCCCAAGGTGGCCCCGGCGGCGATGGTCCCCAGAACCAGCGGTTCATGGTAGGCGCGACGCTTGAATTCATCCAGAGCCACGGTCCCGATTGTGGCGGCGGTCGCCACGGATGATCCTGACACGGCAGAGAACATGGCGCATGCGCCAATGTTGGTATGGAGCAGCCCGCCCGGAAGGCGGCTCAGCCAATCGGACAAGCTTTCGTACATGTTTCGCGTAATGCCGGCCCGCAGCAGCA
>JBCBGY010000237.1:0-6180 GCA_038526275.1 Pseudomonadota bacterium | reverse complement strand
GAACGTCGGATTCCATGACCTTGGAAATCGCCCAGATGGCCGAGTTGTCCTTGGCGGTCGCAACCGATTTCCCAGTAGAAATTTCGCTTTGGACGGTTTCCAGGTTGCTATTGATGCCGCGCAGGGTTTGCAGCGCAACCATAGAGCTTGTATTCGTTAGAATGCTGGACATTTATTAATGGTCCTCAGATGTTGGCGCTTTACGCCAGGTTTCCAAGGCCGCTTTCGCGACCGAAAAGGCATTTTACCTGTATGGGCCAAGCGATCCTTACCCATGCCATCCCCTCGTAGGATGCGCGGACAAGATGTCCTTCAACACCCTAAAAAGACCCTAACCCCTTACTTTGGAAATCCATGGATTTTAACCAATTCCATCTCAACCATTCTAGGCCTTGCGTTCCAGTTGGGATCTGGGGGATACGAGATCGCACTTGTTCCCTTGCGCTGTATAAGTGTCCAAATGAGCTGCAGCGCGTTTCCGAGCATCCAATCGCTCTATTACCGACCGCAAACCCCTGATGGTTGCAGCTTGTAATCTTTGATTTCGCGCGGTCGCGCGACGAAGTCGCGAAAGATCTTCAGCAGTCAGATGATCCCGATCCGATTCCAAAGCTGCAAAAAGATCCTCCTTGATGTTCAATAGCTTTTCAAGACGATTAAAATCCGATCCAACCAAGGCTTCTCTTTCTTGATCGAGCAGAACTTCCGCAGCTTCTGAGTTTCTAGTAGCCATTTGAGTAAGCCTCTAGAGCTTTAAAAATGTTCTCGGCAATTCCGATCCCGCCGCGATCAGCCAAGCTTTGGGCATGTTCTTGGCGAAGAAAATCAGCGAATTGCGCTTCACCAATCCCCCCTCCAAAATTCTCTCGCGCCTCTCCAAAACCGGAATGTTTGAGCATTTCAGCAAGAAAAAGCGACTCCATTTCCTTGGCAAGCGCCCTAATTTTCTGCGTTTTCTGGAGGTAACTGGGACCGGGGTCATCGATTGATGAAATCATTGGGTTCTCCACAAGAGTCGGTACATTTTTCGATATATGGGCCGATATGAGTAAAGGATCGGTAAGGGATGTGGAGTTAATTGGACGAGACCAAAGGCAGAAAGTCTCTCAAATGCAGACGTTAACAAACTTACTCAAGATTGGATCTCAAACGACAACACCGCTTGAGATTACAAGCAACTCTAGACCGGTAGTAAACCATCGTGACTTTGCCTCTCATTTGAATGATGTCCCTTCCAAACCTTCTCAGGTTCGAAATGCTCAATCTAATGTAAAAGAGGAAAGCAATCATGACACCGGTCGGTCCGACCAGGATCTAGTAGATAAAGAAAAGGGTCGAGTTTCCCCGGATTCGCAGGGCAATGACCAACTTCATGAAGCGGATGAGGTCGAACCGAGTAACGTGGTGGACAAACCCGCAACGGACGACGGAGGCCGTCAGGTCGGCGATCCATACCAACCCGTGCTGGATGAGGGTGCTATCATCGCAGAAGAGACCCCCGAAGATGGCGAAACCGAGATACATTCAGAACTGCCAAAGGCAAAAGTTGACCCTTCCACGACGGTCGAGGAAGATTTGGATCCTTTGGAACTCCATGGAGCAGTCGATGAGGATACGATCCACTCACTGCCACTGACTGCTGCCAGTTCAGTTTTGAAGCCGATAGAAGAAACCCACCCTGCGGTCGTCCAACAGGCTATAGAATCGCAAGGTGACCAGACAATCGGGAAAACACCGCCCCTTCATACCGAGCCAATCAACTCCGAAGTTGAGGGAGAACAAGATGTTGTCACACATCAGCATCGCACTCAGCAACCCACAGTGCAGGCGGCGGTGTCTCCAACGATAGCCACCGTCGGTGCGGTAGTCGCCGCCGCAATGCCTGCCTTTGACAAGACTGATCCAAAATCGATCGAAAGTCCGGAAGCAGAGCTACCCTCAGACCCGCTGCCGGGCATGAAAATTGACCTAAAACCCGTCGCTCAAACCATTCCTCAGCAAATGCCCCCAGCCCTAGCTACTAACTTGGTCAGTGCATCACCAATGGAACGGCAAACCAAGCACGAGGCGTCTGAAACGGAGATGACTTTCAGCGGCATAGGTCGGGATCAAAGCAGTAGAGCGAGTAGCTTTAATGCCCGACTTGGAACGTTGGCCGCAACGCCAGATGTCGCGCGCAACGTTCTGATACAAGTCCAGGAAGCCGTAAAATCGGCCAGGTCTTCTCAGGTCGAGTTGACGCTAAGCCCGGAAGAATTGGGCCGCGTCCGCATGGGGCTGTCCGCATCGGACGGTACCATGGTAATCACCCTTGCTGCAGACCGTGCTGAAACTCTTGATCTCTTGCGAAGGCATACAGATCAGCTCAGCCGTGAGATGCAGAGCCTTGGCTTTGGGCAAGTTTCGATTGAGTTTGGCCAACGCGGGACATCAAAAGATGAGCAGTCAGGGAACGCGAATGCCAACTCATTCTCCTCGGACGGCATCGGCGATCCGAATAGCGATACCGCAAGTCAATCAGTTCGCCAGCAATCGATCGCGCTGGGCGGTCTCGACATAAGGATTTGAAAGATGGACGCTGTTTCCGGTGCCACTGCAAATACGACTCAAACAACTGCGACAACACAATCGTCAAGCACGACCATTAACTCGGACTTTGACACATTCTTGAAGATGCTGACGGCACAACTCACCAACCAAGACCCCCTAAACCCTCTGGACTCGCAGGATTTTGCCGTCCAGCTTGCTACATTTTCGAGTGTTGAGCAGCAAACCAAGACGAATGACCTACTGACCGATTTGACAGAGTCCTTTGCCGCCGCGAACATGTCCCAAATGGCGAGTTGGGTTGGACGCGACGCGAGAACGACGGCAGCCGCAGCCTTTAACGGTGAACCTTTGGTTCTCTATCCCGACATTCCGGATACCGCGAGCGCAACAGAACTGGTCGTGCGAGATAGCTCCGGCTCAATCGTGGACCGGCGTTCCTTCGCGCCAACGGCAGCAGAACTCGTTTGGGACGGCACTGACGATGAAGGCAACAGTCTTGCCAGCGGTCACTACAGTTTTGAAGTCCAGGTCACCAATTCTGATGATACGGTAGAAACCGCTACCGTCGGACACTACGCGCAAATTACAGAAGTCAGAGTTACCGCCGGTGCCGAGAAGCTTATTCTGGAGGGTGGCGTGGAAGTTGACCATGATCAAGTTGTATCTATTCGCGAACCACTCAGCTGAATCTATCTTTTCACCGTCAATAACCTAGCTTGACAGTGGATCGGAGTAAGGCAAACGACCATCACATAGGCTGCTGCGTGCTGAGACGTATGAGCGAACCTGGCAAAACAAATCGCAGGATCGGGAGAAAAGGCTAACAGCGCGTTGGCGGCGTTGAAGGGCGACAGAACCATAGGCGGATCGGTGGTGAGTTCGCCGGACATCCGAACCAGATCAAGCCAATGGAAAGATCGCAGTTGCGACAACATCGGGGGCACGGTCTCGAAGGCAGGAGCGGGCCTTGAACGATCAGACCATCGATTGCCACACCACAAAACCTGATGCTGCGGAGCATGTCAGGTCACGTCGGTCTATTCTTGGCGATACTGGTGACACCGCCCATCGAAAAAGACCGTGTATCGCTCGGTCGTTTGCATCAAAGTGTCCAATGCGGAGTGTCTCCCGCGCATTGCGAAAAGCTCCGAGATGTCGCCAGCTAGAGTTGCGTTGCTATCCAAGCGATGCCGAGACCCAACGCCAGACCCGCGAAGAACCATCCGATAGGGCCAACCAAAGGTGAGGCAGTTTTCTGATCGGAGCCTCCGGTCTGTTGGATGAGCAAAGCTTCGGCCGCCTGGGGAAATTTGGGGCCAAAGCGAGCCAGAACTGAAGCCGTACGGGTCACATCCCGCCACACAGCCTTCGGGCCCACATTTTCCTGAATGTATTCTTCCACGACCGGACGGGCGACCTTCCAAATGTTGATGTGGGGATTGAGAGACCGGGCCACGCCTTCCACCACTACCATCGTGCGCTGAAGCAAAATGAGCTCCGTCCGAGTTTCCATGCCAAACCGTTCCGTCACCTCAAACAGGTAGGTCAGCAACCGCGCCATGGAGATGCGCGATGCCTCCATCCCGAAAATCGGCTCCCCAACGCTCCGCAAGGCCTGCGCAAAGAGATCTATGTCCTGATCCGCTGGCACATACCCGGCTTCGAAATGAACCTCCGCGACGCGACGATAGTCCTTTCGGATGAAGCCGAACAAGATTTCCGCATAGGCCCTGCGGGTATATTCGTCGAGCCGCCCCATAATGCCGAAGTCCAGCGCCACGATGTCACCTGTAGGGGCAATCTTCAGATTTCCCTGATGCATGTCGGCATGGAAATAGCCGTCTCGCAGAGCGTGCTGCAGAAAAAGCCGCAAGACCCTTTCGCCCAATTCGTATCGGTCATGCCCTTCTGCCTCTATGCCAGCAACATCGTTTGCCGAAAGCCCACCAACCCAATCCAGCGTCATCACGCGCCGCCCAGACATAAACCATTGGACCGAAGGCACCTGAAAACCAGCATCGTCAGCGGTGTTGGCTTTGAACTCAGCGGCCGCAGACGTTTCGAGCCGCAGATCGAGCTCGCCCATCACGACGCCTTCGAAGTGGGAGATCACATCGCGCGGACGTAACCGGCGTGAGGACGGGGACATCATTTCGATGATCGACGCCGCCAGATGAAACGCATCCACATCGCGCACAAAGTCGCGCTCGATCCGAGGCCGCAGAACCTTGACGGCAACTTCCCGCCCGGTGTCAGCCAGCTTCGCCCGATGCACCTGAGCAATGGACGCCGCTGCCACGGGTTCCGAAAACTCTGAAAATAAGGTCTCCACCGGCAGATCAAGCTCGTCGCGGATCATCTTCATCGCGATCGACTTCGGGAATGGCGGCAGTTTGTCCTGTAGAACCTTCATCTGCATCGCCAGTTCGTCCCCGACCACATCGGGCCGGGTCGACAGGATCTGCCCGAACTTGATGTAAGCGGGCCCGAGTGCCGTCAGCGCCCGCGTCACGGGAGGCAGGTTCGGGTCGCCTCTCAAGCCGAGCCAAGCAAAGGGCCATCCAAGAAACCGCGCAGCGAGGCGTATGTGCGGTGGCGCATCAAATGCTTCCAGCACGGCTCCCATTGCACCGGTCCGCTCAAAGGTCGCGCCCGTGCGGATCAGTCGCCAAATATTGTGCGGGCCACGCACCTGTCAGAGCTTCCAACCGGAATGCAGCGCCGCAACGCCCATGGTCAGGTTACGGTACCGGACCTGCCCAAAGCCCGCTTGCCGGACCATCGCCGCGAAATTGTCCTGATCCGGGAACTTTCGGATCGATTCCACCAAATATTGGTAGCTCTCCCGATCCCCCGTTACGACCTGACCCATGGTTGGGATCACGTTGAACGAATAGCGATCATAGGCCCATTGAAGCGCGGGATTTGGCAGTTGGCTGAATTCCAGAACCATGAGCCGCCCCCCTACCCGCAAAACGCGGTAGGCCTCAGCCAAGGCACGATCGATATGCGTGACGTTACGAATCCCAAAGCTGATTGTATAAACGTCAAAGCTGTTGTCCGGGAACGGCAAAGCCATTGCATCGCCGACAATCCATTCCAACTGGCCTGCCAGACGGTCCGCTTCGGCGCGCTGACGGCCAGCAGACAACATCGGTTCGGTCAAATCGCAAACGACTGCCGAGGCACCGGGCGCACGGCGCAAAAATCGAAAGGCAATGTCGCCGGTCCCGCCCGCCACGTCGAGCAACCTCTGCCCGTCGCGCGGCGAGAGCCAATCCATCATGGCATCTTTCCAGATCCGATGGATGCCGCCGCTCATAAGGTCGTTCATGACATCGTAGCGCGACGCCACAGACGTGAAGACCCCTTGTACAAGACCCGCTTTTTCGTGCGCATCTACGGTCTGGTTGCCGAAATGGGTGGTCTTCGCATCCTGCTCTGTCATCTGCTCTTGCCGTTCTCTGCAGTTGTCTGATCTTATAGACCGCCCATGCGGGGTTACAATGGACGCCCGCTAAAGGAGGGGGCCCATTGCCAGAATTGCCAGAGGTCGAGACGGTTCGCCGCGGGCTGGTCCCAGTCATGGAGGGACAACGGATCGTGGCGGCAGATGTCCGGCGGCCAGAT
>JBCBGY010000236.1:4529-6367 GCA_038526275.1 Pseudomonadota bacterium | reverse complement strand
GCTGAAGCTGTATTGGTTACCGACCCAGCGTCGAGATCATCTTGGTCGATTGTGCGTTGACCAGTGCAAACAATGGAGTCCCCTGGCAACAGCCTTCCGGAAGGCAGGGTAGGGCAACTCGCCTGCGCATCCAACGCCGCATCGGCAATGGTTATTGCGGTCCCGAGTGTCACATTGCCGGAATTCGTAACCTCGAACTCGTAAAGCAGCACATCGCCAACGGTGTCGTAGGTTGTGGGCGATGCCGCGGCGAGGCGTTTGTCGAGCGTCAAGGCAGGCGCAGATGCTATCGGAACTGTTTCTGTGTCGCTATCGGGCGTCAGGGTTCCGCCAACCGGCGTGCCGGATGCCGTCACCGTATTTTCGACCTCTCCGGCATCGGCCTCCGCTTGAGTGACGGCAACCGACATACACTCAAAAATGTGGGTCTCGCCCACATCGAGTGAGTTGTCTCCATCCGTATCGCCAGACGTTCGAATGATTGCGGACGCGCATTTCGCATCCGTCAATGTCGGGTTGGAAATGGAAACGTTGCCGGGATTTGTGACCGTGAAAGTATAAACCAGCGTATCACCGGCCTGCGTTGGCGCACTGGTGGTCGACTTTACAACGTTGATGGCCGGGGCCGCAGCGATTGGCGTGCTCAATTGATCCTGGACTGGTGCCAGCGAACCGCCCGCCGGTGCGCCAGATGCGGTGGCAGTGTTGTCCACCATCCCGGCATCCACCTCGTCCTGGGTGACGGCTATGGACGTACAGGTGTAGATCTGGGTCTCGCCAACCTCGAGGACGCCATCTGATGTCAAGTCTTCGCTTTGGAGCGTCGGCGCTGCGGCGCATTTGGGGTCTGCAATGGCAGGGCTGAGGATAGAGACGTTTCCGGTATTTTCGAGCGAGAAGCTATAGATCAGTGTGTCATTGGCGGCGGTCGGCGTGCTGGACGTAGATTTCTCCAGGGAAAAGCTGGGTGCCGGAGAAATGGGCGTGCTGAGCGTATCAACAGCTGGCGTCAGACTGCCGGCAGCTGGATCGCCTGACGCTGTCGCCGTATTGTCGACAGACCCGGCATCAACTTCGGTTTGAGTAACTGGGATCGAAACACACGAATAGGATTGAACCTCACCAACATCGAGCACGCCATTCGCGGCCACGCTTTCGCTTTGCAGTGTCGGAGAGGCAGCGCATTTCGCATCCGCAATAGACGGATTGGAGACCGTGATGTTTCCGGTGTTTTCCAACAGGAATGTGTAGGTCAGAACATCGCCAGCTTGTGATGGTGAACTGCTGGTGGACTTGTTGAGCGAAATCGAAGGGGCTGGCGTCACCGCAATGCTGAGTTGATCTTGCACAGACGCCAGAATTCCGCTCGTCGGGTTGCCGGTAGCCGTTGCGGTGTTGTCGACAGTTTCCGCGTCAACCTCTGCCTGGGTCACCGGAATCGAGGTGCAGGTGAATGTCTGTGTCTCACCGACGTCCAGCACGCCATCGGACGTCGCCGTCTCGTTTATCAGCGTAGGCGCAGCGGCACATTTCGCGTCCGCAATGGCCGTATTGTTGATGGCAACATTGCCAGTGTTCACCAAGGTGAAAGTGTAGTCTACCGTGTCACCCGCAGCGGCCGGAGTGCTGCTGGATGTCTTGGCCAAGGTAAATGACGGATCTGAATTGATGGATGTCGTTACGACCGATGAGGCATCCGGCAACTCGTTCGTCATCAGCGTTGCCGTGTTCACGATATCGGCGCCGCGATCCATCTCGACCTGGGTGGCGTTGAAGGTCACGGTGTAGAGCCAGGTTTCACCAACGTCGATTTCGCCGTCATTGTCCGTGTCGCCCGA
>JBCBGY010000236.1:1217-4429 GCA_038526275.1 Pseudomonadota bacterium | reverse complement strand
TGTAGAGCCAGGTTTCACCAACGTCGATTTCGCCGTCATTGTCCGTGTCGCCCGACAAGGTCGGGCCGGAGGTCAATGGCAGCGCGACCCCGTTTTGCAGGATCGCATCATCCAGCGTCACACCTGTCAGGGCCACGTTGCCGGTATTGACGACTTCAATATCGTAGGTCAGCAGCCCGGGCGCAGATAGACTGTTCGTGTCCACTGTCTTGGCGATGGTAAAGTTCGGCTGATCGTCAATTTCTGTGGTTGCATCAGCGGACCGCATGCCCGCTTCATCTGTCGTGAACTCTGCGGTGTTGACGATGTCGCCGGCATCGTCAATCTCTGCCTGGGTGGCACTGAAGGTAATGTCGTAGACCCAGATCTCGTCTACATCGAGTTCGCCGTCGTTATCGGTGTCCCCGGTCAATGTCGGGCCAGATGTGATCGTCAGGGCACTGCCCGATTGCTCTATCGTATCCACCAAACTCGGATTGGTCAGCGTGACGTTGCCTGTATTCTCCACCGTCACGGTATAGGTCAGAAGGCCAGGGCCGCTCAGAGACAGCGTGTCCACATCTTTCTCGATCGAGAACAGCGGATCCTGCGACACCGTTGTCGAGGTCTGGTCAGTTTTCGTATCTGTCCCGGTCTCGTCGCTGGTAGCGGATGCCGTGTTTACCAACGGTCCACCACTGTCGATATCGTCCTGCGTGACCGAGTAATCGTACGAGAAGGTCCAGGTTTCGCCGACATCGAGTTGGTTTGGCACATTCGGGCTGCCGCCCGTTTCGATCTGACCCGTAAGGGTGCGTAACACTCCATCCGGGCCTACATCTTCGGCAACGATATCCGTCAACGGTATGTCGCCTGTATTCTCCAGCTCAACGGTAAAGCTAAGCACCTCACCCGGAGAAGATACAAAACTCGGGCCCGTGACCGACTTGCTTAGGGCGAAGTCAATATCTCCTTCAACGACAATAGTGACGGTCGCCTGCGCGGTTAGCCCACTCGTGTCAGAAATCTCATAAACGAATGTGTCCGTACCGATGAAGTTTGTGTCCGGCGTATAGGTAAAGGTTCCATCAGGATTCAGAACGACCGTGCCGTTTGAGGGGTCACTTACCGGTGTTGTATTGACGGTAACGGGAGTACCGTCCGGATCGTTATCCATCCCATTGCCATTGTCCTCTATCACATTGTCCACGACTGCGACGTTCACCGGTGTGGTGTAGTCATCGTCGAACGCGACAGGCGCGAGATTTGGGAAGGGCTGAAGGACACATGAAAACCCGTCGTTGTTGTTAGACGGGTCGCCTTGGCCCACTATCACGGCGGACGGGCTGTTGGTGTCATAGTCGAAAACTTCGTATAGAAGACCCGTGCTGTTGTTAAAGGTGAAGACCCGCCCATTGAAGTCAGTCCAGGCGGCACCATAACCTCCGCCGCCACTCAGGCCTGGAACGGCGACTGTCTCTTTTATTCCCGTGGTGATGTTGTACCGAATTAGGGTGTTTTGTCTGAACCCAATCAGAAACTCTTCTCCGCCCGACTGAAAATAGAATACATCCGCCGGGTTGGTGCCGGGACCGGTAAAGTCGAAGACAGTAATGTCGCCTGTGGCGATATCAATTCTGTAATAGGAAAGGTTGTTTCGTCTCAGCCAAAAATTGTTGCTAAGGTCGACATCACCAGAAAAGCTTCCAAAACCCAGATTAAAGACAACCTCTGTCGAGCCATCCGCAAAAATGCGAATAAGGTTGCCTCCCTGTGATGCATACGCAAAGTTATCCAGTATGTTATAGCCGGTGGCGTTGTAGCTTCCCTGGTTTGATCCTACATTCTGATAAGTGGATGTGATCGGATCAAAAATCCGGAGTTGCCCCGACTGGACTTGATAAATGTCACCCGTGCAGGGAAATGGAGGCCCAGATTGTGCTTGGGCCGCTTCCACACCAATCACGAGTGCAATCAGTGATCCTATGAGCCTGGGCCACATTTCCGATACCACCTTCGCACAGTAATGTTCACCACGCCGTCTGCCTTCCCCAAGGTAGACAACTTTGAGACGCTCAGCCACTTCAGACGCACGTTGCGAAGCGTCTAACCCGCCTATTCCACTATTTTTAACCTAGCGGGGCCCATTTTGTGGAGGAAGTTCCCAGACAAGAAATGCGATCAGCGTGTTCGATGAGAAACACCCTATAGACTGAATCGAAATTTTGTTTTCATATCAATTAGTTAAACGGTGTTCCAAATCGCATAGCGATCAGAGCCAGCCATTTCTTATTGACGGTTACGCAAGGTCATGGAACCAACCACGTTTCCTAATTGGCCGTCTGGCTAAAATTCCGTCTGCTTCAGATCCTAGGTTTGCGAACTTGTCTATTGGTCTCACTGCGGTGAAAAGTGCCCTACATCCGGCTTCGCACTGGTCAGGCGGACATACCCAAGCACCCGGTTATCGCGCTTCGGGTCCAATACTAGGATTTCACCTTCATAGACAGTGAAATTTGTGAGTTCTTCGATATTCGTGAAGTGGGTAATCATCAGCAGGGGGCCTTGATCAGCACCGCCATCCCAGGCCTCTACCCGTTCCCGCAACGCGACCACATCCGGCGCGCCTTGGAGGGATAGAAGAAGGTTCAAATCGGCACTGGTTTCGACTGGCAGTGCCTCGGCCCGCGCAGCGTCGGCTCGAGCATATCCATCTTTCAAGCTCTCAAGGGTCTGCTGATTTCGACACCATTCACTGACGACGATTTCTCCGGGCCACACACCATTGCTACCCAATAGAAATCCGAGGTCCCGCATGGCAGACTTGCCTTCGTCAATCATGACCCGCTGATTGGCGCAATCGGATGGTGCGACATCCTTTTCATCAAGCTTGGACCAATCGGTTGGTCCGTGCCGCATAAGGTAGACGACGTCTGACCGAGCAAACATCTCGTCTAGCATCTGCCATGGCTCAAATCGGACTGTCTCTAGAAAACCACCCGCGGTGTTTTCCGCAGAGATCTCGGCGTACATTTCTCCCATATGTGTTGAGAGCTGTCGCATTTGCATTCCGGAAGGGATGTCCTGCGCAAGGCCGGGAACAGCGCTAAGGGCCAAAGCAAATATCCATCCAAGTTTCATCGGAGATTTCCTTGCGTCTCGATCAGTGACTATGTGGGATATGGGGTCACCGCGCTGATTACCAACGCTCAGGTTGCTTTCGGATTACGCAC
>JBCBGY010000236.1:0-1117 GCA_038526275.1 Pseudomonadota bacterium | reverse complement strand
TATCATTTTTGCCTATTAGGTTTCCCAGGGGTTTCGCGACGAAACCTCAGTTCTCTGGTCCCATCGATAACCGAATGGCTTCCATCACGTTGGCAGCTTGTTCGTCGTTCAGTTCTGGGCCCTCAATACGGAACAGAGTGCCGCGCCGGTCCATTTCCCGTGAGACGACATGGCCAGTCGCCAGATGCTGAACTTCTACCACTTGCGCCGTGATACCCGTAGCCTTGCGAGGCCTACCCCCTGCCCTTCCACTCTTGGGCTCCGCCTCCGACAATTCGAGGACAGGTTCGACAGATGCCCATTCATCCCATGCGTTTTCGCTGCTGGCTTTCGAGAGCGCCGCCCGAAGCTTCGGCCCTTGACCAGACCGGATCGCCGCAGCCAAACGCAGCCCTTGGCGTTCCGACAGATTTTCGGGATAGCGCAAAAGGTCTCCAAGCTCTTCAAAGATAGCGGCAAAGGACCGAACCTTAGATCGCTTCGCCTTGGACACAGAGGCAAAGAGCACGTTAACCGCTTGCTCAACACTCTCAAAGGCCCCTTGCCCCACCGCCACCACACTAATTCGACCACGCTCGAATGGGCTAAGATTAGCCCGAATTTCATTTTCCTCGACCATTGCCACAAAGGCTCCAGAAGAGGTTTGCGGAGTTGTGACAACCGCTTTGATTGCTTCGTATCTTTTGTCACCGGTTTGCTGTTTCAGCGTCTCAACCGCGAGGTACCTGCGATAACCGGAAACGATACCATACCGCTCGCCATTCTCTGCGGTCTCCGAAAGGTCATAGAGCTCAATGGGCAGGCGAAGTCCGTTTGCCGCAATCGATTGACACAGCTCTTGCATCTCCTCATCGTCCACAGTCGACCGGTCCCGAACCATGGCTCGTGCACTGATCTGCTCAAGCGGGACTTCGATCATTAGGCGGCCTTCTTCCCTGGCCCGTCGCAGGGCTTCTGCCTCGATCCTTTCATTTGCCGTTGCAGGCTGCGTCAGAGCGGCAGTTTCCGCCGCCACTTGTGCAATCGGCGGCTGAGCCACTTTGGCCGTTTTTGGATCCGTGCGTGACAGCTCGACATCTATCGCCTCCAGGTCGGCGATACTTGGTGCCTCTAATTT
>JBCBGY010000235.1:0-6405 GCA_038526275.1 Pseudomonadota bacterium | reverse complement strand
GGCGACATTGCTGACATGGCCCGGATCATTGAACAGGCCGCCGCATCGCAGCCGGATGGTATCATCACGACACTGGCTGACTTCGATGTTCTCAAAGGCCCGATCATGAATGCCGTCGACCAAGGCATCGACGTGATCATCATGAATACCGGCACGCCGGATCAGGCGCGCGAGGTTGGGGCGCTGATGTATGTAGGCCAACCTGAATATGATGCAGGCTATGCGGCGGGTCTTCGCGCCAAGGGCGAAGGGGTCACCAAGTTCCTTTGTGTGAACCATGCTATTCAGCAGCCGACTGTCGGCGAACGCTGCCGCGGCTATGCTGATGGTCTAGGCGTTGAGCTTGGCGATGCCATGATGGATTCGGGCACCGACCCGGCTGAGATCAAGAACAAAGTTCTGGCCTACCTGTCGGCCAATCCAGACGTTGACGGCATTCTGACGCTGGGTCCGGTTTCGGCAGATCCCACGATTGCGGCCTTGGAAGAAAACGGCATGGCCGGCGACATTCACTTCGGCACGTTCGATCTGGGCGAAGAAATCGTGAAAGCGATCAAGGGCGATGTTATCAATTGGGGCATCGACCAGCAGCCCTTCCTGCAAGCCTATCTGCCTGTCGTCATCCTGGCAAACTGGGACCGTTACGGCGTTCTGCCCGGCAACAACATCAATTCCGGCCCGGGTTTTGTCACCAAAGACGGCCTGACAAAGGTTGAAGAGTTCGCCGGCGAATTCCGCTGAGCCGCTCCTGAAACCAGAGGTGGCCTCCCGGTGGTGGCCGCCTCTCAAAAACCGGCATCCGGAGGAGAGGCCGGTCACCAATCTGGGAGGGAACGATGTCGGACACCGCGCGGGCAGCGCAGGCGCCTGTAAAAGACGAGCGCATCAAGGAAGTATCGGGCCTGCGCAAAGCGCTGATACGTCCTGAACTTGGCGGCATGGTTGGCACGGTCGCCGTATTTACGTTTTTCCTTTTGTTCGCGTTCGATAGCGGCATGTTTGCGGCCCAAGGTATTATGAACTGGTCTGTCGTGTCGGCTCAATTCATGATCATCGCCGTGGGTGCTTGCCTGTTGATGATCGCGGGTGAGTTCGATCTGTCTGTTGGCTCCATGATCGGCTTTGCAGGCATGATGATCGCTGTGTTTGGCGTGGTCTTGTCCTGGCCGATGTGGTTCGCAATCCTGGTGACCTTCGTCTTATGCACCGCGATCGGCGCACTGAACGGGATGATCGTGATCCGGACGGGTTTGCCGAGCTTCATCGTGACACTTGCCTTCCTTTTCATCCTCCGGGGCTTCACGATCTACATTCCCCAAACTGTCGAAAGCAAAACCATTATCGGCGGCATACGGGATGCAGCAGAAGGGGACTGGCTTGCTCCGATCTTCGGGGGAAAGATAGGCCAGCCCATTTTCCAATGGCTCGGTGAAGCTGGGCTGATCGATGTTTTTGCCCGTGGGAACCGGGCTGGCCAGCCGGTCATCGACGGCATTCCGATGTTGGTGGTCTGGGCGATTATCCTCATCATTTTCGGCCACATCCTTCTGACCCGAACACGGTTTGGTAACTGGATCTACGCAGCCGGAGGCGACGCCGAGGCGGCCCGCAATTCCGGCGTGCCGGTGAACCGTGTCAAGGTTCTGATGTTTATGTTCACTGCTTTCTGCGCCACAGTCTTTGCGGCCTGTCAGGTCATGGAGTTCGGATCTGCTGGCGCTGACCGAGGCCTGCTTAAAGAGTTCGAGGCGATCATTGCGGTTGTCATCGGTGGGGCACTTCTAACGGGCGGCTATGGCTCGGTCCTTGGCGCGGCCCTGGGTGCGCTGATCTTCGGCGTGGTTCAGCAGGGCCTCTTCTTTGCGGGCGTCGAAAGCTCGCTTTTCCGGGTGTTCCTGGGTGTCATCCTGCTCGGAGCGGTGATCCTGAACACCTACATCCGCCGCGTGATTACGGGGGAACGTTGAGATGTCAGAACCCATCATCCGCATGACCGACATTGAAAAGCACTTTGGCAGCGTTATTGCGTTGGCCGGTGTCACGGTGGAGGTTTATCCCGGCGAATGCCACTGCCTTCTTGGGGACAACGGGGCAGGGAAATCGACTTTCATCAAGACGATGTCCGGGGTCCACAAACCCACCGCGGGGACGATTGAGTTCGACGGCAGACCCATGCACTTTGAAGACCCCCGCGATGCGATGGCGGCTGGGATCGCCACCGTGCACCAGCATCTGGCGATGATCCCGCTGATGTCCGTCAGCCGAAATTTCTTCATGGGCAATGAGCCAATCAAGAAGGTCGCCGGCATCCCTTTCTTTGACCGTGCCGCCGCCGATAAAGTGACCATGGAAGAGATGCGCAAGATGGGCATCAACCTTCGTGGTCCGGATCAAGCCGTCGGTACATTGTCTGGGGGCGAACGCCAGACCGTTGCCATCTCGCGGGCGGTCTATTTCGGAGCCAAGGTGCTTATCCTGGATGAGCCGACCTCTGCCCTGGGTGTGCGTCAAACGTCCAACGTGCTCGCGACCATCGACAAGGTGCGCAAACAGGGCGTCGGCGTGGTCTTCATCACTCACAATGTCCGTCACGCGCTGGCAGTGGGAGACCGGTTCACCGTGCTTAACCGCGGCAAGACGCTCGGGACGGCGCAGCGGGGTGAAATCACGCCAGAGGAACTGCAGGACATGATGGCGGGCGGCCAGGAGCTTGCGACGCTCGAAGGGTCGCTCGGCGGAACGGTCTAATCTAGCTCGATGGCATTGCCTTAGCCCGCTGCTGCAAGTCTTTCAGCATGGCCTTAAGTGTTGAGACTTCGGCGTCGGAATAGTCGGCCAGAACCTTGGCTTCATGGTCTTTGGCAAGACGCACATAGTGCGATACCCGCTTGAACCCTTCAGGCGTCAGTTTCACGATGACGCCTCTGCGATCATCTGATGCATTTTCCCGAGAAACCCAGCCTTCGGCACAAAGCCGATCGAGTTGCCGCGTAAGGGTCGGCTGTTTCGTCAGGCATCTGCTGGCGAGCTCACCGACATTCAGGGCCCCGTCCGGATAGAGGCTCGCCAAGATCCGCCAGGTCGCCACCGAAACACCCATCTCTGCCAGCTGCGCATGAAAGGCCTGGCTCACGGCGGCGCTCGCCTGGGCCATAATATAGAGCAGGTAACCGTCGACGAAGCCCGCTTCGTCTTCGGGTGCAATTATATTACTTTGCATCTTTTCCATTTTCATCTACCCTACAAAGACTCGCGGTCAAGTGCCATACTAAATCCGGGAGAAGGGATGCTGAACGATCGGATTGAAGCCAAGTGGATCGACGCCTTTGAGGCGGTCCTTGCGGCTTGTGCGGTACGGTCAGACGAAACAACCATCCTTCTCAGCGAAAGCCAAAGCCGGGATTTGAACGTCCACTTGGCGGAATTGGCCCTGGCGCGCCTGGGCGCAACCTTCTTTCACATAAAGGTGCCGTCACCGGTCCAAGAGGGTCAGGCGATCTTGCGATCAACAGGCGCATCCCGTGCGCTCAACGGTCAGGCTGCTGCCGTTGAGGCCTTGTCCCGGGCCGATTTAGTTGTCGACCTCACGCTTGAAGGTCTGATGCATGCGCCGGAGCTGAAGACGATCCTTGGTGGCGGAGCACGAGTTCTCAATGTTTCCAACGAACATCCCGACGTGCTGGAACGGATGCGGCCAGACGATGATCTGAAGGCGCGCACCTTGGCGGCAGCACGGCTTTGCCGCAGTGCTGCCGAGATGCGGGTTACCAGCGAGGCTGGCACGGACCTGACGGTTTCGATGGGTGGGGCCAACAGCGTCGGCGTTTGGGGCTGGACGGATAAGCCAGGGACGTTGGCCCACTGGCCCGGCGGCATTGTCGTGAGCTTTCCTGCGGCGGGGTCGGTCAATGGTCGGCTCGTCTTCCAGCCAGGTGACATGAATCTGACCTTCAAGACATATTTCGACAGCGAAGTGATCTTCGACATTACCGAGGACTATGTGAGCAACGTCGGTGGATCCAACGCAGATGCCCGGCTGATGCGCGCCTATTTCGAAGCATTTGGTGACCGCGAGGCCTATGCGACCTCTCATGTGGGCTGGGGGCTGAACAAGGCCGCCCGCTACGAAGCACTGACCATGTATGACAAACGCGACATCAACGGAACGGAGCTCCGGGCGGTCGCTGGAAACTTCCTTTACTCCACAGGCGCAAATGAATTTGCCGGGCGTTTCACCGAGGGCCACTTTGATCTGCCCATGATGGGCTGCACAATTGAAATGGACGGTCAGGCGGTCGTTCAAAAAGGGGCCCTGGTTGAATGAAGGATGCCGGGCTGGACTATGTGACAGCCGGATCGGGTGGCATCCCGGTCGCTTTTCTGCACGGTATCGGCGGGAATACTGACTCTTTCCAGCCGCAGCTCGATGGGCTGAACGGCACACTCTATGGGCTGAACCTGCCGGGCTATGGCCAGTCGGTCTTGTTGACGGAGCTGACTTTCCCAAATCTAGCGGCGTCACTCGTGCAATGGCTCGATGCGCTGCAGATCGAAAAGGTGCATCTGTGCGGGCAATCAATCGGCGGAATGATCGCTATCGAAACGGCTTGCCTTTATCCAGAAAGGGTCGGGTCACTCGTTCTTATTGCGACGACGTCGGCGTTCGGTGGCCGCGACGACAGCTTTAAGGATGCATTCCTGGCAGCGCGACTTGCGCCGCTTGATGCTGGGAAAACTCTTGCGGAACTGGCCACTGAGTTCGTTCCGGAAATTGTTGGAACAATCGCGCAACCAGACGCCATCGCTTCGGCGACTGGGTCCATGGCTACAGTTCCAGAGGCGACATATCGTGCGGTCCTACAGTGCCTCGTCACCTTTGACCGGCGCGACGATATCGCGAAGATAGCAGTTCCGACCTGCCTGATCGCCGGAGCCGAGGATCAAAACGCACCGGCGAAAACCATGGCACGCATGGCCGAGAAGATGCCTGACGCCGAGTATCACGAAATTGCTGGCGCAGGTCACCTGGTGAACCTGGAAGCGCCCGTCGAGACAAACCGCATTCTGAGCACCTTTTATGGGAGGTTGTCATGAAGCAAGAACCCGTCACCCACGATCGTGATGTACCTATCTTTGACCCGTCCGCATGGTCTCTGACGGACCAGCAGATCGAACTGGCCACACTGGCGCGGGACATGGGCCAGGAGAAAATGCACAAACGGGCCACGCGCTATGACGCAGAGGCCACCTTTCCCACGGACAACTTCGCCGATTTCGCGCAGAACGGGCTTTTGGGCATCGCTATCCCGAAGGAACATGGCGGCCACGGGGCGGATTTCAAAACCTACATGCTGACAGCCGCCGAGATCGGCCGCTATTGCGGGGCCACGGCGCTGACCTTCAACATGCATGTCTGTTCCTGTCTTTGGTCCGGTGCGTTGCTCGACACATTGGAATACGACGCGGATTTGAAAGCCGAACATGCGGAAAAGCGGGGGCTTCACTACAATCGGATTCTTGAAAAGGGTATGATCTATGCCCAGCCCTTTTCCGAAGGCGGCGATGCCGCCGCGGGCAAAAAGGCGTTCGGAACAACCGCGCTGCGGGTCGATGGCGGTTGGATCGTGAATGGCAAGAAGATCTTCGCGTCCCTGTCGGGTTACGCCAATTTCTACGGCGCGCTTTGCACCGAGATCGACGCACCTGACGCTGTGATGAGCCGGGCCAACACGATGTATCTGGCCGTGCCTGCGGACGCCGAAGGGGTGACAGTCGAAGGCGAATGGGATCCGCTTGGCATGCGCGGAACAGTATCTCGCACACTGATTTTCAAGGATGTGTTTGTCTCGGACGAAGCGCAACTGATGCCACGCGGGATCTACTTTCAGGCCGCCAAACGATGGCCCCACATGTTCATGACCCTGACCCCGGCCTATGTGGGTTTGGCGCAGGCGGCCTACGATTTTACGGTCAAGTACCTGCGGGGAGAGATGCCAGGGACGCCGCCGGTCAAACGCCGGATGTATCCCACCAAGCAGATCGCCGTGGCGCAGATGCGCGTCATGCTTGAGCAAACGAAGGCGCTATGGTTCCAGGCGATTTCGGAAGCCGGCCCCAACCCGAGCCAAGACAGCCTGATGCGGGCTTGGGCCGCGCAATATACGGTCATGGAAAACGCCAATGAGCTGGCGCAACTCGCCATTCGCACCTGTGGCGGGCAGTCAATGCTGCGCAGTTTGCATCTCGAACGGATTTACCGCGACAGCCGTTGCGGGTCGCTGATGCTGCCCTGGACCGCGGAGCTGTGTCTCGACATGTTGGGGCGCGGCGCGCTCTACCGGCCAGGAGAAACCGACGAATGACTGCCGGCGTGCCCAGCATTGATACGTGGCTGGCCACCCATGC
>JBCBGY010000234.1:0-6436 GCA_038526275.1 Pseudomonadota bacterium | reverse complement strand
ATCCAGCCGGGGCAGGACAGAGTACCAAAGGGCATAGCCCAGGCCAGACGTGACGGCCCCTGAAAGCACTGCCAACACCGCGCCTTTGGGCGAGATGACGAAGGCCGGGCCGACAAGAAGCGCAAACAGCGCCACGGCGATGGGAACAGCGAGTGCAAAGTTGGCTGCGGTTGCGGGCAAGGGCGGCCCCGCGGAGCGGCCCCAGAGCGAGTAGATGCCCCAGCCGAAGGCCGCCGCCGCCATGAGCCCGGACCAAAACAGGGGCGGTGCCGCCGCGCCGCTGGGCCAAAGGATCCAGGCCAGGCCGCATAGGGCGAGTGCTGATCCCACCCACCGCCAAAGGGGCACGGGTTCCCGCGCAATCACGGCTGCCGCGAACATGGTGACCTGAACGCCACCAAACAGGATCAGCGCACCAACGCCAGCTTCCAGCACCACGTAGGACAGCGAAAAGGCGAACATGTAAAGACTGAGCGCACCAACCGGTATCAGCCGCGCCTGAACATCCCCCAAGCGAAGCGCGGCCCAGCCCGATCCGACGGCCACCAGCAAACACAGCACCAAAGCGCCTGATACGACACGAAGCGCTGCAAACTCCACCGCGCCGATGGATCCGTCGGCCAGGGCCAGGCGGTTCAGTATGGAATTGGCGGCAAAGGCCACCATCGTCAAAGCTGTCAAAGGGATGAGGGGCAAGCTGTCACTCCGGATCGGTCGGGCCAGATTGACTATGACGGATGGCTTGCCAAACCACATATTCGCGAGGTTTGTTCCAATTCTGGGCGAGCGTTTCCACTTTGCTGCGTACCATCTTCGGCAATTGAACCGGCAATCGGCGTTGCGGTTCAGAGGGTATGTAGCCGACATCGTGAACAGTACGGGCAAGGCCGGCTTCAACGATTCGCCGCACGGTATCTCCCAGTGACCGTCCCTGGGCACGATTGCGGAGCCATTCCAGATCTGACGGTCCCAGGGCGACCAGAAGGGTACGGCGACTGTCTTTGCGGCTCATGAGACGGTATTCCTGCTCGACCCGGTCGGATGCAAGCCAATCCAAAGACAAACCGCAACTGCCTTAGGGGCGATACGCCTGAAATTCCTGATCAGGATGCCCGGCCCGTTGGGAAAATACTGGGCATCGCCGGAAGCTGAAAAAGGCGCGACCAACGCGGGCGCTGTTGCTTTGGCAGCTTTGCGCGAAGCTCTGGCAGTGAGATTTCGCCCGAATAGATGGCGCGATAGAGCGAGAACAAGCCGGTCCGAACATAGACGGACCAGTGGCAAACCTGTCTGTCGGGCGCAGGTATCCGATGTCCGAATTCGGCGAGCGCCCGCCGTGTCTCGGGATCGTCGATCTGTATGGTTGTCCAGCGCGTTTGGCGCGGTGCGGGGCCGTGGCTAAGCGCACGGTCGCCGATGCAGTGGGGGGCGACCAGCCATTCGAGCATTCCATCGAACAGATCATTTTCGCGGCTCGTGATTGCGATAACCTCCGCCGCCCGCCCCGCAGGGCAATCGAGCGCCCGCATTGCCCGTTTCCGCAACTCTGCCGGGGCCATCAAAATCATCTGTCCCATAGCGCCCGCAGGAAGGTGCGGTAGCGCTGAAAGCGCGACCCTGGCACCGAATGAATGGGCCAGTACATCCACCATTTGCCCGGGCCGCCACTCTCGCACAAGCCTGATGACGTCGGCCAGCGCATGTCCGGCCATTGCGGCATTATCATAAGCCTGCCAAGGGCTTGCGCGTCCTTCCCAGCCTATGGCCAGGCAAATCGGGCCGACGGAGCCCGCATCGGCGCCCAATCCTTTTGGCCAGGACACGGCCTTGAAACCGGTTCGGCTGGGCGCGGATGACAGGATATGCGTGTGAGGGTCGTGGGCCGGAACGAAGGGCGAGAATTTGTAACCGTGGATCATTGCCACAACCGGCATCGTAGGGTCTGTGTGGGCAAGGGCATGACGAAGGCGGTTTCGAACGCCATCAAGATCCACGATCTGTTGTCCCGAGATGTTGACCTGAATGACCGGCATTGAAGCCCCCACTAGATGTAGTGGTTCCATGCTTGTCTCGCGCGACAGAATGATGTCGATCCGGTAAAGGTTATGTAACATAAAGTTGGGGTATTGGCTCTGCCTTGACCTCGGGACGCGCGCGCCCTATCCCCATGCGTGTGGCGATTTGTTAACCGGATTGCGGGCCACGTTAATCACTCCGCTAAAGAGGTCAGAGACGGGCATGCCCGCCTGGCTGAATTGCAGGGCGCCGTTTCGAAAGGACCAAAACAATGGCAGACCATAAGACACGCACCAAACTGGTACATGGTGGCATTCGCCGGAGCCAGTATGGGGAGCTCAGCGAGGCGATCTTCCTCACCCAGGGTTTTGTGTACGACAGTGCGGAAACCGCCGAGGCGCGGTTCCTGGAAGCGGGCGAAGATGAATTCATCTATGCCCGCTACGGTAACCCCACAGTGCGGGTGTTCGAGGAACGGATCGCGGCGGTGGAAGGGGCCGAGGATGCCTTTGCCACTGCATCGGGCATGGCTGCCGTTTCTGGTGCTCTGCTTTCCATGCTCAAGGCGGGAGACCACGTCGTTTCCGGGCGTGCCCTCTTTGGGTCCTGTCTTTACGTCCTTGAAGAGGTGCTGACCCGCTTTGGCGTGGAAGTCACGTTTGTCGACGGAACGGACCTTGGCGCTTGGGAACAAGCGCTCCGGCCTGAAACCAAGGCCGTGTTTCTGGAAAGCGTGTCCAATCCGGTTCTGGAGGTCACAGATATCCGAGGGGTCGCGGAACTGGCGCATCGGGTCGGGGCCAAGGTGCTGGTGGATAATGTGTTTGCCACCCCTGTTTTTTCGAACGTGATCGAGTTGGGTGCCGACGTGGTGATCTATTCGGCGACCAAACATATCGATGGCCAGGGCCGCGTGCTGGGTGGCGTGATCCTGGGAACACAAGACTTTATCAGAAAAACCGTCGAACCGTTCATGAAACATACCGGGGGTGCCATGAGCCCCTTCACGGCCTGGATTTTGCTGAAAGGATTGGAGACCATGGATCTGCGCTGCCGGGCCCAGGCCGACAGTGCGCTCGCCTTGGCACTGGCCTTGGAGGGGCACAACAAGTTGCGGCGGGTGATCTATCCGGCTCTTTCAAACCATGGCCAACATGCGGTCGCGGCCCGGCAGATGGAGGGCGGTGGCACTGTCCTATCAATTGATCTGGCCAGTGGCCAAGAGGCGGCGTTCCGGTTCCTCAATGCGTTGGAAATATTCACGATTTCCAACAATCTGGGGGACGCGAAAAGCATCGTGACCCACCCTGCAACGACAACGCATCAGCGTCTTGCCGACGATCAGAAAGACGCTTTGGGGATCACGCCGGGACTGGTCCGCCTCAGCGTCGGGCTTGAGCACAAGGATGATCTGACCGCAGATGTCCGCAACGCGCTGGACGCTGCCTGACCATTCACAATCTGCCCATGACAATGTGACAGCTGAGCACGTTTGCGTGCGAAGTGGTGGGCTGTTCTTGTCCTTAGGATCAAGGAACTGGCAAGTTTTCGACCCGAGACTGTCATCTGAAACTGTGCAGTGACCGTATATTGGTAAGAAATTGTAATAGGCCGTGACCAACCCCATGTGGGGTTGGCACGATCAGACGGATCCAAGGGGGACGCCCATGAACATCCATGCCAAAGATCTCGACCGCGAGCCCAATCGCGAAGATGCTGAAGCCGCTCTTTCCGTGCTGCGCCAGTGGGCGGGTGCGGTGAGCGATGTGGAAGTCGCAGACCTGGACCCCGTTATTTCCCGGTTGATCCCCGGGCGCCAAGTGTCGAACTATCCGGCCCTGGCCCGGGCTTACCCTGAGGATTTCGAGGTCGATGAGGCCTACAAGGCGTCGATGCCGGACCTGCAGAATGGGCCAAGTAGCCTAATCCGGGGCGCAAAGCGGCAAATCCAACATGTGGGTATCAGCAACTTTCGTCTGCCAATCCGCTTTCAGACTCGTGATAACGGCAACCTGACGCTTGAGACGAGCGTAACCGGCTCTGTCAGCCTGGAGGCCGAGAAGAAGGGCATCAACATGTCCCGGATCATGCGGAGCTTTTACAAGCATGCTGAGGCGACATTTAGCTTTGAGGTGATCGAACAGGCCCTGGACGCCTATAAGTCTGATCTGGAAAGCTTTGATGCCCGGATACAGATGCGGTTTTCGTTCCCGCTTAAGATGCCGTCTCTGCGGTCCGGGTTGGCAGGCTATCAATATTACGACATCGCCCTCGAGCTTGTTGAACGCGATGGGGTTCGGAAGAAGATCATTCATCTGGATTATGTCTATTCCTCGACCTGCCCCTGTTCCTTGGAACTGTCCGAGCATGCCCGTCAGTTCCGTGGGCAATTGGCGACGCCGCATTCGCAACGGTCGGTGGCAAGGATATCGGTTGAGGTCGACGCAACGGCGGATGTTTTGTGGTTTGAGGATCTGATCGAGCTTTGCCGGTTGGCGGTGCCGACGGAGACCCAGGTCATGGTGAAGCGGGAAGACGAGCAAGCGTTTGCAGAATTGAATGCGGCCAATCCGATCTTTGTGGAAGATGCGGCTCGGTCATTCTGCGAGCAGTTGCAGCAGGACGTTCGGATTGGCGATTTCCGTGTGGTTGCGAGCCATCAGGAGAGCCTGCACAGCCATGATGCGGTGAGCGTTCTGACCGAAGGGGAGACGTTTGCGGCAGACAGTTTGGATCCCAAACTGTTTTCGAGCCTGTTCCACGTGGGCTGAGGGACGGGAACGGCGCTGTTTCCGGCTTTGCCGGAAAGGCGCCCCGCCCACCGTCCCATTGTTTGTCCGGAACCTCGTTGACAGGCGCTGCCCTGCGCGCCAAGCGTTGAGCCATGTTTGATCTGCGCCCCGTGGGCTATGTGATTGGCTTGCTCGTTGCCATTCTGGGCCTGACGATGCTGTTGCCGATGTTTATCGATCTGATCGATGGCAATGGCCATTGGCCTGTTTTCTTGGAATCTGCGGCTTTGACAGGGCTGACGGGCGGTTTGATGGCATTGGCCTGCGCCAATGCCGTGGGCGAGGGTTTGAGCATCCGGCAGACCTTTCTTGTGACGACCGGGGTTTGGTTGGCTCTGCCCGTTTTCGGCGCCTTGCCGTTTGTCTTAGGCGCGACCGATGCCACGCTGGTTGATGGGTTTTTTGAGGCGATGTCGGGGCTGACGACCACGGGGTCGACGGTATTCAGTGATCTGGACACACTTCCACGGGGGCTTCTTTTGTGGCGTGGTCTGCTGCAATGGATCGGCGGGATCGGGATTATCGTGGTGGCGATGGTGTTCTTGCCGGAACTTCGGGTTGGGGGGATGCAGATCTTCCGGTCCGAAGGATTTGATACGTTTGGAAAAATTCTGCCCCGGGCGACGGAGATCGCCAGTCGGATCTCGGTCATTTACCTCGCTCTGACCGTTGCGTGCGGCCTGTCCTACTTTGCCGCCGGAATGTCGGGATTTGATGCCGCGGTCCATGCCATGACCACGATCGCAACCGGTGGTTTTGCCAATTACGATCTGTCCTTTGGCGCGTTCGGACCCGGAGCGCAGTATGTGGCCGTGATCTTTATGGTTCTGGCGGCGTTGCCCTTCGTTCGATACGTGCAGTTGGTTGCTGGCAGCCCGCGGGCTCTGCTGGCTGACAGTCAGGTGCGCGGCTTTGTGATGATCCTGGCCACGGTATGGATCGTCTTGACCCTATGGCGTGTGGTTGAAGCAGGCGAGGTCACGGAACGGTCGCTGCGTGAAGCCTTGTTCAGTGTGACATCCATTCTGACCGGCACGGGCTACGCCAATGCGGACTACATGCTCTGGGGCGCATTTCCGGTGGCCGCCATCTTCTTTTTGGGTCTGATCGGAGGCTGCGCCGGATCGACGGCCTGTTCGGTTAAGGTATTCCGCTATCAGCTCCTCGTATCGTCTGTCTTGGCGCAAATCAGGACCATACACAGCCCCCACGGAGTATTTGCGCCCCGCTATGAAGGCCGGGCGGTTGGCGAGGACGTGCTGAATTCGGTCATGTCATTCTTCGTTCTCTTCATCGTGTCGCTTGGGCTATTGTCCATCGCTCTGGGGATGACGGGGCTCGATTTCATTACATCGCTCAGTGGGGCGGCTGCGGCTTTGGCCAATATTGGCCCTGGACTGGGAGATGTCATTGGCCCGGCAGGCAATTTTGCAAGTTTGAACGACACGGCCAAGTGGTTGTTGGCCGGTGCCATGTGGCTGGGGCGTCTGGAGCTTTTGGCGGTCTATGCCATCCTCACGCTGAATTTCTGGCGCGGATAGGCGCTGCCGGATCAGTTCCAGCAGCTTACCAGAACTGTCAGCTTGTTGGCCTTTGTGGTCAGATCCACGGGCTCCAGCGCTTGGGTG
>JBCBGY010000233.1:0-6442 GCA_038526275.1 Pseudomonadota bacterium | reverse complement strand
GAATTGATCATCCGGATGCAGCCATTGGAAACCGACCGACCGATGGACTGGGGCTGGGTGGTTCCGTGGATGCGGAAATACGTGTCGACGCCGTTCTGGAACAGGTACAGGGCCCGTGCCCCAAGCGGATTGCTGACGCCGCCCGGTTGGACATAGTCATTGTCTTTGAAGCGCGCATAGGTTTTGGGTTCCCGTTCGATCATTTCGTTCGTCGGGCGCCAAGTTGGCCATTCTTTCTTGACGTCGATGGTTGCCGTGCCTTTGAATTCAAGGCCAGCCCGTCCGACCCCCACGCCATAGCGGATGGCGCGACGTTCTTCGGTAATCAAATACAGGAAATGTTCCTGCGGCACGACGATCAACGAACCGATCTGCGGACCTTTCTTGATGCGGACGAAGCGGGGGACAAACTCTTCGGCCAGGACAAAAGGCTTTTGGGTTTGGGCAGTAGCAATCGCTGGGGCCGCAAGACCAGCCGCCGCTGTGGCGACAAAGGTTCTACGATTAAGCATGTTTGGCAGTCTCTATTTTGAGCAGGTAAGCGTTATTTTGCCGACCCGCGACTCATAATCAACAGATCTTGAAAAACAGGAGTGTACGGGTTGGCGATTCTGCAACGGAGTGATGCACAACTGCCTCCACGATTTCGTGATCACGCCCCGGAGAAGTCCACATCATCGGCCTTTTCATGTCGCAGTCGACCGTCTGGCCAGGGGCGAATGAGCGCTTCGGCTTGGGCTTCGTGCCCGTTTAGCCAGGTCGCACGATCTTCCGGGGCTACGATCACGCCCATCCGGTGATGGAGCTTGGCCACATCGCCCGAAGGAGGGCAGGTGACGAGCGCAACCTGGTGAATTGCGGTTCCCCCTGGCGCAGTCCAGACGTCTGTGATGGCGGCGAATGTCAGTGGAGTTTCGTCCGCGGGCCAGATGCGCCAGGGTTGTTTGCGGCCAGATTTACCCGTCCATTCGTACCAACCGTCGGCGGGCACCAGGGCGCGGCCCACCCCTTTGTAGGCCGATTTGCCGAAGACGGTTTCGCCCCGCGCGTTGACAATGGTCTCTAACACGGGCCGGCCCCGCGCATTCACCCGACCGACCGGGATCATACCCCAACGCATCCGAGTGAGCCCGGCCTCGGTAATCACCAGGATCTCTTGCCCGGGCGAAATGTTGGCCCGCGACGGTTCGTTCGGCGGGTCCGGAAGCATCACATCTATCGCTGCGCAAAGCGCATCAAGGGATCGTGTCAGGTAAAGGCGACCGGGCATGCAGCAGGTTTAGCGCGGACGTCAGGGGGAAGGAACGCTTATGCGCTGCCTTCGCTATCATCGTCGTCCAGATATTTCTGCAATCCGACGATCTGGAGCGTCAGGAAAGCAAATAAAGCGATAGGGAACCCAAATGTTTCGACCACCACCCAGGTGGTTTCCGACATGGTGCGCCACACAAATTCGTTCGCCGCCGCCAGAAAACCAAAGGCCATTGCCAGGCGTCGGGTCAGAATCATCCATCCTTCGTGGGCCATTGGCATCATCTCATCCATGACCCAGGCCAAGTAGCTTTGCCCGCGCCACAGGCCGAAGGACAGAACCGCAGCAAAAATTCCATAGACGATAGATGTCTTCATTTTGAAGAAATCACCGTCATTGAACCATACGGTCAGACCACCAAAAACGATCACCATGAAAGCGGTCAAAACCTGGATGCGGCTCAGTTTGCCGGTCAGCCACCACAAGACCGCAATCGAGATCAGCAGGATCGGCACAAAACCTGCAGCGGCGATGATGAATCCGTCATAGGTGATCCCGCCAATATCGTAGGTATTGTCCTTGATCCAAAGGTAAACCGCAAAGAACAGCATGGGCGGGCCAAGCTCCAGGGCCTGTTTGACGGCCGGTTTGATCTGCTTTGGTTCTGGGTCGGAACCGCCGGAATCCTGGGTCATATGGGCCTCAATTTGCGTCTGCCTTCCCTATCACGGCTATATCTGGGTTCAAGGCCGCTTAGGTCTTTGCAGAACGGTCGGAAAATCCGAATGAATGTAAAGGGATAGTGCCGGTTACGCGCCCGTCAAAGCCTTTGCGAAGTCTTCTGGATCAAATGGCGCCAGGTCATCGATCTGCTCGCCGACACCAATAGCATGTATCGGCAAGCCGAACTTATCGGCCAGGGCGACCAAAACCCCTCCCTTTGCCGTGCCGTCGAGCTTGGTCATGACCAAGCCGCTGACGTCCGCCAGCTTTTGGAAGGTTTCCACCTGGTTGACGGCATTCTGGCCTGTGGTCGCATCCAGAACCAACAGAGTGTTGTGCGGTGCGTCCGGGTCTTTCTTGCGGATCACGCGCACGATTTTGGAAAGCTCCTCCATCAGGTCGGCGCGGTTTTGCAGACGCCCCGCCGTGTCGATCATCAGCAGATCCGCGCCCGTTTCTTGCGCGCGCGACAGCGCATCAAAGGCCAGGGATGCGGGGTCAGACCCTTCGGGCGCGGTCAGTACCGGCACGCCAGCCCGGTCTCCCCAGATTTGCAACTGCTCCACTGCGGCAGCGCGAAATGTGTCGCCCGCGGCGATGACCACTTCTTTGCCCGCCGCTTTGAATTGACTGGCGAGTTTGCCAATCGTGGTCGTCTTACCCGATCCATTGACGCCCACCACCAGCACAACCTGTGGTCGCGAAGCGTAAAGCGGCAGGGGCTTGGCAACAGCCTCCATGATCCGGGTGATCTCGTCACAAAGCAGGGCCTTAATCTCATCGGTCGAAAGCTTACGCCCAAACCGGCCCTCCGCAATGTTAGCCGTGACACGAAGGGCCGTATCCACACCCATATCAGCCGAAATAAGCAGTTCTTCCAACTGCTCCAGCATGTCATCATCAAGCGTCCGCCGTAGTACGGGCTCGGCGCTACGCCCCATGAGCCGCCCGATCAGGCCGGGGCGCGTGCTTGCTTCGGAAATTTCCGGCTCTGGCGGGACAATCGTATCTTCCGCAGGCTCCGGCTCATCAGCCGCCTCCATGGGGACGTCAGCGGGGTCGGGAGCCATGGGCTCCGGAACAACCGGCGCTGGCTCCACGGCGCCGGGGACAACAGATGGCTCCGGGGCCTCCTCCACACTCCCGCCATCCTCAACGATCGCATCGAGCCCTTCCTCGATCTTTGCCGACGATTTGAAGAGCCGATCTTTGAGTTTCTTGAAGAACGCCATGCGCACCCGATCCTTATCCGTTGGCCAGATCTACAGCGTACCGACGGAAGTTTGTATCCCCACCCTGCAATAGACCGCCGTCGTGAAACACTTTTCTGTCGGCGGTCTAGCCGTTTGGCCTAACGTGACTTATGTCGCTTCAAACGGGAATGGTAGGAGTGTGACATGCGTTTCTTGGTTTGTGCGGTGCTGAGCCTTTGGGCGGCTGGGATGGCTTTGGCCGAAGAACCTATGTCCGCCGAAGAGTTCGATGCCTACACCCAAGGTAAGACGCTCTACTTCTATAATAACGGCCAAGCCTATGGCGTAGAACAGTATTTGCCGAACCGTCGGGTTCGCTGGTCGTTTCTGGATGGTCAATGCAAAGACGGGTCCTGGTACCAAGAGGGGCAATTCATCTGTTTCCTGTACGAAGACCGGGATGATCCGCAGTGCTGGACGTTCTTCCGCCAGGGTACTGGGTTAAGGGCATTGTTTGAGAATGACCCCCAGGCAACCGAACTCTATGAGGCGGGAAATGCCGACGATGATATGCTCTGCCTTGGCCCGGATGTGGGCGTTTAGGCGAATTCCTCAACATTTGTCGCCCGCCGTGCCTTGCCACCATGGCTAGGGACCCATAATATCGTACACCGTTGTGCTGAAGATCAGGGGCGTGCCCCGACCCGGATATCCGTAGGAGCCACCATGTCCTGGACCGATGAACGCGTCGAAATACTGAAGAAGATGTGGGGCGAAGGTCAAAGCGCCAGCCAGATCGCCAAGGAACTGGGTGGTGTGACCCGCAATGCTGTGATCGGTAAGGTCCACCGTTTGGGCCTTTCAAACCGGGCAACCGGGGCAACGGCAACGGCGGCGGCTGCCAAGCCAGCGGCCAAAGAAAAACCAGCGCCTCACCCGGAGATTGTGAAAACCAAACCTTCGGCGCCGCAAGAGGTCGCTTCAGCGCCCACGCAACAGCCTGAAACAACGCCAGCTGTGATCCCTGCGCGAAAGCAAATCATCCCGGCCGGTCAACCCTTGCCGCCTCAGCCATCCGCCAACGAAATCAGTCCAGAGGCGTTGGCCAGTGTCAGAGAAGTCGAAAAAAGCGCGAAAAAGCTTACTCTTATGGAACTTACTGAACGTACCTGCAAATGGCCGATCGGTGACCCGGCCACGGACGATTTCTGGTTCTGTGGCCTTCCGGTTCAAGCCGGCAAACCTTACTGCGAGGCCCATGTCGGCGTTGCGTTCCAACCGATGAGCTCGCGCCGCGATCGTCGCCGCTGACCGGTAAGGGTTTGGTGCCCATCATGTCGCAAAGCCCGGCCGCGCCGGGCTTTTCCGTTTAAGAACAGGTCGCTGACCGTTGAGGGGTAACGCCCATGTCGCAAAATCCCCCTGATCTTCGCCCCGATATTGCGCCGAAGCCCCGGATAGAACAACCGCGAGACGGACAGCCGACCATAGGTATGGTCTCGCTCGGATGCCCGAAAGCTCTGGTCGACAGCGAACGGATCCTCACGCGCCTGCGTGCCGAAGGGTATGCCGTCTCGCCAGACTATGCCGGGGCGGAAGCCGTTATCGTCAATACATGTGGGTTCCTCGACAGCGCCAAGGCCGAAAGCCTTGATGCGATTGGCGAAGCTCTGTCAGAAAACGGGCGGGTCATCGTCACTGGCTGTCTCGGTGCCGAGCCAGACTATATTACAGGTGCGCACCCGACTGTTCTGGCGGTGACTGGCCCGCACCAATATGAGCAGGTGCTCGACGCGGTCCATGCCGCGGTTCCGCCCGCGCCCGACCCGTTTATTGACCTGTTGCCTGGAACTCAGGTGAGCTTAACTCCGCGCCACTACAGCTATCTGAAGATCTCCGAAGGCTGTAATCACGCCTGCAAGTTCTGCATTATCCCGGATATGCGCGGCAAACTGGCCAGTCGCCCAGCCCATGCGGTGCTGCGTGAGGCTGAGCGCCTCGTCGAACGTGGCGTCCGAGAATTGCTGGTAATTAGTCAGGACACGTCTGCCTATGGCGTTGACGTGCGGCATGCCGAAGCTAAGGGCCACCGGGCTCACATCACGGATCTGGCCCGCGATCTGGGCAGCCTGGGCGCATGGGTCCGGTTGCATTACGTCTATCCCTATCCGCATGTTCGGGATCTGATCCCGCTCATGGCCGACGGCATCGTGTTGCCATACTTGGACATTCCGTTCCAGCATGCCCATCCCGACACGCTTAAACGCATGGCCCGCCCGGCTGCGTCGGCACGCACGCTGGATCAGATCGCTGAATGGCGCAAGATTTGTCCGGATTTGACCCTTCGGTCGACTTTTATCGTCGGCTATCCCGGGGAAACGGAGGCCGAGTTTCAAACGCTGCTGGACTGGATGGACGACGCCCAACTCGATCGAGTCGGCTGTTTTCGTTACGAAAATGTGGAAGGCGCCCGGTCAAATGCCCTGCCGGACCATGTGCCGGAAGAGGTCAAGGAGGATCGCTGGCACCGGTTCATGGCCAAGGCGCAGGCCATTTCCGCCGCGAAGTTGACCGCGAAGGTGGGCCAGACGTTACCTGTCATCGTCGACGAGGTGGATGAAGAAGCCGCGACCTGCCGCACCATGGCAGATGCGCCGGAAATCGACGGAAATCTCTTCATTGACGAGGGTTTCGCTGACCTCAAACCCGGTGACATCCTCACTGTACAAGTGGATGAAGCCAACGACTATGATCTCTGGGGGCGACCGGTCGGATCCTGACACCCGCGCTGCGGGCCCTACCGCCCGGTGAGTTGGTCGTCGACCCGTTTGACTGTGGCCTGACGGGCAGCGTTGGGCGGGTGCGTGTTGAGAAAGCTGTTGCCGGGATCTGGGATGCGGCTGAAGAACTGCGCCCCAAGCACCGGATCGTATCCAGCGCGTCGGGCAATGACAGTGCCCAGGCTGTCAGCCTCCAGTTCGAATTTCTGGCTGTAGCGCAAAACCCCGACGGTGGCCCCAATCTGGGAGGCCGCGTCGATTTGTTCCTGACTGCCGCCGCTGGCTTCAACCGCGCGCCCCAGGATGGAGGCGCCAATGCTTGCGCTGCGACGACTGGTCCGAAGATGTCCTTCAATATGGTGCGCCGCCTCATGCCCCAGAATGAACGCGAGCTCGTCCGGGTTTCGCGCATCTGCAATCAGAGACAGCGTAAATCCAATGATGGGGCGACCAGAGCGGTCTTCGGTTTGGAAGGCGTTCGGCGGCAGGCCGGG
>JBCBGY010000232.1:0-6479 GCA_038526275.1 Pseudomonadota bacterium | reverse complement strand
TGGTGATCTTGGTCCAGGTGTTCATCTTCAGAACTTTGGACACATTCAGCAGGTCTTTGTCGATTGAGCTCACACCCAGCGCGGTGTTGATCAGGGTAGGCCAGAGAGAACAAAGCGTCACGGTAATGGCCGATGTCAGGAAGGACTTGGAGAACCAGCCGTCGTTGCCGGTGTAAGCTGCGGAGACGATCATTGTCACAATGGGCAGCCAGGCCAGCGGTGAGACGGGCTTGAATATCTGGATCAGCGGGTTCAGTGCAGCGTTGGCCGTGATGGACAAGCCCGCCATGATGCCCAGCGGGACAGCCACGACCGTTGCAATCAGGAAACCAAAGAACACGGTTTGGATCGAGGTCCAGATCTGGTCATAGTAGGTAGGCTTACCGGTATAAACCCGTTGCTTCACGCGATCTTCCCGACCGTCCGCGATCAGCTTGGCATTCCGCTCATCTTGGCGTTCGTAAAAGGCCACCGCCTTTTCGCGCTCGCGAACGTGGTCAGCATGAAGGTTACCTACCTGTTCCCAAACGGCTGCCGGACCGGGTATGGCGCCGAGCGAGGTTTGCACCTGCGGTGCCAGCGTGCCCCACAGCACCAGGAAGCCGACGATCGCCAGAAGTGGCACGGCCAGAAGCTGCCAGATCTCGCGCATTTGCGCCTTGGGATTGTCGCCCGCAATGGCCTTCAAGACCGGGGTCATCCAGGCCAAGCCAATGATTTTAAACCAAGTGTCGGCCTTGTTGATGCGGGTGAAGGCCCGGGCCTTGCGCGCCTCTTTGGCAGCGTCAGGGCCGAGGCTTTCGGGATCGATGGCTGTCATGCGGGTCACCTTGCCAATGCGTAAATGAGCGATGTTGTTGGGGTGTTGCGGGCCATGCACCGCAATGCATGGCCACGCACTTTCTGATGTGGAGAGGTGCCGAGCGACCCGGAGGTCGCCCGCCCAGCGGCTTAGCCCTGAACCTCGTTGCCCACGACCTTCTGCTCGCCTTTCAGACCGATCGGCAGGCTTTCCAGGTAGGCATTCGGCTGACGACCGTCATAGGGGATACCGTCGATGATATCGGCTGCCGGTGTCGGCTCTTTGTAACCGTCGCTGTCCCATGGGAAGTCAGCTTCGTTGGCCAGACCTTCGTCAACCAGCAGACGCGCGGCTTCCAGATAGATCTCCGGCTTGTAAACCTTCTTGGCCACTTCATCATACCAGCTGTCGGACTTGGCTTCCGGGATCTGACCCCAACGGCGCATCTGGGTCAGATACCAGATCGCGTCCGAGTAGTAGGGGTAAGTGGCATTGTAACGGAAGAACACGTTGAAGTCGGGAATGTCCCGCTTGTCGCCTTTTTCGAACTCGAAGAAGCCTGTCATGGAGTTCGCGATCACTTCGTAATCCGCGCCCACATATTCGGACCGCGCCAGGATCTCCACAGCTTCAGGGCGGTTGGCATTGTCGTTTTCATCCAGCCAGATCGCCGCGCGGATCAGCGCCTTGGTCACTGCCAGCGTGGTCTGTGGATATTCTTCGGCGAATTCCGCTGTGATACCGAACACCTTCTCCGGGTTGTTCTTCCACAGCTGGTAGTCGGTGATCACGGGCACACCGATGCCTTTGAACACAGCTTGCTGGTTCCAGGGCTCACCTACGCAGTAGCCGTAGATCGTGCCAGCTTCCAAAGTGGCGGGCATCTGCGGCGGAGGCGTTACGCTCAGCAAAACGTCCGCACCGATCTGACCGGAGACGTTTTCGGGCGAGTAGAAGCCGGGCTCCAGGCCGCCAGCGGCGAGCCAGTAGCGCAACTCGTAGTTGTGGGTCGACACGGGGAAGACCATGCCCATGTTGAAGGGCTTACCTTCGTCTTTGAACTGCTCGACGACAGGTTTCAGTGCACTTGCGCTGATCGGGTGAACCGGACGACCGTCATCCATGCTTGGGATGTTTGGACGCATCAGATCCCAGATTTCGTTGGAAACGGTGATGCCGTTGCCATTCAGATCCATTGAAAATGGTGTAATAACATGGGCTTCGGTGCCGAAGCCGATGGTCGCGGCCAAAGGTTGACCGGCCAGCATGTGGGCCCCGTCCAGTTCACCGTCGATCACGCGGTCCAGCAGAACCTTCCAGTTCGCTTGCGGTTCCAGCGTAACGAACAGACCTTCGTCTTCGAAATAGCCGTTCTCGTAAGCGACCGCGAGCGGTGCCATGTCGGTGAGCTTAATGAACCCGAAGGTTAGCTCGTCTTTCTCCACATCCAGCATTTCCGCGAACGACGCTGACGACATCAAAACAGTCGACGTGAGCGCGACGGCCAAGACTGATCTCATGGTAAGTCCTTTCAACCCTATTGGATTTTTTGGTTGTTCAAAATCACAAACGCCGCCGATCATGGTTTGCCAGGGAGGAGGAGAGGCAAACTTAGATCGAGCGGCGTTGCTCTGACGCGTCCTGCATCGATGCAGGTCTAAGGCGAAGCTTACGGCGCTGAGCCTTGTCACCGACTAACTAGGTCGACTGAGCCCCGGGCTGCAAGTGTCCCGTCAAAAGCGGGTTCCGCCATGCTGCAGATGCACAGTTTTGCCCATTTTTTGAGCTACCCAACCACGGTCGGGTCAAAAATCGAGCCATCAAAGAAGGCATCCGGTCCCAGAATCATATCCCCTTTCACCGACGCAACGGCGGTCCGGTGGATCATACTGCCCTCCAACTTCTCTGACGCACCGGGCATATCGACACCAAGGCTCGCCAGATTCGCGCGGTACAGGTCGGCGCGGAAGCAGGCCTTTGCAGCGGCGATGGCGGTCTCGCGATTAAGGCCGTGGCGCGGCGCAAGTCGGTGCGCGATCCAGGCGGCCTGACTGCGCCAAGGGAAGGTGGCCCCGGATCGAGCAAAGTGGAGAAAGCCTGGAACGTCTTCACCGATGCTGCCGGGCCGCGGCAAGATCCGACCCATAAGCGCGCGGTCAATCACTGAGTCCGACAGGTCCAGATATTCAGAGCGCATCAGAATTTCGCTGGCCAGTGTCCGGTTGTCCTGTTTGTCCAGCCAACGACAAGCATGGAAAATCGTCCGCATAAGGGCCGCCACTGTCATCGGTTCTTCTTCAATCCAGCGGTGGCGGACGGCCAGCACCTTCTCTGGCGCAAACTGCCAAATCGCGCGACCCGGTAAGATCAACTCGCTGACGCCCGCCTCAACAGCCTGGCTGCCCCAGGGTTCGCCTACGCAAAAGGCATCAATCTGGTCATTCGCGACGGCTTCCGCCATGCGCGGTGGCGGGATCGTAATAATTTGGGGCGGCGTGGTAAGCCCGCTGCGCTCCAGCCAGATATGCAAAAGCTCTGCATGCATGGAAAACGGGAAAGGGACGCCGACCCGCAATGGTGCCTCTGCGGCGGCCAAGAGGTGCCGCCCGGTTTCGAACGGCGTCTGAAAGCCACTGTCCCACCCATTGCCCCGCATCGCATCGGCCAATGCATTACTGACACCGATGGTATTGCCGTTCACAGACAAGACCATCAGCGCATCGATCCTGCAGGGGATCCCGCCAAGGCCAAGCGACATCGCAATCGGCAAAGGCGACAGCATCTGTGCGCAGTCCAGATGGCCAAGCGCCAGCAAGTCTCGCAAGGCAGACCAGGAGGGCTGCCGCAAAAGGTTCAGGCGAATGCCTTCTTCTTTGTCGAAGTTGAGGGCGCGCGCAATGATCAGCGGCGCAGAATCAACCAATGGCACATAGCCACAATCAAGCTGGCGCGGGGTCATAGCAGCAGATCCGACGCGGTGACCAAGGCCTCGGCCACATCAATCACCTTGCGACCCTGGTCCATCGCGGTCTTGCGCAGGAGGCCATAAGCTTCGTCTTCATTCAGGCTCTTGGCCCGCATCAGCACGCCTTTGGCCCGGTCAATTGTCTTGCGTTCCGCCAGCGCGCGCTTGGCCGCCTCCAGTTCGGTGCGCATCTGGCTGACCATCTGGAACCGCGCGATGGCAGTCTCCAACACTGGCTTGATCCGCTCCTTGCGCAGGCCGTCGACGACATAGGCGCTTAGCCCGGCGGCCAAAGCCGAACGGGTCATCTCGTCGTCCGACCGATCCACGAACATCGCGACGGGGCGTTGTGTGGCACCTGATGCAGCGCTGAGATTTTCGAGCAGGTCGCGATCAGGGTTGGCGAGGTCGATCAATACGAGGTCGGGATCAATCTCTCCCAACTTGCGGGCAAGGCCAACAGTATCACCAATGACCTTAACATTGGTCCATCCGCCTTCGGTCAGACCCTCAATGATCTCTCGGGCGCGATCCCGGTCCGATTCGACAACGGCTATCGTAAGATTGTGCAACATCCTGCCGTAAATCTAGGCAAGTGCTGTCAGGGTAAAGAGCATGGGGCCCCAACCATGCCTGCAGTTGCGTGGCAGATGATTATGCACGCAGTTGAAGTGCCCACCGCTGATTTCTTGGGCGGCTAGAGATTTAAGCTGACACTCCAAGCGCGCGGCCAAATCCGGGTATTTGCAAATTTTACGTTTTAAGATCAGTGGGTTGAGCCGGTTGCGCCGCAGTTTCGGGCAGGGCTAAGGCATCGTTTCGCCGCGCCAACTCCGTCAACCGACGCCATGTCTCCAACTGCGCCGGATGTTGGCTCGATTTCGGGACGATCATGCGTTGGTCCACCTGATCTATCAGCCGGAACTCAGCATTTACGATGAGTTGTTCTACGGCGGACGAAACGTCGCCAAAGATGGCAATATCCTTGCCATCCGTTTGGATTACCGTTCCGGACAGGTCGACGGCCACGGGCATTTCCAACTGCCAGGCGGCGGCGGCAGCGAATGGGACCAAAGCAAAGGGCGTGCGGACGGCGAGTGGCCGAATCGGCTCGGCCCGCAACAAAATCGCCGAATCGGCCAGGCTCGCGCCGGTGCAAATTGGGCAAAGCCAGGTTCCGCGGCTTGTCCAATCTCCGGCACCGTCTGACGACTGGGGCAGGACCTTTGCCAATGACATTTCGGCCAACCCGTCGAGGGCATTGGCCATTAGGGTCGGCCCATCAATCCCGAACTGCGAGATCCAAGAAGCCGCCCAAGCCGCCTGGTCAGCCAAGCCCCAAGGGAGGCCAACGCCACGGGCAGCCTTGCGTACGAGAGGGATGGTTTCACGCCAAGCGGAAAGATCACGGGCCGGGTTCATTGGGTCCACCCCTTATTCAAGGCGCTTTGGATCGCAGATATTTGCCCTGGTCGAGGCAAAAAACAGATATCGTCCTCGGATTGTTCCGAAAACAATGAGCCTTTGGCGCTCGGAGTCCCAGAATTTTTAGCTGCCATTTGCCGGTCGCATGCGATTCTTTCGCGGGTACCTCGACAGTACCTACGGCCAGAGCCAACAGCGAGTTCTTTTTTTGTCAAGTCTTCTGATTCAAAACTAAAGTATGGGCCGCTCCCGGTCTTTACGCGCAGTTTGGCATGTTTTGCCTTCTGTATCATCACATACCCTAAAGTCTGATTCTGACGGCGGTAGAGCTTCATGTCATGCCTTTGGTGAACGGTTCCTGCCGCGGCGGAAAGAGAGTCATCGGTTAACCAATCTTCCCTGCGCGATCTGGCCAATTTAGGACGAGATCCGGGCATCAGATCGCCGATTTGGCCTCTGTCGTCATTTGATCGCTCCGTTCTTGCCAAGAAAAAGGCCGCTCCGAACGGAGCGGCTCACGCAGAACGGTAATACCACGACCTATATGAAGTCAGTATCCAATATGGATGTCGTTGGGGCAGGGCCGAACAGATCGTCGGGATCGAAAGGATTGTCTAGGAATGTATCGTACCCCAGATCTTCCAACGCGGCGACGGACAAGGTCGACAGGTAGTTCCCGCTGAAATCCAGAACCGGCGTGTTCAATTCGTCTTCGAACACTCCTTCTGCGAAATGCCCGCCACCTTGCTGGGTGGGAAGACCATTCGCTGAGCCTGGGTCGTTGTCAGAGATTTCGGTATAAACATCATTGTAAAGCTGAGTGGTGAACTCTCCGACAAAGCGGTTGTTCTCCAACAGGCCTTCGCGATTGAAGATCGTGCCAAAGCCCAGGACGTGGAAGAATTCATGCACCACCACATCGTCCAACTGTCCGCGATCATTCAAGCGTTCTGCATCGGCCACATCGAACGTAGACGTGCCGCTATAGGGTAGATCTTCGTTGCCGATGCCCCGCGGACCCGCAAAGGCCAGGGTATTGTTCACGCCATCGATGCTTTCCAGATTGACCTCAATCTGAAGATCATCAACTGGGTCCCGCCCAAAGACGGACGGCGTGTCCTGGGTGTCGCCGATGATAATGTCGCTCAGGAACTCGGTAGCATCGACAAAGGCCTGTTGCAGCGCGACGGTCCACTGGTTGCCCTCAAACAGAAGTTGGATGTTGAAGCTGTCTTCGGCCGAACCGCCGCTGGTATAGGTTGACAGAACGCCATTCTGGAACGGATC
>JBCBGY010000231.1:0-6588 GCA_038526275.1 Pseudomonadota bacterium | reverse complement strand
TCAATCGGTACAAGCACTTCTGGCTCGACCACCTTCACGCCGGGAAGACCTGCCTTTAGGGCTGCTGCCGACTGTTCCAGCAGCGGGAATGTGCGGTAGTGGCTCGGGATCACCAGCTTGAAATTGAAGTAGCGTTTTGCAGCATAGGCCGCGCGGGCCATATCCATTGTATAGTGACCGCCGGCGCACAGCAGTCCGATATCCGGATTGTGCAGATCGCCCATCCAGTCCATGTCGGCCATGATGTCGGTGTCGCCCGTTACATAGATCGTGTGGCCTTCGCCCGCGATCATGAAGCCCGCCTCTGACCCGGCTACCGACAAAGGTCCGCCCGCAAAATCGACGCTGGAGGAATGGACGGCATTGACCATGGTCACCTTCACCTCGCCCAAGGCAATCGTGCCGCCCTTGCCGAACCCAATGGTTTCCACAGCCTCGTCTGCGCCCCAAATCTCCGACAGTTCGTGGATACAGGCAATCGGGATGCTCAATTCCTTGGCCAGTTCCGCCGCGTTGCCCGCATGATCCCCATGCCCGTGCGTGACCAGAATATGCGTAGCGCCCTTGATGGCGTGCTTGCGCATCTCAGCAGGCAACATCGGATTTCCGGTAAGCCAGGGATCAATCAGCAAAACCTGCCCTTCGATCTCTAGCCGAAAACTTGAATGTCCCAACCAAATGATTCTCATTTCTACCTCCGTGCCGTCAGCGCGACACTAGAACGGCAACACAAACCTGCCTAGCTAGAGTGGCGTGCCGAAGCGGATTGCGCAGCGGCCATAGTTGCGCTGTTCTTGAGCCAGCCGCGCGGAGAACCAGATGGACGGATTGGCCGAACAGATCGACATCTACTGTGAGCGAACGGATTTCAGCTTTTGGGCCGAGCCCGTCAACGCGCTGACCAACGCGGCCTTCCTGGTGGCGGCATTGATCATGTGGCGCCGCTCGCGGGGACTTCCCTTGGGCCGGGTCTTGTGCGTGATCTTGGCAGCCATTGGAACGGGCAGCTTTCTGTACCATACTTTCGCCACGCAGTGGGCCGCGCTGAGCGATGTGATCCCAATCGGACTGTTTATCCTGGTCTATTTGTTCGCCGTAAACTGGCATTTCCTGGGATGGCCGCTTTGGGCGTCGATCCTAGGCGTTATAGGGTTCATCCCTTACGCGATCGCGGCAACCTGGATCTTCGACCGTCTGCCATTCTTTGAAGTCTCGAACTTTTACTGGACCGTCCCGCTTCTCTTGGTTGTCTATTGCGTTCTTTTCAGTCGACAGTTGGGGGAAACAGCGCGTGGCATGCTGATCGGCGCTGCAATCCTTTGTGGTTCAATATCGATCCGGTCGGTCGACATGGCACTTTGTCCCAACTTCCCGCTCGGCACACACTTCCTCTGGCACTGCCTGAATGGAGTGATGTTGGGTTGGATGATCGAGGTCTATCGACGCAATCGTCTGAAAAGTGCCCCGCGAACCTAAGTGGCGTGCCTGGCTCTCTCACGAGGAGTCAATTCAAAGTACCGAAAAAAAGTCACTCCCATGCCCAAACTTGGTCAGTTGGTCCCTTAAAGACCACCAACGGTAAAAGTGTGGGTAAGGAGGTTTGACGTGAACAAACTATTCAAAACCGTCGCGGTTTCCGCCGTAGCGGCCGCCATGGCGGGCGAAGCCGTCGCAGTGGAGTGGGATGTCGCGCTTTGGGGCAAGCGACGCGCCTTTACAGAACATGTAGAGAAGCTGGCAGAGCTGGTCAGTGCCAAGACCAACGGCGAGTTTACGTTGGATTTGAACTATGGTGGACTGGCGGCTCCCCGTGAAATGCTGGACGGCATTGGGGCGGGCAGCTTCGAAATGGCGCAATTCTGCACGGGCTATCATCCCGAAAAAACACCGTCTCTGACGGTGCTGGAGCTACCGTATCTCGGCGTGAACAGTCTTGAACTGGAAGTAGAGGTGTCCAACGCTGTCTATAGCCATCCATCCGTGACCGCTGACATGGCCCGCTGGAACGCAACGATCCTGATGCCCTCACCGCTGCCGCAGTTTAACTTTGCCGGGTCAGGCCCAGCGCCCACCAACCTGTACGGATTGCGCAACATTTCTATCCGGGCCGTCGGTGGCGCAGCGTCGGCTGTTGAGGTTCTGCAGTCGGAACCCGTTTCGATCGCGGCGCCCAATACGCTTGAAGCCCTGAGAAACGGCACCGTTCAGGCGGCTGCATTCGCGCCCCATGCCCATATGGCGTTCGGAATTGCCGACACCGCGACATGGTGGACGACAAATCTGAACCCCGGAACCACGAACTGCCCAATTGCGGTGAACTCTGAGGCGCTTGCGGCGCTCGAACCGGCCCATCGCGAGGCGTTGCTCTCATCGACCAAAGAGGCCGTCGACCATTTTCTGCAACACTATAACCAGGTGACCATGACCGCCTGGCGTCGCATGCTCGACGAACGCGGCATCGAGGAAGTGACATTCAACGATATCGCCTTGGAAGTGTTGCAAGATGCGTCGACGGGGTCTGCCATTGCCGAATGGATTGAATTCAGCAATGCACGCGACATCCCCGCCGAAGAATTGCTGGGAATAGTTCGGACAACTGTCGCCGAAGGCAGGTAAGCAGTTCCTCTCTCATTCTTGGTGCGAGCGAAAAGGGGTGGCGATCAGCCGCCCCTTCTCCATTTGGGGACACACTGCGCTCCGACCATTCTAAGGACGAGCAGACTCTGGATCCCGGTCGCGCTTCGTCCGGCGGTTGCGCCCGTAGGGGCTGCGGGCTAAGCAGCGCAAATCAACGAGCGGAGATCCCATGTCCATCGATACTGAAACCGCACGAAAGGTCGCCAAACTGGCCCGGATCCGGGTTGAAGACGAGGCTCTACCTGCACTGGCGCAGGAGTTTAACGCGATCCTGGGCTTCATCGAGCAACTGAACGAGGTGGACGTGGAGGGCGTCGAGCCGATGGTTTCGGTCACACCCATGCAGTTGAAGCGGCGCGAAGATGTGGTGACGGACGGGGATATGCCGGGCAAGGTGCTGGCCAATGCACCGGATGCTCGCGAAGGGTTCTTTGCAGTGCCAAAGGTGGTGGAATGAGCGATCTCAACACTTTGACCATCGCCGAGGCGCGAGATCGGCTTCGCGCCGGAGATGTGACCTCGGTAGAACTGACCGAAGCTTGCCTTGCGGCGATGGACGGGGCAGGGGCCTTGGGCGCCGTTGCCCATCCAACGCCAGACATCGCCCGCGACCGCGCTGCGGCGGCGGATGCCAGGATCAAGGCGGGGAATGCGCCCGCCATGTGCGGCATTCCCATTGGGATCAAGGATCTGTTTTGTACCGAAGGCGTCGCAAGCCAGGCCGCCAGTCGCATTCTGGAAGGGTTTCTGCCGCCCTATGAAAGCACCGTCAGTGGCCAGTTGCGCGATGCAGGCGCGGTGATGCTCGGCAAGCTCAACATGGACGAATTCGCCATGGGGTCGAGCAATGAGACCAGTTGCTATGGCAATGCCGTCAATCCGTGGCGGCGGGGGAATGATGACACGCCCCTCACGCCGGGCGGTTCTTCTGGCGGGTCGGCCTCTGCGGTGGCTGCTGATCTGTGTCTGGGCGCCACGGGAACCGATACAGGCGGGTCGATCCGCCAGCCGGCAGCCTTCGCCGGGATTGTGGGCATCAAGCCGACCTACGGGCGGTGTTCGCGTTGGGGGATCGTGGCCTTTGCCAGTTCGCTCGACCAGGCCGGGCCCATGACCAAGACGGTCCGGGATTCCGCAATCATGCTGCAGGCGATGTGCGGCCATGATCCGAAAGACAGCACCAGCGCCGACTTGGCCGTGCCGGATTTCGAGGCGGCCCTGACCGGCGACATCAAAGGCAAGGTGATCGGGATCCCCAAGGAATACCGCATGGACGGTATGCCGGACGAGATCGAAACACTTTGGGCCGACGGCACGGCGATGCTGAAAGATGCGGGTGCCGAGATCCGCGATATCAGTTTGCCACACACCAAATACGCGCTGCCTGCCTATTATGTGATCGCACCTGCGGAAGCGTCCAGCAATCTTGCCCGCTATGACGGTGTCCGCTTTGGGCATCGCGCGAAGTTGGCGCAGGGCGATGGCATCACCGAGATGTACGAAAAAACCCGGGCAGAGGGCTTTGGTGCCGAAGTGCAGCGCCGCGTAATGATCGGGACATATGTGCTGAGCGCCGGTTTCTATGACGCCTACTACAATCGGGCGCGCCGTGTTCGGACCCTCATCAAGAAGGACTTCGAGGATGTGTTCGCCGAAGGCGTAGACGCGATCCTGACCCCGGCGACACCGTCTGCAGCCTTTGGATTGGGCGAAATGGCTGACGCCGACCCTGTTCAGATGTATCTAAACGACGTCTTTACAGTCACGGTAAATCTGGCCGGACTGCCTGGCATTTCTATTCCGACGGGGCTCGACAAACAGCAATTACCATTGGGTTTGCAATTGATCGGGCGGCCCTGGGAAGAAGCGGATTTGTTGAATACAGCACACGTTTTGGAAAACGCCGCAGGATTTATTTCCAAGCCCGCGAAATGGTGGTAGGCCAAAAGAAAAACCTACGAGCGAGGCTTTCGGCAATGAAACGGGTTTTTCTAACAGTCTGCGGGGTGTTGGCATTATCGGCCTGTGCGGCCCCCGATGCGCCCTTTACGACGTCGAACCGTGGTGTCGGTTTTGGCGACTACAACGCTTATTCGGCGGAGCAGCAGCGGCGCCGGTTTGAGCGGGAACAGCAATTGGCCGGGGCTGGCACGACCCAGCAAGATCGCCCTGAAGAGACCGGGGCGCCGACGCCGCAACAGGCCTTGGCCGATCCGGTTATCTCTGCTCAGGCGACAGGTGCGCAAGTAGAACCAGCGGCCCCTGTCCGCCGTGTCGCTGTGGCCGAAAGTCAGTCGACATTTGCCGCCCCGCCCGCGCCGGAACCGGTGACGACGGCGGCGCTGACACCGGTTGAGCCGACAGGCGCACCCTTGTCCGCGCTCCGCGAGCAGCCGGTCGATGTGGCATCAGCACCCCAAGCGATCACACCTGCGTCGCCCAGCGTCTTGTCGGGCGGTCAGCAAGTAACCTCCCTTTCGGCCCCATCCAGCACAGTCGAACGGACGCCAGTTGAGCAAGTGGCCGTTGCGCCGGTTCCGACGCGCCGCAGTGATGGCGCCCCGAACATCGTCGATTTCGCATTGCAGACCAGCCATGACGTGGGCCAGCCTGTCTATCGCCGAACCTTTGGGTCTGGCGCCCGGGCCTCTCGCGTCTGTGGCCGTTACGCGTCGCCTGATCTGGCGCAAGAAGCCTTCCTCTCTGGCGGCGGGCCAGAGCGGGACCGTCGCGGCATGGATCCGGACGGAGACGGTTTTGCCTGCGGCTGGGATCCTCGCCCCTTCCGCCTCGCGCGCGGCGGCTGATCCGCCCTGATCTGGCATCCGTCCCCAAACTACGGACCGCGTCGTGGGGGCGGGCTGCCCAGACTGATCGTTCTCCATTATACTGCCATGACCAGCGCCGAAGCGGCGCTGGATCGCTTGTGTGATCCCACCTACGAAGTGTCGGCCCACTATCTGATCGCGGAAGATGGGCGGGCCTGGCATTTGGTGGATGATGCGCATCGGGCCTGGCATGCGGGAGCCGGACAATGGGGCGGCATCCAGGACGTGAACTCTCATTCCATCGGGATAGAGCTTGCCAACGATGGCGCGACGCCTTTTGCCGAACCCCAGATGATGCGGTTGGAGGGGCTGTTGGCGCGACTGATCGGCGATCATGGTATCGCGCGGCATTGCGTGATTGGTCATTCCGATATGGCACCGGACCGCAAGCAGGACCCGGGCCGGCGGTTTGATTGGCGACGGCTGGCCTGTCAGAACTTGGCTGTTTGGCCCGAGCCAGGTGACAGTGATGCGCCTTTTTGGGAAAGCGCCCAGGCCTTTGGCTATGTGCCACCAGCTGATTGTCCCAATCCGGAAGAGCTGGTGCTTGATGCCTTTCGTCAGCGCTTCCGACCCTGGGCATTTGGCGCTGAAACAGAATTGGACCGCGCATTGATGCAGGACCTTGCGCGGCGCTATCCCGTTGACCGTGATCCGGTGGTGGCGTAAGCGGGCCGTCGCGCGGATGGCTGGATGGCCGCCTTCGGCTGGTGAACACCGGCCTGGGAGGAAAGTCCGGACTCCTTGAAGCAACGGTGCCGGGTAACGCCCGGGCGGGGCAACCCGACGGAAAGCGCCACAGAAATCAAACCGCCCGGGCGCGCTCGGGCAAGGGTGAAACGGTGAGGTAAGAGCTCACCGCGGGGCTGGTAACAGCACCGGCATGGCAAGCCCCACCGGGAGCAATGCCAAATAGGGATCGCGTGGCGCGGTAACGCGCCGGGGCCGCTTCAGCCCCAGCAGATCCGGGTTGGCAGCTAGAGCCCGTCGGCAACGGCAGGCCCAGAGGAATGGTCATCGATGGGGGGCACCCCCCGGGACAGAATCCGGCTTACAGGCCATCCGCGCGTTCCGATCTTGAGCCGCGTCTTTTGCGGCCCTCCCACAGCTAGGGGGAGGGCCA
>JBCBGY010000230.1:0-6605 GCA_038526275.1 Pseudomonadota bacterium | reverse complement strand
TTCATCTTGGTTTGAAAGCCCACGATATTGTAGAGCGTGCCCAGCTTGTTATCCCGCCGCAGTTGCACCACGGCATGGGCTTTGATGTCGGGCTGGTGTGGGTTGGTCAAGCCCACCGGTTTCATCGGCCCATGGCGCAAAGTTTCGCGCCCCCGTTCGGCCATCACTTCGATCGGCAAGCAGCCGTCGAAATAACCGGCAGTCTCGCCTTCGTGGAACTCTGTCTTGTCTGCCGCCAATAGCGCGTCGATGAAGCTTTCATAATCGTCCCGGGTCATCGGGCAGTTGATGTAGGCCCTCCGTTCCGCTTCGGTTTCGCCTTTGTCGTAGCGGGACTGTTCCCAGGCAACGTCCATATCAATGCTGTCGGCATAGACGATGGGCGCGATTGCGTCGAAAAAGGCCAGCGCCTGTTGTCCTGTCTCGGCGGCAATCGCATCGGCCAATGCGCCAGAGGTGAGCGGACCAGTGGCTATGATTGCAGGCGTGTCGGGGAGTGCAGTGACTTCATCCTCGACGACCGTAATCAGGGGATGAGCCCGAATACGGTCCGTGACGCTCGCCGCGAACTGCTCTCGGTCCACAGCGAGAGCGCCTCCGGCAGGCAGCGCATTTGCGTCGGCCATCTCCATGATCAGGCCACCCGCCGCGCGCATTTCCCAATGGAGCAGCCCGACCGCATTTTGTTGGTCATCGTCCGAGCGGAAAGAGTTGGAACACACCATCTCGGCCAGATCGCCTGACTTGTGCGCGAATGTGCCGACCTTGGGCCGCATCTCATGCAAGACCACCGGCACACCCATTCGGGTCGCCTGCCACGCGGCCTCGCACCCCGCCATGCCGCCGCCGATTATGTGAAGTTCCTTGGTCATGTGCGCGGACCTGTGCTGCAATCAGGCGGAGATGATAGCCGTAGCAAGCAGTCGGGTCTAGGCCGTCTGATCCGGAGCGAACCCGGCGGAAAGGCCGTTCAAACAGCCGCGCGTCTGGTCGAACAGGCCCAGAAACTCAGGCTCTCCGCCGGTTTCATGCGCGGCCATGGCGGTCGTCGAGGTGAAGAAGAGATATCGGATATGGCCCACTTGCGTGCCGATCCCTTCCGGCAAACCGTCAGTCATGATCGCCCGGATGAACTCGTCCGCCGCCGCTGTGCTTGCGAGCTTCGGCCCCGCCGCCGCGCGCAAGAGGCGCCGCAACTGCATGCGCTGGATCAAAGGCCCGCCAAAAACGCTCGCCCCGCCGCCCGCTGCCGCACATCCCAATGCGATGCCGCCCAACATCATCGCTCGCCGTTTGATCATGTCACATGCTCCCCTGCGCGAAGGGCCAGAGCGGCCAAGGTAAGGGTCGGATTGGCGGGCACGCAGGTCGGGAAGCCGCCAGAGCCCAAAACGTGGATGTTAGGCACGGAATGGAGGCGCTGGAATCCATCAGTGACGAATCGTTCGGGGTCGTCGCCCATCCGGTGCGTGCCCTGTATGTGGGCCTCGGTTGGAAAATCGAAGAAGTGCTGGAACTGTTCAACATCATCAAACAGTGTGGGCAGCTTCTCTCGGGCGGCCTGCATGCCGCGCTGACCATACTCTGAGAAACCCAGCCATTCGATCACCGGCTCGCCATCGTCCAGATAGACGCGGTTGCGTTCCTGTGGCAGATCCTCGACCACCAGTTTCACCATGGCTCGTTCGCCCCAGCGGCCTTCCTCATGGCGCAGGATGGCGGGCGCGTTGATGATCTCGATCAGGGCGGCGGCATAGTCGGCCCGGTGCGGCCCGTCGTAAAGCGCATAGCCCAGACCCGTGATTGCGGTGCCGCCGAAATATCCGAGCCCCGGCGCGTCGACCAGAAAGTACGCACCGGTTTGTTCGTTCAGGTAACGACCAAGGGCCGGGTGGTCGACACCGGACCTCAACAGGATCGCCGGGTTAAATATGCCGTTCGCCCCAAGACCCACATGCGCGGCTCGAAGGGTATGTTCCGCGCCATCATGGCGAACAGTAACCCCGGTGGCCTGACCACCTTCGATCAGAACTTCGCGCACTTCACTGTCGAGCAGGATGCTGACGCCATCGCGCATGAACCTGTCCTGATCGTTCAGAATGGAATATTTCGCGTCGATCGGGCAAAGTGTGCAGTTCCCGGTGGCACAACAGGTCGCCCGTGATCCGCCATTGGACCGGGCCGCAGGAAGCGGGATCCACAGATCGGATTTGGCCTGCAACAACTTGTCCGTGCGCGAAAGCGCATGGGGCGGGTAAGGGTAGGGGGTCGAGCGCGGAAACAGGTGATCCGAACCGCCACCCGCAACCTCCATGGCCGCTTCGACCCGCGCATAATAGGGCTCCAGATCTTCATAGCTCAGCGGCCAGTCGTCGCCTTGGCCATAAAGGCTCTGCATCCGAAAGTCGCTGGGCAGGAAGCGGGGCACATTGCCCGTCCAGCAGTTCGAGTTGCCGCCAAAAGTCGAATGCGCGACCCAGTCCTTGTTCGCGGCATGCTGCGGACTGCGCCGGAAGGTTTCGGCGCCCACTGTTTTGCGGGCATCCATATGATCGCTGTGTTCGTGCCAGCCGCCCTTTTCGACCATCAAGACGCGCAGGTGCTGCGGCAGGCCCAAACAGAAATACATCGCCGCAAAGCTTGTGCCTGCGATGATCACGTCCCACGTTTCAGCTTTCGCCTGGTCCAGTGTCAGGATCAAAGATGTCGTCCCCATCGTTTCGGTTGCGGCACGTGTAAGCGCAAAGAGATGAAAAAACCGCCCAAATTATGGCGATATCGGGCCGGTCTCTGTTTGCCGTTACCCCAATATGGTACAGATCTGCCATGGCCTGGAAACCGATAGGATATACCTCGGCGAGCCCCTATCTTTTGGTGCAGGATGCCGAAGCGACACTGACCTTTCTCGAAACGGTCTTTGGTGCCACCCGTTTGCGGATCCACCATCGATCGGGCGGCTCAGGTATCCAGCATGCCGAAGCCCGTCTGGATGACACGATCATCATGATGGGCGAAACGCCGAACCCGAGCCCGGCCCATGTGCATGTTTATGTGGCCGATGCCGATGCCTGTTTTGCCGCGGCAATTGAAGCGGGCGCTCAGATCATCCAAGACCTCAAACGGACCGACGATGGCGACTATCGCGGAGGCGTTGCTGACGAAAACGGCACGGTCTGGTGGATCGCCAGCCAGAAAACCCAATAGCCTTTTCCTATTGGTTCAAATATCCCGGCCGGAGGCTCCGACAGAAATCAATATCAGCCACGCACCTGCGCTAATGTAGGGTGAACTCTCCCGTCACATTCCGCCATTCGCCGGGCGAGATCATCTTCCGATGGGTGAACCGCACGGAATGAAGCGGGCCTTCGATCTCGTCCTGCCAAAACTCGATGAACTTGAATAGCCGGGGATGATCTGGCGCCAGGTCGTATTCCTGCCAAACAAAGGTGTTCAGGACGTTCTGATAGTCGGGCATACGATAGAAAAATTCTGCTGTGGTCAGCCCGTACCCTTTCAGCATTAACTCGGTCTCACTGACTTGCATCATACTCTCCTTAACTCTGCTCGTAAGGAAAGGATGCGGATCAAGGATTACTTTTCAATAAAAACAGTATGTTATCACTCGAACCTCACGGCTGCCAGCGCCAGCCTTCATCTTTGATTGCACCCTATCTCGCAGACAGGATATAGTGCGACAACTAGATCTAGCGCCGCGCATAAAAATAGAGCAGAGCAATGACCGATACGCCGGAACCGCCTGATAATACTGACGAAACGCCGCCTGAACGCCCAACGTTCGACGGGCCGTCGATTTCGATAGAACAGGAGATGTCGGACTCGTTCATGGACTATGCCATGAGCGTGATCGTCAGTCGGGCGATTCCGGATCTTCGCGATGGTTTGAAGCCGGTTCATCGCAGAATTCTCTACTCGATGCACATCAACAACCAGACGTTCGACCGGACTTTCTCGAAATCTGCCCGAGTCGTTGGCGCTGTCATCGGTGTGTTTCACCCGCATGGAGAAACTGCTGTCTACGATGCGCTCGTGCGGATGGCGCAGGATTTCTCGATGTCGGCGCCGCTTTTGTTCCCGCAAGGCAATTTCGGGTCAATGGATGGCGACCCGCCAGCGGCGCAGCGCTATACCGAGATCAAGATGGCAAAGATCGCAGGCGCGGTCCTGGCCGATATCGACAAGGAAACCGTCGATTTCCAAGATAACTATGACGGCAAGGATCAGGAGCCCTTTGTCCTGCCGGCGCGGTTCCCCAACATGCTGGTCAACGGCGCGGAAGGGATCGCCGTGGGTATGGCCACGCGCATTCCGCCGCACAATCTGGGCGAAGTGATCGACGCGACGCTGGCGCTCATTGATGATCCCGACCTTTCAAGCGAGCAGTTGATCGAATATATCCCGGCGCCCGATTTCCCGACCGGCGGCATCATCCTGGGCCGGTCCGGCGCGCGCAAAGCCTACCTCGAAGGACGCGGTAGCGTGATCATTCGGGCCAAGACCCGGATCGAAGAACTGCGCAAAGACCGTTACGCCATCATCATCGACGAGATCCCGTACCAGGTGAACAAGGCCACCATGATCGAGCGGATCGCGGATGCCGCCCGGGATAAGCGGATCGATGGCATTGCCCACGTTCAGGATGAAAGCGACCGGGTGGGCGTGCGCGTTGTGATCGAACTCAAGCGAGATGCCACAGCGGATGTGGTATTGAACCAGTTGTTTCGGTTCACGCCCATGCAGGTATCGTTCGGATGCAACATGCTGGCCTTGAATGGCGGGCGGCCCGAGCAACTGACGCTGCGCAAGTTCCTGACATCGTTCCTGGATTTCCGCGAAGAGGTCGTGGCCCGGCGAACTGCCTTCGAACTGCGCAAGGCGCGGGAACGCAGCCACACATTGTGCGGCCTGGCGGTCGCGGTGTCGAACGTTGATGAAGTCGTGGCCACCATCCGTGCCTCTGCCGATGCGGCGGAAGCGCGAGAAAAGCTGATGACCCGCGCCTGGCCCGCCCAGGACATTGCGGAATATATCCAACTGATCGACGATCCGACCCACACGATCAACGAGGATGGCACCTACAACCTGTCAGAGATTCAGGCCCGTGCGATCCTCGATCTGCGCTTGCAACGTCTGACCCAACTTGGCGTGAGCGAGGTCACGGACGAGCTTCAGGAACTCGCAAAGAAGATCCTGGACTATCTGGATATCCTGCGGTCCCGCGAGCGGATCATGGAAATCATCCGGAGCGAACTGACCGAAGTCAAAGAGCAATTTGCCGTCCCCCGCCGGACCGAGATCGCCGAATGGTCCGGCGATATGGAGGACGAAGATCTGATCGAGAAGGAGGATATGGTCGTTACCATAACCTCCGGCGGCTACATCAAGCGCACGCCATTGCACGAATTCCGTGCCCAAAGGCGCGGTGGCAAGGGCCTGAGCAGCATGTCGACCAAAGAGGACGACGTGGTGACCACGCTTTTCGTGGCCAATACGCACACGCCGCTTCTGTTCTTCACCACCGATGGGATGGCCTACAAGCTCAAGACCTGGCGGCTGCCCCAGGGCGGGCGCACGGCACGGGGCAAGGCCATCATCAATATCCTGCCAATTCCGCAAGGCGTTTCGATTGCAGCCATCATGCCGGTTGATCGGGACGAGGCCGATTGGGGCGACCTGCAGATCGTCTTTTCCACAACAGCCGGTGACGTGCGCCGGAACGCGCTTTCCGATTTCACAAATGTCATGCGCAATGGCAAGATCGCCATGAAGCTGCCCGAGGATGTGCAGTTGGTGCGCGCCCGGATTTGCAGCGAAGATGACGATGTCATGCTGGTCACGGCTCAGGGGCGGGCCATCCGCTTCCGGACAACGGATGTCCGGATCTTCAAGGGCCGCGACTCGACCGGTGTGCGGGGCATCCGGCTGGCCGACGGGGATAAGGTGGTCTCCATGGCGGTGATCCGCCATTTCGAGGCCACGCCAGAGGACCGCGCCGCATATCTGAAGATGCGCCGCGCTGTGGCAGGCTTGGCCGATGATGCTGAAAGCCAGGACGATGAAGATGCGCCCGCAAGCACGGACTTCACACCTGACAAATATGCCGAAATGTCCGCTGCCGAAGATCTGATCCTGACGATCACCACGGGTGGGGCTGGCAAGATCACGTCGAGCCATGATTACCCTGTGCGGGGTCGTGGCGGTCAGGGCGTAATGGCGATGGACAAGGCGATGCGCGGCGGTGATCTGGTCGCTTGCTTCCCGGTCGAGATGGACGACCAGATCATGCTGGCCACCTCCACCGGTCAGTCGATCCGGTGCCCCGTGGACGGAATTTCTTTCCGGTCCCGGTCAGCAGGCGGCGTTAAGGTCTTCAACACGGCCGCCGGAGAGCAGGTCGTGTCGGTTGCCTACATCGCGGATCAGGGCGAGGACAATGGCGAGCCCGAGGGCGAATAAGCCCCGGGCTCAGTCAGGTGTGGAACGTCAGACAACATTTACTTTCAGTTAAAAAGTTAAAAACCGACCAAAAATCAGAAAACCGCCGTATCTGACCTTCACGCAGATCGCAGCGAGGGTCTCGAAAGAGC
>JBCBGY010000229.1:0-6621 GCA_038526275.1 Pseudomonadota bacterium | reverse complement strand
GTCGCCAAGGCTGTTGACGAGATCGCCAAGGAATTTCCTGCGATGCAGGCCGAGTTCGAAAAGCAGAACCAGGTCTATCTGGCCACGGGTGTCGTGCTTGATACCTACCAGGTGTTTTCGCGCAATCCGGTGAACTCGCTGTCCGACCTGGAAGGGGCCAAGGTGGCGGGCGCTGGTATGAATCTGCGTTATCTGGAAGGGATCGAAGGTGCTGCTGGTGTGCGCGGCGGCCTGACCGATTTCTACAACATGGTTCAGACCGGTCTGGTCGACCATGCGATGCTCTGGCCCGAAGCTGCCTCGACCTTCAAGATCGCCGAAGTCGCGCCCTACATGCTGAAGGCTGATCTTGGCGCAGTGAATTCCAAAACCATCACTGTGAACAAGGACTACTGGAACAAGCTGCCCGAAGAAGTGCAAGGCGTTCTGCAAGAGGTGGCCGTGGCCTATCGTGACCATGTGGCGGGCATCGCCATGGACCGTGCACAGGCCAGCCGTGACGCCTATGTCGAAGCCGGTGGCACGATTGTGGAAATGGACGCGGCCGAACGGTCCGCCTGGGCAGACGCAATGCCAAATATTGCCGCTGAATGGGCTACGGGCCTGAATGAAGCAGGTCAGCCCGGCACAGACATGTTGCAGGCCTACATGGCGAAGCTGGTCGAAGCCGGTCACACGCCGGTACGGGATTGGGCTGCGGAAGCTCTGAACAACTAAGCTGACCCAACCAACGTGGACCTATTTGCCAAGATTGCCGGCGTCGTCGCCATGGCGGCCAACGTCGTCGGCACCTTCGTGGTTATCGGACTGATTGCGGTTGTAAACTACGACATCATCGCCCGGGGATTGTTCAATAGACCCTTCCTGGGCGCATACGAAATCGTGCAATTCTCTGTGGTACTGATCGTCTTTCTGCAATTGCCTGACGTGATCCGTGTCGGACGTCTGACCCGATCTGACGGTTTTTTGGGTCTGCTTATACGTAAGAAACCGCCGGCTGGGCGCATGCTCAGCCGCGGTATCGACCTTGTAAGCGCGCTGTTCATGGTACTGGTCGCGGTCGCGATCTGGCCGGAATTCGTAGAGATGTGGAATTCGGGCGACTTTTTCGGCGTACCCGGTGTTTTCACTGCCCCATGGTGGCCCGTGAAACTGGTGATCTTCCTCAGCGCATGTCTGTGCACCGTTCACTTCGTCTTGCACATCCTCAGCCAATCCGGCGACGACCAGCCCCATCAGGAAAGCGGCTCATGACACCCTTCGATATCGGCCTCATGTCGATCGTCGCGATTGTCGTGCTGATCTATCTGGGCGTCTACATTCCCATCGCCTTGGGCCTTGTCAGCTTTCTTGCCATCTGGCTCATGCGCGGCAATATGGATCTGTCCTTTGCGCTGCTGAAAATCGCCATCGGCGACAGCGCAATGGAATATACGTTCGCCACCATTCCGCTTTTCACCTTTATGGGGTTGATCGTCTCTAAGGCAGGGCTCGGGGCGGACATTTACGCCGTGATGAATCAGGGCTGTCGACGCGTGACCGGCGGTATCGGCATGGCAACGGTGGGCGCAAATGCCGTCTTTGCCGCTGTGACCGGATCATCCATCGCGTCTGCCTCGGTCTTTTCCAAAATGTCCGTGCCAGAGATGCTGCGCCAGGAATACAACCCCCGCTTTGCGGTTGGCGTTGTGGCGGGCAGCTCTGTGCTGGGCATGATCATCCCGCCCTCAGCGATGCTGATCATCTACTCATTCGTAGCGGAACAATCTGTGGGAGAGATGTTCCTGGCCGGGGTGGTGCCAGGCTTGCTCCTGGCGGCAGCCTACGTCCTGGCCATCTGGTTCATGGGCCGTTTCACACCAAACTTCGTGGGCGGGCGCATTATCGAAGCAGACGACCTGATGGGATGGGGTGAAATCGCCACGAAAACCCTCCCGATCCTCGCTTTGATTGTCGTCGTGTTGGGCGGGATCTATACGGGCTGGACAACCCCTGTGGAGGCCGGCGCCGCTGGTTCTTTGCTGGGTATTCTGATCGCCGCCGTGCGCGGGCGGATCACGCTCAAGAGCTTCTGGGAAACCGTTATCGAAACAGGTCACATCACGGCGGCCATTCTGTTCCTGATCACAACCGCATCCATGTATGCAAGAATGCTCGGCATTGCGGGCCTGCCCAATGAATTGCAAGGCTTCTTGACGGCCAATCAGTTCAGCTTCTTCTGGATCATGTTCCTGTTGGTCGTGCTGATGCTGTTTCTCGGCACGATCCTGGACACAGCTTCGATCATTCTGATCGTGGTGCCCCTGTTCCTGCCGTTGATCGACTCAATGGGGCTGAGCCTTGTGTGGTTCGGCATCGTCGCGGTGGTCGCGGCAGAGATCGGGCTACTTACGCCGCCCCTTGGGCTCAGTTGTTTCGTGATCAAGGCGACGCTCGACGATGACCGCATTGCGCTGAAAGATGTATTCCTCGGCGCCCTGCCCTTCGCCTTCGTTATGCTCCTCGTCCTGATTGTGCTGATCAGCTTCCCGAGCCTCAGCCTGGCCATACTTGGATAGAAAGACCTCTCATGCGCAACGTCACCAAAGACAACATTACCGATGTTTTCATGGGCTATCTGGGGCAGGATACCGACCCGCGCCTTCGAGAGATCATGGGAAGTTTGGTCAAGCACCTGCATGCCTTCGCCAAGGAGGTGAACCTGACCCACGCCGAATGGAACGTCGGTATCGATTTCCTGGAGAAGGCCGGGGAAATCTCCGACAAAGAACGGCATGAATTCGTCTTGCTGTCCGACGTGTTGGGCTTGTCGTCGCTGGTCGATATGCTGCATTCCCGGCCTGAAGGCACCTCGTCTTCGGTGCTTGGCCCGTTTCACATCACCGGATCGCCGCCTTTGGCGGTTGGGGCTGATCTGCGCAAGGATTTCACCGAGCAGGTTGTTCTGGTCGAAGGCATTGTAAAGGACGCCGAAGGCACGCCTATTCCCGGGGCCACGCTGGATATCTGGCAAACTGCTCCCAACGGGCTTTATTCCAGTCAGGATCCCGACCAGGATACCTATTCCTTCCATGGCCTCCAGACCGTGGGGGACGATGGCCGCTATGCCTTCACCACCGTAAAGCCCGTGGAATATACGGTGCCGTCAGACGGACCTGTGGGTGATATTCTGCGCGCTTGTGGGCGCCATCCCTGGCGGCCGTCACACCTGCATTTCATTATCGAGGCCGAAGGCTTTAAGCCGCTGGTGACAGAGGTTTTCCCGGAAGATGACCCCTATCTGGACCAAGATACGGTATTCGGTGTGCGGAACGATCTGATCATGCAGTATCAGGAAATGCCCGCCGCGACCTTTCCGGAGACCGGCTTTGAACTCTCAGGCCGGGTCACCGAAGACTACCTGAAAGTGGAGTTCGACCTGACCCTGGTTCGGCCTTAAGCGGTAAGTTCTTCGAACAAACGCGCAACGGCTTCGGCGCCCGGGTCATTGTGACCGGCAAGGCTTTCTGCGGAAAGATAGCTCGCCCGCCCGGCCCGGGCGCGGGTGATGCTGGCGGTGGCATCTGCGCCCTCGCGTGCCGCGGCGGCAGCAGCAGCCAACCCCTGGCCGAGACCTTCCAACGCTGGGAACAGGGCGTCAATCATCGTACGGTCGCCGGGACGGGCACCACCAACTTGCTGGATCCGGTCGAGGCCCGCTTTCAACGCCCCGATTTCGTCCATGCCGGCTGCCGACGCATCGCCTGCTGCAGCAAAGAAGATGGCTAACAGCACGCCAGACGAACCGCCCATCGTTTGGCTGAGTTCCAACCCAATCGCACGGTAAAGCTGCGTCTGATCTGCCAGCGGCAGTCTGTCGAGCGCGGAAATCAAGGCGCGCGCTGCTGTCGCCAGTGTGCTGCCCGTATCGCCGTCACCGGATTTCGCATCGAGTGCGTTCAAATCCGTCTCCGCGCCGATCAGGATCGTGCAACACCGTTCGATAAAGGCGCGGGTATCGGCATGTTCAGATGGAATGGGCTGAATGGGGCTCAGACCATCTGGCAGGGGCTCGACCGCGACCTCGCCGACCGCCAGACATCCGGGCCAGGCCCAGGGCGCCACCGGGGCAACCAATGCCGTCTCGTCAGCTTTCGTTGCGGGGAGCAAGGAGACCGAAAATCCCCGCATATCGAGCGAGGTCATCAATGGCGACGGCCCCACGAGCCAACGGATTTGCTCACCGATGCGCGACCGGGTCAGTTCCTCCGCCAGAACAGCCATTTCCAACGGTGTTGCGCTGCCCAGGTTGTTGAGGAGGGCAACATGGGGGCCCGGTGCGATATTGGGCGCCAGTCGGTCAACCACCATCTCCATAGCTTCACGGGCAGTGGAAAATTCGACCTGCTCAATACCCGCCTCTCCGTGGATGCCCAGGCCAAGCTCCGCCTTGCCTTCCGGGATGCGCTCTTCCTTAGGCGAACCAGGCACAGTGCAGGTGTCCAGGGACATGCCGATGGAGACCACGCCCTTGATCACGCGGTTCGAGGCCTCGGTAACCGCGTCCAGATCTGCACCTTGTTCCGCCAGCGCACCAGCAATTTTGTGGACGAAGAGCGTGCCTGCCACACCTCGGGCCTGCGGAAGGTCTGGCAAGGCAATATCGTCATCGACCACCACCATATTCACCTTCAGACCTTGGGCGCGCGCCCGTTCAGCCGCCAAGCCGAAATTCAAACGGTCGCCCGTGTAGTTCTTAACAATCAGCAGGCACCCGGCTTTTCCGGTCACGGCCAAAATGCCCGCCAGGACCGCATCCACGGATGGCGAAGCGAAGACTTCGCCACAGACCGCCGCCGTTAACATGCCCTGCCCCACGAACCCGGCATGGCTGGGTTCGTGTCCGGATCCACCGCCCGACACCAGCGCGACTTTCGATCTGTCCCAGTCTGTGCGGACAACCACCTTGATGTGAGGATAGCCGTCCAAGCGGGCCAACCGTCCTCCCGCCGTTCGCAGGGTTCCGTCAATCGCTTCTGTGACAAGGGATTCTTTGCTGTTGATGAACTGCTTCATGGCTCTCCTCCTCAGGCGATCCGGGCGCCGGTGGCGTCAAAATACAGGGCGTTGCGGGGTTGAATGGCGAGGGTATCGCCCGGCTGAAGCTCGGAATGGACATTCGTCAGTGTGACGATGTCATGCCCGGCGAGCGTGAGATGCAGGCGCGTTTGGTCGCCAAGATGCTCGATCCGCACCACTTCTGACGGTTGCCCCTCGCCATGCTGGATATGTTCAGGGCGCAGTCCGATGGTCTTGGCGCCCGATGGTGCACCGCCGAACAGGTCTGCGGGCAATGCATTGATCCGGGGCAAGCCAAGGCGGGCCGCAACATAGAGGCTAACGGGATCTTCGTAGATATCGCGCGGGCTGCCGAATTGCACCAGACGGCCTTCATCCAAAACGCCGACATGGGTGGCCATTGTCATCGCTTCGATCTGATCGTGGGTCACGTAGAGCAAAGTGGCCCCAAGATTGGCTTGGATCCGTTTGAGTTCCACCCGGAGATCCGCCCTGAGCTTCGCATCCAGAGAACTGAGCGGTTCGTCCATCAGATAGATCGCTGGGTCCCGGACCAGTGCGCGCCCAATCGAAACGCGCTGCATTTCCCCACCCGACAGGGCCGTGGCCTTGTTGTCGAGCTTGTGAGAGATGCGCAGAACCTCGGCCACTTCGGCGACCTTTCGCGCCACCTCATCCTTCGGGGTCTGCAGGATGGGGGACCGGAGCGGAAAGGCCAGATTGTCGCGAACCGTCATATGCGGATAGAGCGAATATTGCTGAAACACCATCGCCACGTCCCGCTGCGCCGGGGTTTCCTCCACAACAGGGCGACCACCGATCAAGATCTCTCCGCTATCGGGTCGATCCAGCCCGGAAATCAAGCGGAGCGTCGTCGTTTTCCCGGCGCCCGTGGGCCCCAGCAGAACGACGAAGGCACCATCGGGAACGGTCATCGTGACGTCATCTACCGCGACCGTCTTGCCAAATGCCTTGGTGACATTGTGCAGCGACACTTCAGCCATGAGACAGGACCCCTGCATTCAGATCCGACAGGATGGCCTTCCCGGATTGGTTGTCGAACAGCGTTACTGTGTCGCCGTTGAAGTCGAGCCCTACGGTCTCACCGACCCTGGCAGGCTGGTCCGAGGCAATCCGGGCCTTAACCTCGCCGTTTTGGGTGGTCAGCGTCACGATTTGGGTCGTGCCCAAATATTCTGTTGCGACGATCTCGCCGCGATAGCCTGCGCCATCCGACAGACGCACATGTTCAGGCCGCACGCCATAGACCATATCGCCGTCGAAAGGCTGGCGCAGCGTCGGGACGCCCAAGGTCTGGTGTTGCATCTCGACCGCCGTCGCTCCTGCCGCCAAATGGCCGTGAAACTTCAGAAAGTTCATATGGGGTGAGCCGATGAATTCGGCCACGAACATGGTGGCTGGCTTGTCGTAGATATCTTGCGGCGTGCCAAACTGTTCGATCACGCCATGGTTCATCACCACGATCTTGTCGCCCATCTGCATGGCTTCAAGTTGGTCATGGGTCACGTACACCGTCGTCGCGCCCATCCGGTCATGCAAGGC
>JBCBGY010000228.1:0-6654 GCA_038526275.1 Pseudomonadota bacterium | reverse complement strand
GTGAAAGCGTGGAACGTGCCTTTCAACAGCCAAGCCAGCGCATTGTTCGGATCCACCTCAATCGCATCGGAATAGCGTTCCATGGCGATGTCGAAGCGCTTCAGCAGGTTGTTGTGAACGAAGCCGTCGATGGCCAGGGAGATTGAACATTCGGAATTCAGATCCAGGGCCTTTGCCGTCAGATCGGTCGCGATTTGCGCGTCCTGGTTCAGGTCCCGCGACCAGCCCTGGACGACGCTCAGGACGTACCATTTGGCCATCCAGGCATGAACAAATGAATTTGCCGGAACCCGTCGAATGACCTCTTCCAGATAGTTCTTTGCCCGTGCGAACCCCGCCACACTTTGGCGGTGCATCAAGGTAATGCCTGACATCAGCAGCGTATGTGTTTCCACATCCGGGACCGGGTGGTTTTCTGCCAAGCTCACGGCAGTTTCCGAAACGGCATAGCCAACTTCTGTGGCCAGATCCCGTATCACCGCCTCATCGCCCTGCAGAAAAGCGCTCTGCGATCCCTCTAGTTCTCGGGTCCAGGCAATACGGCCTGTTCTTGTATCTATGAAGTCGGCATGCAGCCTGATCTTATCGCCGTCGGCTCGGTAGTTCCCGCAGACCAGGTAGTCAGCATCCAAAGCCGCCCGAATGTCGTTCATCGCCACTTGTCTGGCGTCAAGGGTGCGGCAACTAAGATGCGAGATCACGTCAATGAGGTATGACCGTGACAGAGAGCGAGAAACTTCTTCCGCAATCATGTCGCCGAGTTGCCCCGTACCGTCATAACCGCGTGCGGTGCTAAATGGCAGGATGGCCAGAGTTGGCTGTGTATGTTCGAAGCCGGGTATTTTCAGTTCTTCGATTTGGCGCGGCTTAACTTGGGCGGCCTGACTGATCCCGGACGACATCGCACTTTGCTTCAGGCGCTCCTCGCGGATCCATTCTTCGAACCCTTCCTCGCCAATGTCGACGCCTTCCAGAAATTCGCCATCAAATGGGCTGTCGATCCGCTCGACATACTGAAGGTTGATTTGGATGTCGGTGTTGGAGACCTCGAATAACTCTCCGAAATGCTCGCCGAAGACGTTACGCAAGTCGGTCAAGGCGCGTCGCAGGCTGGCCCGGCCATGTTCGTGACCCGACCGATTCCACAATTTGTCTTGCAGCCAAGCCCGCGTGCGCGCTCCCTCCGGCGCCGTAATCAGCATCGCCAGTATCGCGCGCTGCTTGACTGATCGTATTCGCAGTTCGGTGCCGCCATCCCAGGATGCGGAGAACACTCCGAACAGGCGAACCCGCAGTCTGATTGTACGATCTACAAAATTCACGACTTACCTCGGCACGCTCGCTGGCACTGTAACTCAGTTTTGACCTACGGTAACCCGTTTCACACTTTATTCACAAAAAACGGACAATTAAGCGGGAAATAACCCCATATTTGTCTATTTTTGGCGATCGACCGGTAGTCCGCTCGGGACTCGGAGCGGTACACCGAAGGGCCGATTGTGCACCGTTACACCGGTTAGGTCATTCAGGAAGGCCACGATGTCTTCAACCTCTGAATCGGACAGGGCCACCGGTTGGATATCGATGTGCTGGGCTTGCCGCACCATTTCGCGTTGATCCTGCTGAATGACAAAGTCGAGTTCCTGAAGCCACGGCAGTTCGGGAAGCTGGGCTTGATCCGTCTGCCAGGCTTCTCTGGCAGCATTTGGGTTCAGATGATGGCGAACAATCCCGCGCAAGGTGGGGTAAGCGCCGTTATGGCCGTAAGGGCCGGTCAAAGCGACATTTCGCAATGGCGGCGTGCGGAACCTGTAGGCATCTTCCAGAGCATCGCTTTCTCCCATCCGCCCGACATCGCGCGCATAGGGATCAAAGCGCCTCGTGCGACCCGGCCCAAATGCTGGCAGACCGAGCGCGTGGAACTTCTGGTCCGTCATCAACGCGCCGGAATGGCAGGTCGAGCATTTCGCACGGCCGTAAAACAGCTGCATGCCTCGCTGAGAACTCGCCGACATGGCGTCAGTATCGCCTTCGAGGTACGCGTCAAACGGACTATCGTGATTGCGCCATTCCGCGCGGATGAAAGCGCTCAGCGCGCCCGCAACTTCGACAATCGTCACCTGTTCTGGCATCTGGATATGATCGAAAGCCTCGACAAAGGCTGTTCCATAGGCCGGTATCGTTCGAACGCGTTTCGCCAGAATGGGCCAGGCAGCATCAATCCGGTCATGCACCGCCCCGGCAATTTCGTTCTCTTTGGGGTTACCCGCCATCTCGAACTGAGCGACCAAGGGGAAAACGGCCTGCGCTGCAACAATATCGCTTAGTTCTTTGGGCAACCATTCTTCTGCAGGGCTGTCAAAGCCGTTTCCGTACTGGTCATTGATCGACAAACGCCCATCGTGAAACAGAACCCGAACGTCGCGGTGACCAAGGTTCCACAGGCTTGGCGCATTGCGGGGAATGCGCTTGCGCACCTTATCAGACCCAGTGCCGCCAGTTCGGTCAGAACCAAGACCTTCTCCGCCTTCGCCGATCCCCAGGCTCAACCCATCACCGCCAGCCAGATCGGCGTGGTGGCATGTGGCACAACTGATATTCCTATTCCCGCTCAATATCTTATCATAGAAAAGCAAATGCCCTAACTCGGCCTGCTTCGGGTCAACGGGCAGGAAGTCAGCATCAGTTAACGGCGCAGGCAGCGGATCTCCGAAAGCCGTGACCGCCGAGAAAAGAAGGACCGTTAGTCCATGAAGAAAACCCGCACCGCACTTGCGGTTGTTTACTTGACGCTGGCGGCGACGCCCACGTTTGCGGATATCGAAGCGGCCCGCGACCTGATGGAGACGGGCAAGTTCGAAGCCGCGCGCGAGGCTCTTTGGCCCGCTGCGCGGTCTGGCAATGCCGACGCCGAGGAATTGATCGGAGTGCTCTACGCGTTGGGATTGGGGGTCGAGCAGGACTATGTCCGCGCGTTCGAATGGTACCTGCGGTCGAGCCTGAAGGGCCATCCAGGCGCCCAGTCTGGTGTCGGCTGGTACTATGAAACCGGCCTTGGAATGCCCGCGCCTGACCTCGTTCGGGCCTACATGTGGTACGGCCTTAGCGCTATCGGCGGCGACCCTGACGCGGCGATCAGTTTGGAAGAAGTTCAAAAGAAGATGACGGCAGAACAAATTGAAAAGGCCCAGATTCTCATCGATGACTATCGCGTATGGTTGTACCCTTTTCGCTGAGCTGGTGCCACAAACTGTTGACCACTCAGACGCCAGATTTTTTCTGAAAGATCGCGGCTCTTTCTCATAGGTCTGTAAGGGCTTTGGAAAGGTCGATGTGTGCATATCACCGCGCGTATCGATGGAGTTGTTCCGAGTGCTGACGAAACCGTGGGAACGAAGGCTGGCTGGCTTGGGAATTGCCTGCTTTGGTGTTGGAAACTTCGTTCTCAGCGTGCATTTTGATCTAATCGGACGCTTGTATGACTTTAGCCGGGACGGCGCCTACGGATTCCTATCTGCCGAGGCGATCTTGCTGGCCGTCAACCTGACCCCTGTTGTCCTCCTGGGCCTCGTGCTAAAAACCGTCCAACTGAAATCCGCATTGAAGAGCCAGGCTGCGACCGAAGCGAAGGCAATTCGAATCTCTCTCACGGATCCCCTGACCGGATTAGGCAATCGCCGGGCGCTGTTTCGCCACATCGAGTCGTTGGCGAAGATCAATTGGCGCCGTTCCGAAGGCCACGTCACGACAATGATCGTAGATTTGGATCGGTTTAAACCTGTCAACGACCTGCATGGTCACGCCATCGGTGACGCAGTGTTGGTCGAAGTGGCTCGCCGGATCGAACGGCAACTGTCGGCTGATGATTTTGTTGCCCGGCTGGGGGGTGATGAGTTTGCCATCGTTTTGCGCAAAGGATCTACGATCTCCCGATGTGAAGCTTTGGCTGACCTCATCATCAAAGCGGTATCGAAACCATTTGGCAAAGGCATCACGGCGATTTCGGTTGGCGCGAGTATCGGAATATCGCGGAGCCCTATCAAAGACGCGTCAAATCGTTGCCTCACGACAGCGGACCAGGCGCTATATGTCGCCAAACGTTCGGGGCGAGGCAGTTTCGCCTGGTACAGTGACAAGCTGGAGACTGCCGCCCGACAAGCCGCTTTGTTGGAAGCTGACCTGCGGAAAGCGATAGCAAGCGATGAAATTAGGCCATTCTTTCAACCGATTATTCAGATCGGCACGGGTAAGATCAAAGGCTTGGAGGTATTGGCCAGATGGAACCATCCGACCCGTGGGAATGTGCCGCCCTCAACATTCATTCCCATTGCAGAAACAGCTGGCATCATAGGCCCGTTGGGGTGGTCTATCATGCGTCAGGCGTGCGAGGCGGCCTGCAAGTGGGACGATGACCTCGTACTCAGCGTTAATATCTCCCCACTACAGTTCCGAGACCGGCGATTGGTGGAGAATGTCTATACGATCCTGGTCAAGACTGGGTTCGAACCTTCCCGCCTTGAACTCGAGATCACAGAAAGTGCTGTTATTGATGATCCGAGCGAAGCGTATGATGCAATCAGTCGTCTCCAGGCTTTGGGCGTGTCCGTTGCACTGGACGATTTCGGCACAGGGTTTGCGAGTTTGTCCAACCTCCGCCGATTACCGTTCGATCGACTAAAGATCGACAAAAGTTTCGTATCCCAAATTTCTCAAGATTCCGAGAACCAGAGAATCGTGTCTGGTATTGTCGATATGGCCAAAGGATTGAACCTGGAAATTACGGTTGAGGGTATCGAAAGAGATGAGGATCTTGCCTATCTGAAGGACATCAATGGCCTATCGGGTCAGGGCTTTCTCTTTTCCAAACCGCTCTCTGCAGAAGATACAGCCTGGCATCTAGAGACTCGATGGTCGGAAACCAATATCGCAACCGAGACTGTTATTTCGATCCCCGCGCAGGTCGTTCAAAAGACCGGCTGAGCTCAAAGGGCAACGGTTGTCTGTCAAAGACTTTGCTTCTGGCTTTTTTGGGGCAGTCTGCTCGACTGCAGGCAATCGGACAAATGTCGTGCTAACTTGATAGTTTGTCGGCACCCGCAAAAAGGGGTGCCGACCGCTCACAATGCTGACCTATTGGAGGTCTTTGCCCCGGGCCTCGTCGATCGAGGCTTCCGCTGCGCCGACTGCGTCGACGAGAGCTGTGAAAATCTCTTCGCCCTTATCCACATTGGCTTTGAACCAATCATAGACTGGCGAGGCTGCCTCTTTGAAAGCGGCTTTCTCATCCGGTGTCGGGACGTAAAGATCGCCACCGCCAGCGACGAATTCCTCGTAGGCGGCGATAGACTTGCGCTTCGGCGAAGCGAATGTCGCCTGCTGCAACTGGTAGAAACCGTCGGCCACGACGCGCTTCATCTCATCATCAAGCCCGGTAAATTTGGCGTTGGACATCCACCAAAGCGCACCCATATAGGCGTGGCCATCAAGCGTGACATATTGAAGACCAGCATCCGGGAACTTCATGCTCATGATATCGGTGATACCATTTTTCGACCCTTCAACCACGCCGGTCTGAAAGCTCGTGAAGAGTTCCGGCCACGGGATCGGCGTTGGAGCAGCACCCAAAGCTTTGACCAGTTCCTGCGGAAGATCCGCTACGACCGTCCGGATTTTTAATCCTTCCATGTCGGCAGGCGCTGCAACCCGACGCTTGGTGTTGGCAAAGTTGCGCCACCCGCCGGTATTGCCGATGGTCATCAGACGGATTGCCCCGTCACTGTCAGCCAATGCCATATCGCGCATTGTCCGGGTGAAATCGGTGTCGGTCAGAACCTTTTCGGCAACCCGGTCATCCGCCATCAGGTAAGGTAGGTCGAGCACCTGAACGTACGGGAAGATGCCCGAAGCTCCACCCGACGTGGAAATGTAGATGTCAATCGAGCCATCCGCAACACCGGCCAGACATTCCGCACCGTTGGAGCAAAGCTGGGTTCCGATGAACAATTCCACTTCAATTGCACCGTTTGAGGCGGCTTCAACGTAATTTTTGAAGACGATCAGACCGTCATAGTCCTCGTCATTTTCGTTGGAGTTGGCGGTCGCCCGCAACGTGATCTTGTCAGCGTGCGACTCCGCCCACCCGCTGGCAGCAGACCCAACCAGTACAGCAGCAGTCACAGCCGCTGTCGTTAATCCCTTGAGCATGAAGAACCTCCCATTTGTGCATCAGGGTGAAACGAAACCCGCCAGTCGGGGGATCGTCATGGATATTGCCGGGACGTAGGTGATTAAGAAAATCACCAATACCTCCACGGCCAAGAAAGGCAGGATGGCGCGCGCGATGGTTTCAACCCGCTCGCCCGAGACGGAACTTGCCACGAAAAGCACCAACCCCATGGGCGGCGTGGCCAACCCGACGGTTAGGTTTACGCTCATGATGATCGCGAAATGAACAGGATGAACGCCCATCTCCACAAAGATCGGGCCCAAGATCGGCCCCAGGATGATAATCGCTGGCCCCGCATCCAGGAACATGCCGACAATGAAGAGCAGGATGTTGATCAGAAACAGGAGGATCAAGGGGTTCTCGCTGAGGGCCAAAATGAATTCGGCCAAGACCTGAGGCGCATTTGACAGGGCGACAACAGTCTTGAA
>JBCBGY010000227.1:0-6676 GCA_038526275.1 Pseudomonadota bacterium | reverse complement strand
GATGCGGTTTACTTGGTAGATGCCAGGCGCGTTCTCCAGGCCGAACACGTGTGTTACAGCGTTTGCCGGAACACCTGAAACTGGCTGTCTCACCTACTTTCTTATTGGCTCAAATACTTCCGCCGGAGGCGCCGCGCGGAACGCGCGGCCGGGCCCAACCCCTGAGTAGGCCGAAAGGCCGAGCGAAGGGGGCGGGAGAGCCACGTTTCCATGTAAGATTGGTAAGTAAACGAAGTCAGCCATCTGCCATTGGATTGGACGCCGTGCGAGCAGCTTTCCAAAAGCGAGCAGACCACTCGATCAGGTGATTGCCCCATCGCCCAAAAGCCCGGCGAGATAATCCCCCGTCATGCGGTAATGGCCGATCAAGCGGCTACTGGCCTCCGTCGCGTCCCGAGCCACGGCAGCGTCCAAGATCCCCTGGTGCTCTTCGCTGATGTCACGACGCTGGTAGTTCAGGGCTTTGCCAGCGAGATAGCGATAGCGAATGTTCAAATCATACAGCTGAGAGCAGAATTTCAACAGGATTGGCGAAGCGGCATTGTCCAGAAGGGACATATGAAAGGCCTTGTGGAAGGTCTCAAACCGATCCAGATCCGATGGTTGCACCCGTTGCATCCTGTGATGGGCCAAAACGACCTTTTCTTCCCAGGCCAGTGTCGCATTCGCGATGCTCTGGTGCAGCGCCATGTCCTCCAGCGCGCAACGCAGGGCCAAGATCTCTCGAAAGTTCTCAACATTAACCTGTGCCGTACGAAAGCCCCGTTGGTCGATCCGTTCTACCAGATGGTCAGATGTCAGCAGGCTCAAAGCTTCGCGGATCGGCGACGCGCCGGTATCCAAGCGCTGACGCAAACCGTCAATCTTCAGTTTCTCTCCGGGTTTCAGGTCCCCCGTGACGATCAAGTGCCGCAGCGTGTGGTAGGCACGCTGGGTGGCAGACCCATCCAGGCCAGCAAAGTCTTTGTCCACTAGGTTCATCGCTGCTCTCCCGGAAGAAATATCGATTATCTCTGGAATTTTGTCAAACTCGTGCTGATCCCGACGTTAGACAAAGAAGGGGTGTCTATCCCCCGTATTGACGATTTATTGACTTTGAAGGCAAGAAAATCGATAAATCACGCAATAACGATACGTAACGGGAGGAATAAATGAAACTGAAGTCACTGACTTTGACGAGCTTGCTTTGCCTTGCCATGGCGGGCCCTTCGTTTGCCCAAGCGGTAGATGGCCCGCCCGTATTCTGGAAAATCTCGATGTGGGGCAATCCACGCGCTCTTTCCGCGGGCATGGAAGCTATGGCCGAAAAGGTGCGAGAAGAGACTGGCGGCAAGTTCAACATCAAGATCTTCTACGGCGGCCAACTGTCCGGTTCCCGCGAAAATCTGGACGGGCTTAAGTTGAATGCGTTCGAGGGCGCGGCCATCTGCAACTTCTATCACCCTGGCAAGAATCCAGCCTGGATGGTCTTTTCGCTCCCATTCCTGCCTTTAGGCGATCCTGAAGTAGACAAGTATGTTCGGACCAAGATGTTTGAACATCCCGCCATCGTCGCCGACATGGAAAAGTGGAACGCCATTCCCTACGCCTCCGGCCTGCTCCCGCAATATGAGATTTTGGGCAAAGGCGCAGCTCCCACAAACCTGGAAGACTGGTCCGGCCTTCGGGTCCGCGCAGGTGGCGGTTTGGGCGATGCAATGGAAGTCTTAGGCGCCGTAAAGCAGACCCTGCCCGCCGGAGAAACCTCCACGGCCTTCCAGCGCGGTGCCTTGGATGCGGCAGCCTTCCCTTACACCTATGCCCATGTCTCCTTCAAAATTAATGAAGAAGCGGAATGGTTTACGTCGAACCTGGCGCCTGGCACATCGGAATGCGGCTGGGTCTTCAACAAAACCGCCTATGATGCCTTGCCCGATCAGTACAAGGACTTGCTGGCAAAGTACCGTGATCTGGTTCTGGAGGTCGAACAGGAAGAGTACGCAAAGGCGGACGCTGTGAACCTGCCGGCCTTCGAGGAATCCATGACCAAAATCACCTATTCCGAAGAACAACTGGCCAAGTTCCGGGAAGTGGCCGGTCAACCCGTTTGGGATGCCTGGATCGAGGCAAACAAAGATCTGTTCGACGCCCAAGGTGTGTTCGACGCGATCTTTGCATATGCCGCCGAAGCACAATCGACGAACTAAACGTCCGGCGGGGGACGTTTCGCCCCCGCCTTTTCCCAGCCATCCGGAGGGACCAAGATGTCCGCTTCTTCTGGTCCCCTGGCCATGACTGACAGGCTGCTGGTGCCGATCGAGAACCTGGCCAACCTCTTGGCAGCCATCGCGATTTTCGCCCTGATGTGCCTCGGCGTCGCGCAAATCGTGCTTCGCTCGATCTTCAACGCTCCGATCACCGGATATATCGACCTTGTCGAGCTTTCCATGGCGTCAATGGCGTTCCTCGGCGCGGCCTACTGCCAGCGGCTCGGTGCCCATATTCGGATGGAATTGCTGATCGGCACGTTCCGGGGCCGCATGCTTTGGATTGTCGAAAGTTTCGGCATTCTGGTGGCGATGTTCATCATCGGCGTGCTGGTCTTCTACGGGTGGGACCACTTCTGGCGTGCATATACCCTGGGCGATACCACGATTGATGCCGAATATCCCGTTTGGCCCTCTAAACTTTTGGTGCCCATTGCGTTCGGCCTTTGGTGGCTGAGGCTCGGGCTCCAATTGGCCGGATCCATCCGCCTAGCGCTCAACCCAAGTTTGGAGCCCGTTGGTGTGGTCCTGATGAAAGACGTCGCTCACCAAGCCAAGGACGAGATCGAGGAAATCATGGGCGACGACGCAGAGGATCGAACAAGCGGGGATGCGAAATGATCCTCGGCATTGGTTTTGAAAACCCGTTCCTGGTGGGCCTGATCGCCCTGGCGCTGTTGCTGGCCCTGATCTTTGTTGGCGTAAGGGTCGTATTTGCGGCAGCCGTTGTCGGCCTCCTGGGCCTGGTCGAGCTTTTGGGCTGGGGCCCCGCCGCCGGGATCGTCGGCACGGTGCCGCATTCCAAATCTTCGGCCTATGCGCTCAGCGTTCTGCCAATGTTCATCTTCATCGGCTTCCTCGCCTACCATGCGGGCATGACCCAGCAATTGTTCGATGCGGCGCGAAAGTGGATCGGCTGGGTCCCGGGCGGCCTCGCGGTGGCCACCGTGTTTGCGACCGCAGGCTTTGCCGCCGTGTCGGGCGCCTCCACAGCCACCTCCGCCGTCTTCAGCCGCGTCGCAATCCCCGAAATGCTGCGCTATGGCTATAACCGTCGGTTGGCGGCTGGCGTTGTCGCCGCTGGCGGCACCCTGGCCACGTTAATCCCTCCGTCGGCGATCATCGTCATCTACGCGATCATCGTCGAGGAATCTGTGGGCAAACTGCTGCTCGCGGGATTCCTGCCAGGCCTTGTCTCGGCGCTCATTTATGCAGGCATCATCATTGCCTGGGCCATGGTCCGCAAATCAGACGCCCCCTCCGTGGGCGGCTTCTCGATGGCGGAACGGATCCAGTCCCTTCCCGGCATATTCCCCATCTTTCTGGTGGTTTTCATCATCATTTCCGCGATCTATGGCGGCTGGGCGACCCCGACCGAAGCCGGAGCTCTCGGCGCGGCTGTGGTATTCGTTATCGCCCTCTTGCGCGGCACAAAATGGCAGGACATCCAGGGTTCGCTGATGGAAGCCGCCAAACTGACGGTGATGATTTTCTCCCTCATCTGGGGCGTTTTGATCTTCGTCCGGTTCCTGGGTTTTTCTGGCCTGCCAGAAGCCTTCACAAGCTGGATCGTTTCGCTCGAAGTGGATCCGATGGTGATCATGATCTGCATCCTGCTGGCCTATGCCATACTGGGCATGTTCATGGACGCAATCGGGATGCTTCTGCTGACGCTCCCGGTCGTATACCCAGCCGTGATCGCGCTTGGGTTTGACTCCATCTGGTTCGGCATCATCGTCGTGAAAATGGCAGAGGTCTGTCTGATCACGCCGCCCATAGGCCTGAACTGCTTCGTCGTGAACGGCGTCAGGCCAGACATCCCGTTGACGGATGTGTTTCGCGGGGTCGGGCTTTTCTTCATTGCGGATGTCCTGACCATCGCCGCCCTCTTGGCCTTCCCCGAAATCGTCACCTGGCTGCCGAGCCTTATGGGATAGGAGACCCCACTTATGCGCCTGCACACCTCCCTTCCACTCGAAAAGGCGAATGCGATCATCACAACGGCTTTGGTGCGCGGGCGCGCGGCGAACCTGCTGCCACTTACCGTGGTCGTCTTGGATGCCGGCGGAAAGATGGTGGCCATGCAATCCGAAGATGGCTCCGGCCTCGTCCGGTTCGAAATAGCCTTCGGCAAGGCCTACGGCGCCTTGGGCATGGGCATCTCCAGCCGCCTGATCCGCGACAGGCTCTCGAACCGACCGGCCTTCCAAGGAGCCATCGCCACAGCCTCCGGCGGGCAGTTCATACCCGTTCCCGGCGGGGTCCTCATCGAAGCCCAGGGCACCACTTTGGGCGCCGTTGGCATCAGCGGCGACACATCCGACAAAGACGAATATTGCGCCATCGAAGCCATCCGCGAAGCAGGCTATGCATCAGAGCCAGCAGAGCCCAACCCGGAATGGCGCACCTCATCTCTGTCCGATCACTATCCCGCCTCGCCATGACCGAGCAGCAACTGGTCCACATGCCTGTGGGTGACCTGTAACCTTGGCCGTTCCGCATCCTGCGGATCCAGGAACCGGATCGTCGGCCTCCCCTGATAATCAAGCGGCAGGATCATGCACCGCACAAACCGGGTCTCTTGATGGTCGGGGGAGGCCGTCGCCTGAACCGGCGAATGCGCTGCCTCAAACCAGGTCACACCGGCTTCTGCATCGAACTGATGGTCCCCGGCATCCAGATGCAAAACACCCCAGCGCAAATGCCGAAAGCCCGGTCCCGCATGGACATGGCGATAGGCCACGGCACCTGGAGGAAAGGCGACCTCATCCAGGCGGATCAGACAAGGAAACTCTACCTCAACGGCTTCTGATCGCGCACCACACGGGCCGGGCGTCAGCGTAAAGGCAATTGCCACGCCACGACCCTGCAATCTGCCATCCATGGCAAACCCTGCCGGGTCAAGGGCCGCACCGTTCAAGGTCAGCGATCCCGCATGGGCCAGCGCCACCGAAGGTCCGGTGGGCAAGTCCACCCCATGACCGGGGTCAAGCTCCGCAAGATGAATGGAAAGATAAAGCCTTGGCATCGGGCACAACGCTAAGCAGGTCCCGAGGCAAGGCCAAGCCAGGCCAATCATTTCCCCAGTCAGACTGACCTTTCGGCAACCTTTGGCCGCTGCCATAGGCAGCCGGGTCTAAAGCTGGTGCACATCACTCAAAAGGTTCACCATTTCAAACAACCCCAGCAGGAGCCCACCATGTCACATCTCTCCCTGCTTTGCGCAGTGCCTCTTGCCCTTTGCGTGACACCCATTCTGGCCCAGGACGCGGAAGATCGATTGGCACAAATCGCTACCTATTTCGCCAATGCCAACCTGGTCGCAGGTCCGGATCTGGTGGACTGCACCTTGTCCCAAGGCTCCCAGACAGAATGTTTCACGATCACCGTCAAAACGTCGCCCCTAAGCTACACGCCCGGGCCCTGGTGCCCCCGCTCAATCGATGACGGCAAGGAGGCAGGAGGCATCTGGCTGAATAACGGCGCTGTGCATGATGTCGACGGGGCCTTCATCCAGAACCTGGCAAGTTTCTATGGCGACACCAACTGGCAGCTCTTCGATCCGGAAACGGGGAAAGTCCGCTTTACCGGAACACTGGAGGCCTGCCAGGCCGCCGCCCGGCCCGACGTTGACCCGGAATACCAGAATTACTGTGTCGAGTGCCTGCCGGAATATATGCCGGATGACGCCACAAACACGTTCGTCATTCCGCTTTCGCCCCATGACAGCCCTCAACCCAGCGACAATCGCTTCTCCGGTTCAGGCGTGACCTTCGACGGTGTGCGCCTCGACGCACCCGCCCCCGTTGGCGACATCTTGGGGGCTTACACTCTGGCACCGTTCGACGATTGCGGCGGACATGTGAACCTCCATGTCGGCTATCACATCCACGCCGTGACTGACTGCCATGGCAATTCTGAACTGACCTATGGGCCTCAAGATAGCTCCGCGCCAACCGGTCACGGCAATCAGGTTGGCATTGCGATGGACGGCTACCAGATCTTCACGCATCTCGCATCTGACGGAACGGCACCCACCGACCTCGACCAATGCAACGGCCATGCAAGCGACGCCCTGGGGTACCATTACCATGCCGGCGCGCCGGGGTCCAACGCCATCCTCGGATGCCTCACGGCCGAAGCCGGCTGCGTTCTGAATGACGCGAACGAAACCTGCGACGCTTCGCGCAGACCCCGTCGCCCTTAAAGCAAGTCGTGTTCGATCGCATTCAGATTCAACCGCCGCTTGCCCTTGGCTCGATCGCCCAACCTGATGCTTCATGAATCCGGTTTAACGCGAAAGCACACGAAAAATACCTCAAAAATCGGCTGCCGCCGCATCAAAAATCCTTGGATTCAGACAGCGTCGCCTTTCCAAGTTTCACGCCCGACAACCCTTTCTTATTGGCCAAAATACTTCCGCCGGAGGC
>JBCBGY010000226.1:0-6692 GCA_038526275.1 Pseudomonadota bacterium | reverse complement strand
CTCGGGCGGCGCCCGACCGCGCCGGTGCTGCAGGTGCATTTGGCCGCTCTGAGCCCAACCCAGTCATAGCGATGTCCTGCTGCGCGCGCTTGCAGCGCGTGAATCGCTGCAAGCGCTCGGTAAACGAAGCTGAGCGGCAGGAGAGATACCGGCCATTCCGTTTTGCGCAACGAAGTCTAGGTTGGCACGGACCTAGTGACGGGCTTTGCAGTTATACCTCAGCAATCAGCCAATGACGGATTTCCACTTAAGTACTTCCTCCTTGTGGCATGTCACGCATCATATGTTCGGTGACCGTAGCGGTCGCGAGCAAGGGATCCCGCCGCGGCAAAGAGATACAAACAAGGCGTTATGTCCATTGGTACTTTTGACCAAAGTAAACCGGCGCGCGACAGCACATGATGATAGTTCTTAAGTGAGGATTGCAACGCAGACGGTATCTCAGGCAGCGATCAACCGGTTTGAGGTATCGCGGAGGCATGAGATTAGATCAGCAACAAGATCGGACGGTTGATTACGTGGGGTCGTCAGGTTTACGTAAGCCGTTGGTAGTTTGGGTAGTGTTTTTCGACCCACCTGATCTAGTCCTTCCGGAATAGTTCTTGAAAGAAAGACGGCAATTGCTGCGTCTGCATTAAGTGTCGCAATCACGGGCTCCAGGCTCCCGATCTGTAGCACTGGTCGCCAGTCTATTCCGGCGGTCACTAGCGCGTTCACCGCAGATGCCCGGAACGCACAGGTTTCTTCACCGAGTGCTACCGGCAAAGGGTTCGTCTTGTATGCCGATCCGTCCGGCGCACCTGTCCAGACAAGCTCATCGGTCATGAGCGGCGAGGCATCTTCTGCCGGCACAGCATCTGTTGTGATGGCAAGGTCCACCCGTTCTCTCGCGATTGCCTCTCGGAGTGCTCTTGTCCCTTCGCTAACAAGTGTCACCCGCGCATTGGGATGCCTTTCGCGGAAAAGACGCAACGCGGGTGGGATCAAGACACCGACAACGTCGGGTGGAACACCTAACCGTATCTCTCCTTCAGCTTCTACGCCCATCATTGTGGCCATCAGCGCATCGTTCTCTGCGATCATCCGGTGAGCGCCCACCAAAAGTCGCTCTCCCGCAGTCGTGGGACGAAGGCCTTCTGGCCGTCGATCAAACAGGCTTGCATCAAAGAGGGCTTCAAGCCGTGCAATCTGTTGACTGACCGCCCCTTGGGTACGGTTCAGCATTTGCGCAGCGAGCGTCATGCTACCAGTCTCTGCCGCGGCAACGAAGGCACGCAACAGCGCGATGTCGATATTGCGATTGGCGTGATCAAACATAGCCTTGATATTAACATCTTTAATTCAGGGCAGAAAGGAAATTAGCTGGTGAGCGGCCATAACTAGAGGCATCAGAAACCTAAGCTTGTCTTTGGAAAGGTTTCTTCATGTCCCTTACAGAAAGTGTAACGCTGGCCGCCTTTGCACTTGCGGCGGTTGGGTTGCTTGGCTCTCCTGGTCCGGCCATTGCCGCACTCGTGGCGGTTGGTAAGGTTCATGGCGGGCGCAAAGGCCTCCGGTTCTACGGGGGATTGCAGCTAGGATTGGCCGCTGCAGCTGCGGTCAGTGCTGCGGGCCTAGTGTCGCTGGTCACAGCCATTCCAGCTTTGCGCATCGCGATGACCGTCGTTGCGGGGGCTTATCTGCTTTACCTCGCTTGGAAGATCGCGACCGCCCCAGTCGGCGCGCCAACTGAAACCGTGGAACCGCCCAAAGGTGGGTTTGTGCTGGCTGGCGCGACCTTGGGTGTGACCAACCCAAAGGCATATGTCGCGTTCGCCGCGCTGATGGCTCCGGTGACTTTGGTTTCAGGCGATGCGTTTCTTGATGCAGTGCTCAAGTGGAGTGTGGTCGTGGCAGTCATGATCGTCGTTGATCTGTTGTGGCTGGCAGGTGGGGTCTGGCTGGGACGTGCCGCTTTGCCGCCGCTGGCAGAAAGTATCCTAAATGTTGTCTTGGCAGGCTCAATCGTCGCTGCTGCATTCCTGGCGCTTTTATGACCATGCAAGAGGTCGCCATTCTAATTGGCGTCGGTCTGTTTGGTGGGGCATGGAATTCTGTGGCGGGTGGAGCAACGTTGTTTACCTTTCCAGCTTTGATGGCGACAGGCCTGCCACCTGTTGCTGCAAACGCAACAAATGTGCTGGCACTTATGCCCGCGAATGCCTTTGCTTTGCTGCCTTTCAGAGCTGAACTGCGCGCAGTAGGCACCCGAGCGATGCCACTTCTAGCTGTTTCGGGGGCCGGCGCGGTGACAGGGGCGCATGTGCTGCAAGCGCGCTCGAACTTGTTGTGGGGGCTCTCCCCTGTTCGCGCTGAGCCAGCTGGACTCCGGAAAATCGCCTTTGATGTGTTTGCAAACACAACTCTGCGGCAGCTCATTTATCTGCTTTGGGCACTGAACTTGTTGCAGGGCATCGTCTTTGGAGCCCTACCGGTGTTGATGGAAACAACGTTCCAGAAAGACCCGGCCGGTGCGGCAGCTTTGTTTGCAGGTATTCATATCGGCTCCTGGGTTTTTTTGTGGGCATACCCATCGGTCGCTCGTCGCTTCAGTCGGCCAACACGCGCAACTTGGGCGATGGCTCTGTCTGCACTTGGGCTAGCAGCGGCCTTTCTGACGAGCAACGTAGCAGTTTTTGCGACAGCAGTTTGTCTGGCCTTGTCCGTGCGCAACATACTCGACGTAGAAACGATCATCGTCCGGAATCGAGAGATCGACAGCGCGAACTTCGGACAAGTGATGACTGTGTTTTTACCACTAATCTATGCCCCCTTTGCCATCGCCGGTCTGCTCGTGACATGGCTTTTTCAACTGGGTGGGCCGTCAATGCTCGCGCCAGGGATAATTGCCGGAGCGTTACTGTCTTTCATGCTGTGGTGCTTCGTCTTGCGACAGGCATTCGAATTACAGGAGTAAGTCTTTAGCCCCTCCACGAGTTGTTAGACAGGGCTTTACGCACTTGGTTCAATTGATGCACGCCGCATGATGTCCTCAATGGACACATCATCTGGAAACAGCGCGTTGCTTTCGACCGCAAAAGCCGCTGCTGCGGCGGCAAACCTGACAGCCTTGCGCAGGTCAAAACCTATACTTTGCGCATACCAAAGCGCCACTGAAAAAGCATCCCCAGCACCGTTGCTGTCACGCAGATGGGCAGGATAAGCGGGCACGACCGCGACACCTTCCGTTGTGTGGATTTGTGCGCCCTTGTCCGCTTTGGTCAGGACCACCTGCTGCGCCCGCCCCGCCAACAGGCGTTCGATAATCGGCAAAGGGTCCGCCAGCGCAACGTCGGAAAGCTGTAGGACATCAGCACAACCGATGAAATCCAAGGGTTTTGGCCGTCATAGTCGTGCAGGTCGAGCAGGACCTCAGCTTCAACGCCTTGCAAAAGATGCAGGAGCTTCTTCGACGACACTGAAAGGCTAACGAAGATGGTGTCCGCCGCCTGTATGGTTTGCGCAATACGCGGTTCATCAATCTCAGGATCGGGCGGTCCGTTTGAAACGAACAACGAATATCGCCCGCCCTTTTGATCCATGATGTTTACATGATGGGGCGTTGGTGCGTCGTGCTCATCGACAACCAACGCAATATCACGTGCCTCACAGGCTGATCTGACAAGCTGACCATGTTGGTCGCGCCCAAGCGTGCAATGCAAAACAGGCCCACAACCCAGCGCAGCCAAGGCCATGGCCTTCCCAACGCCTGTAGATCCCACGCCTTCAATCTCGCGCGCATCGAACACAGTGGCGGACTGACCTTGCGGAAGATCGGGGACATAGATCATGCGGTTCCAGCTTGCCGCCCCTAGGACGAGCACTTTTTTCAAATCCATGGTCATCAGTTCAAGTTTTCAGATCTGTCCAGATGTTCAACCCGCACCAGTCGCGCAAAGAGTTATACGGATAGGGCAGAGTACCGATGGAAGAAACGGTTGAAAGGCGGTCCATCTCATCGGGGCTTAGAACCAGATCGACCGCGGCCATGTTGTCTTGCAACTGCGCAACTGTCCGTGCGCCAAGCAGGATCGAGGATACCCCCGGTCGCGCCGAAAGCCAGGCAAGGGCCACATGTGACATCGGGCGGTCATGCGCTTTCGCGATCTCTTTGACAACGTCCAGAACCGCGTAGGTACGCTGCGTGTTGCGCAGATCATAGGCCTCAACCCCGCGGTTCGGATCCTCGCCCAGCCGGGTCGCACCTGTTGGTCGCCCTTTGGCCGTATATTTGCCGGTCAACCACCCCCCACCCAGCGGGGACCAAGGTGTGAGCGAAACGCCTTCCTCCAGGCAGCAGGGCAGGACCTCGGTTTCAATGCCACGGTCCAGAAGGCTGTATTGGGGCTGCAAGGCCACAGGCCGGGGCAGCCCATTGGCTTCTGCCGTGCACAGGACGCGCTGCAACTGCCAGGCGGAGACGTTGGACCAGGCGATATGATGGACCTTGCCTGCGCTGACCAGATCGCCAAGCGTGCGTAATGTTTCCTCGACCGGGGTGTCTTTGTCCGAACCATGGATAAAGTACAGATCAATGGCATCGATCTGAAGGCGCCGTAAGCTTGCCTCGACGGATGTTGTGATGGCGCGCCGCCCCCCACCACCATGGCTGCCCTTTGGCGGTGCAAAACGGCTTTTGGTCGCCAGGATCAAATCGTCATGGTGCCCACGTTTTTGAAGCCAGCGGCCGATCATCTCTTCGGACACGCCTGCGCTGTAGACATCGGCTGTATCGATGAAGGAGACGCCACGGCTGGTGAACATATCAAGTTGTCTATGGGCAGTATCTTCATCTGTTTCAGCGCCAAATGTCATTGTGCCGAGGGCGAATTTAGACACGATGGGCCCGCCACGCCCCAGTGTGGCAAGCGGCATCTCTGGGGCGTCTACACTGTCCATCATTGTTGGACCCGCTTACCTGGAAGGTGGCCACAAAAATGAGGAGCTTTCGGATATTGAACATCGACACGCCACAGCACGCCGGAAGGACCGTGTCGAGCGTTTCAATTAGACGGTAAAGCGCAACGCACCCCAGACTGCCATGGGCGTGGTAAAAGTAATCCGCTTCGCTTTTGGGTGTTTGCCGCCGCGGCGTGTCCTGGTTCGTTGCGTACATGGTCTACCCTCATTGTGTGGTTTGTCTTGCTGTCATTGTGGCGCATGGCTATTCCTGACAAAATGGAATGTTTTGAAAAGTTCTTTTCATGAATGAAAAGCCATATGATTGGCAAGATCTGCAACTGTTTTTGGCTGTTGCCCGTGAGGGCGGCCTGTCCCCCGCGGCCAAGGCAACAGGATCAAGCCCGGCGACACTGGGGCGGCGCATGCTCGCCCTAGAGCGTGCCATCGGACGCGACCTATTTGTAAGACACCGGCGGGGCTATGAACTCACCCATGAGGGCAAGGGGCTGCAAGCAGCTCTACGCCAAGTGGAATCTGACATCCTGCGCGCTGCAGTCCCCGTTCGGTCGCATGATGTGCCGATGGTGAAAATCTCGGCGGGCACTTGGACGACAATGACGCTGTTGCAAAACCTCACTGCGATAACCGGACAACCCGCTGATTTGCGCCTGCGCTTTGTGTCGGACGAGGCCATTTTGGACATTCCCCATCGCGAAGTGGCGATTGGGTTCCGCAACGCGCGGCCCGAAGATGTGCGCCTTGCGGGCAAAAAGATCATGCGAGTTGAGTTTTGCGGATACGCAACACAGGATGCGCCAGATCGGTGGATCAAGGTCGTTGGCAAAACCCCGTCGGCCAGATGGTTGCAGAAAACCGTTGGCTCCGATGCGGTTTGCGACGTCAACACCCCCCGAAACGCCCTAGATGTGGCGTTGTCAGGTTTCGGAATAGCCTTGCTGCCAACCTTTGCGGGCGACCTATATCCATCTTTGGCGCGGAGAGGGTCTGTTGTTCCAGAACTGACACACGACCAATGGATCGTAACCCACCAAGACGATCGGCACCTTCCCGAGGTACGCCGGACAATCGACCGGTTGACAGACCTGTTCAGCAAATAGACAGGTCGAAGGCAGAGGCGCACAACTGGTTTCGTCTGCATTCCAAAAATGTCGACGCCGCAGGATTGCTTCCAGGCCTTGGTGTTTCGATGCATTTCAACGATCGCGTTGGCTGCCATTGGTGCGTCTGGAAACACGTCCGAGATACCATACAGCTAAATAGTGGCTCGAGGTTCGCGGGGCGTTGTAGATTTTGATGACTGCTTTGGCGACATTCTCTGGAAAATCGCAGTGAACATGCGGCAACTGCGAAGCGATGCTGCGTTAGCAATGGCCGCGAAAGTAAAATTCTGGTTTGTCCCGCGCTTTGAGCTTGGGAAGCTACGAAAAGGAAGGGCAGCAACGTCTTGGAGCTGCAGTGCCTGGCTCGTCGTTTCGTCTTTCCTCCCAATTCCAGAGTACGAAAATCCCCGGGGTGAGGCGCGCTTTGCGCGGCGAGGGGGCTGGCCCCCTAATCGCCTGAGCTTGTCCAGTCCTTTGCTGGACCGACCCCCAGCGTTTCCGAAACCTGAAGTAAATCAAGTGTCCTGGAACGCGTTGAAATCTCTGATTTCAGGCAGCGTTCCGGGAGGCCCCTATTTTCGGAGAGTGCTGACGGGAGGGGAGGCAAGGACCGGAGCAGGCGGTAAGCGG
>JBCBGY010000225.1:0-6693 GCA_038526275.1 Pseudomonadota bacterium | reverse complement strand
AAATGAATTCGGCCAAGACCTGAGGCGCATTTGACAGGGCGACAACAGTCTTGAAGCTGACCGCGGCGCCGACCAGCAGCAGAACTGTCGCCGATGCCAAGGCAGAGCGCGACAGAACCGGCCCGAGATCCCGCAATTTCATCGACCGCAACACAAAGAAGCTGACGATCAGAGCGTAAAACACGGCGATCGCACTCGCTTCCGTTGGGGTAAACACTCCAATCAGGATCCCGCCCAAGATAATGATAGGGGTTTGCAAAGGCGCGACAGCACGTTTGCAGACGATGCGAAAATCAGAACTGACCTGACCACGATAGGCGCGCAGCATGGCATCGGACGCCAAAAGGCACACCAAAAACGTTCCCCACTGGATCAGCCGGTTCGCTTCTTGGACCGTGCCATCATCCAACGTCTTCTCTCCGCCCAACCCGGTCGAGGCGCTGAAGATCCAGAAAAGCAAACCGCCGATATTGAGCCGGAGCAAGACAAAACTGACCCAATATTCGGTTGTGCTGATGGACGCATCCTGCTGAACCACACGCTCTGCCTTGGGAAGGTCGTAACGGTCCGCCAGAACCCGCACCAAAACCATCAATCCGACGCCAACCAGGATGCCTGGCACGATCCCGGCCAAAAATAGCGCGGCGACGCTTTCGCCCATCACATAGGCGTAGATGATCATGATTCCGGACGGTGGAATAATGGGGCCAATCACCGAAGATGCCGCAGTGATGGCGGCAGCGAACCGGCGGGTATAACCGTTCTTTTCCATCGCCGGAATAAGAGTTGAGCCCAATGCTGATGTGTCGGCCACGGCAGAACCGGAAAGACCCGCAAACAGAATGGAAGACAGGATGTTCACATGGGCCAACCCACCGCGCAGATGCCCCATGAAGGCTTGCGAAAACTCCACTAGGCGAGTGGTGATACCACCGCGGTTCATGATCTCGCCGGCCAGCATGAAGAAGGGCAGCGCCATCAATGGGAAACTGTCCATTCCATTGTAAAGATTGCGGTAAAGAAGTTTCAGATCGCTTTCCTGGCCTGTTGCAATCAGCATCGCGCCCGGGGCGGCCAACAGGGCGAAGAAAACCGGCAGGCCGATCATCAGGAGAATCAGAAAGATCGGCAGGAACCAGATCAGCGCGGTCATTCTGCGCCCGCCTGTTCCGGGGCCGAAAGGTCAGGCAATCGATCGCCGCCCCCACTCATGGTGATGATGATCCGGAGGAGCAATTCGACCCCCGCCAAAAACATCAGCGCTACGCCCACCAGCAGCGAGGCCATCATGTGCGACCGGGGCATCTTTTCCAGACCGAATTCCACATTCATGTCGCCGATGCTTGGAAAGAAGAACGTGTAGAGCGAAGCGGTTTTGAAAGTGCCGGCAAAACCCGTGACTTCCGACCATCCGATCTGCCAGGAAAATGCCAAAACGGCCATGGCGAGCAGCAGCAAGGCCAAACTTAAGACGGTGGCCAAAATCTTGGGCAGGGCGCGTTCGAACATATCGATTGCGACGAAACCGCCCTGTCGAAAGGCAATCGGAGCCATCAGGCCCGTCATCCACAGCATGCAAAACCGGGCAGCTTCTTCCGACCAGGGCAGGGCGTCGTTCAAGGCGTAGCGAAAGAACACCTGAATCAGGATGCACAACACCATTACCCCGAGGGCGACGATGCCCAACACCCGACACACCGCTTGAATCGCGTCGTTGGTCAGCCGGAGTGGGGCCAAAAGACCCAACAGCACACCCATCTTGGGCTCCTCCCTTAATGGCCAGTTTTCCTGGCCCGTTATTTTGGGGCCTGGCTTGGCCCGTTCTGACACCTTCGCGGGTTACGACCCGCTGGTAAAGGACCCATAGTTCCCCTGAGCAAAGACCAAGGGCTGGCCGACTGTTTGAGCTGCTTGGATCACGCGCCCCACTATGATCGTATGATCACCGGCATCGTGCTGTGCACTCGTTGAGCAATCGAACCTTGAAAGGCAATCGCCCAACAGCGGCGTGCCGTTCTCATTGCTGTGCCAGTCCAAACCTGCAAATGCGGTTCCATCCTTGGCGAACCGCAATGCTGTATCGGATTGATCCGTCCGCAAGACGTGAATGGCGAAAAACCGAGCGGCCAGGAAGGGGCCATGGCGTTTGGAACTTTTGCCGGGCGACCACAGGACCAAGGGCGGATCGAGCGAGACACTTGCAAAGCTATTCGCAGTCATTGCAAGCGGGCCATCGGACGTTTGACAGGTCACGACGGTGACGCCGGTGGCGTAACATCCCAATGCATCGCGAAAGCTGCGAGGTTCCGCGGCAGGGTCAAAGATGTTCATGGGAAATGCTCCGGCACCATCCGCCATCAAGGAACCTCGTGTCCCAGCGCCTGAGTGTAGAGCGAATACCAGGTGGGGCGATCCATTTCGACCTTGAACGCGTCGGCAAAGGTCTTGATCCGATCAATCCGGTTGGTGCCCATGACAGGCAGGATCCGGGCCGGGTGGGCGAGCAACCAGGCGATGGCCACAGCAGCATCATCTGCGCCAAATTTCTCGCCTAGCGCTTGCATTTCGTCTCGCAGCGCCTTGTTTTCACTTCCGAACAAGGCGCCTCCGCCAAGGGGAGACCATGCCATTGGTTTGATCTCATGCTCCTGCAAAAATGCCAAGTCACCATTGGTAAAGGGCGCATGGCAGAGCAGGCTCATTTCAATCTGGTTGGTCACCAGCTTTGTGTGCATGGCCGATTGCAGCAGGGTCCAGTCGTAGGGCTTGAAGTTCGAAACGCCCACGGCGCGAACCTTCCCGGAACTGACCATTTCATCCAGCGCAGCGCCGGTTTCATAGTGGTCCATCAAGGGATCGGGCCGGTGGATCAGCAACAGGTCAATCTGGTCGATCTGCATCAGTCGCAGCGAGTGATCGACCGAAGCCACAATGTGGGCGCGCGATGTGTCATAGTACTTAACCGGCGCGTCTGCATATCGCCCGACGGGCGCAACGATATCGCACTTGGTTACGATTTCGATCTTTTCCCGAAGCTCTGGCGCTTGTTTCAGGGTCGCGCCCAGCAACTCCTCGGCTTCATAACCGCCATAAATGTCGGCCTGATCCATGGTGGTGATGCCTTGCGCTAAACAGGCTTCGATTTTGGCCTGAATATGTGCAGGGCTTGTATCGTCATCATCACCCAACCGCCACATGCCATAAACGATACGGCTGAATTCGAGGTCTTTCGCCAGCGTGATCCGTTCCATCAACGACGTTCTCCTGCCGCTAGCGGTGTCAAAGGCATCTCGGACGGTACTCGACCATAAGCCTCTGGCAGCGAGCATGTTTTTAGCTGTGGCATGACTTTCTGTCCGAAATGTTTGCATTCGTCCAGATGTGGATAGCCAGAGAAGATAAAGGCGCGGATCCCCATTTTTTGGAAAGCCTCAATCTCTGACAGGATCTGATCGGTTGACCCAACCAAGGCCGCGCCGCATCCGGACCGGGCGCGTCCAACACCTGTCCAGAGATGTGGCTCGACATAGCCGAATTTGTCCGCCAATTCCCGGGCCTTGGCCTGATGCGCAACGCCCAGCGAGGTGCTGTCATGGGCGCGGTCTCGGATAAGGGTGCCATATTCATCGTCGAGCTTGCTGACCAGATATTCAGCATATTCCTTGGCCTCGGCCTCGGTGTCCCGAACGATCATGTGCACGCGCAGGCCATAATCCAGTGTGCGGTTATACTTCTCGGCAACCTGATTGACCGCTTTCATCCGCTCTTTGATCTGTTCCTTCGGTTCTGGCCACATCAGATACACATCGCAATGCTGCCCACACAGGTCCAACGCCGCGGGGGAGTAGCCGCCAAAGTAAAGAAGTGGGCCGCCGGTTTGGTAAGGTTTCGCCGGATCGATCGAGATATTCTCGAAATTGTAGATCTCGCCGGAATAGTTGATCGTGTCGCGGGTCCAGGCCTGTTTCAGGATCTCTACCACCTCGCGCGAGCGCTGATAGCGGTAGCTGCTTTCGGCCACCTCGCCCGGGAAGTCGGACGAGATGATATTCACCGTCAAACGACCTTCCAGCATGTGATCAAGCGTGGCGATGGTCCGGGCCAGCATGATGGGCTGCATCTCTCCGCATCTGACAGCGGCCAGCATGTTGATTCGACTGGTCAGCGGCGCGCAGCCCGCGACGAAACTCAGCGTATCCTGTCCAACCTGATAGGAGGAGGGGCAAAGGATGTTCCGAAAGCCCTGCTTCTCCGCTTCTTTCAAGATCGTGCTGCAGTGGTTCCACGATGACCGAAGCTCGCCGTCAGGGACACCGAGGAACTGATAATCGTCCGAGCAAAGCGCGGCAAACCAAGAAACTTCCAGGCTGTCCAACTCTGCGGATGTTACCGGTACGACCGTCATGCTCCCTCCTGCTGACCTCGCATTTTTCGCTTGCGTAACATCTGACTTGATATAGATCAATGCTGTATCAATTGAAATCGTGTATGATGGATCCTTCTGCCTCTCCTCCTCTCTACCGCCAGATCAGCGCCCTCATGGTGCGGGACATTATGGCTGGTCGTCTGGTGGATCAGGAAAAGCTGGCCCCGGAACGCGAGTTGGCCGAACGGTTCGGCACATCTGTCGGAACACTGCGCAAGGCCCTGGCTGATCTGGCGGATCGTGGGCTTTTGGATCGGGTGCAAGGGTCGGGAAACTACATCAAGGCAACGCCGGAACTTTCGGGTTTATATTCGTTTTTCCGGCTAGAACTGCTGGAAGGCGGGGGCTTGCCGTCAGCGCGGGTTTTGGCCGTGGATAAGGGCCAACCTCCGCGCGAACTTGGGCTTGGTTCCATCGGTCATCGGATCCGTCGGCTGCGGTTTCTGGATGAACGCCCCGTCGCGGTTGAAGAGATCTGGCTGTCAGGACTGTTTGCCGAGCATGTTGCCGCGTCCGACCTGACCGACAGCCTTTATCAATTCTATAGCACCCGCCTGGGTCTATGGATCGCCAAGGTCGAAGACCGCGTAGCGGTTGCCACCATTCCCCCTTGGGGAGCCGAACAACTGGGCCGTTCTGTGATGGCCACCATGGGCCATGTCATACGGTTCGGGTGGGCGCAGGACGGTCGGCGGGCAGAGGGGTCGTTTACCTGGTTTGACCCCGCCATCTGCCACTATGCCAACCGAATGACGTAAAGGAGATACCGCGTTGCCCGTCACATACGGTGTAATTGGGTGCGGCATGATGGGCCGTGAACATTTGCGCAATATCGCACTGCTTGAGGATGCCAAAGTTGGCGCCATCTACGAACCCGATGTGCCCATGGCACAAGCGGCATTGCACGACGCGCCCGGGGCGACGTTGGAACCCAGCCTCGACGCGCTTTTGCGTCGCGACGATCTGGATTGCCTGGTGATCGCCAGCCCGAACCATCTGCATATGGATCAGTTGGAACAAATCGCGGCGGTGAATGCCTTGCCGGTGCTCGTGGAAAAACCGCTCTACACCGATGATATCGGATTGGACGCGGTGCAGCGCATTCAGGAGAAATACCCGGCGCCGATCTGGGTCGCGATGGAATATCGCTACATGCCGCCGGTCGCCGCGTTGCTGGAAGATGCGGCACAGGTCACGGGCGGCGTGCGAATGCTCACGATTCGGGAACATCGCTTTCCCTTCCTGGACAAGGTGGGCCACTGGAACCGGTTCAACCGTTTAACCGGTGGAACTTTGGTCGAGAAATGCTGCCATTTCTTCGATCTCATGCGGTTGACGCTGGGGGCGGAGCCGGTTCGGGTCATGGCAAGCGGCGGACAGGTCGCAAACCACTTGGACGAAAGCTATGGCGGCGAAGTGCCCGACATTTGGGATTCGGCCTATACCATTGTCGATTTCTCCAACGGCACACGTGCCATGCTGGAGCTTTGCATGTTTGCGGAAGGCAGCAAGTACCAGGAAGAGATCAGCGCTGTCGGACCAGACGGAAAGATTGAGGCGCTGGTGCCGGGCCCCGGTCGGTTCTGGCCTTCTGATATTGGGCCAGCGCCGGAACCTCAGGTGATTGTCAGCCCGCGCAATCCAAAGCGACCCCATGTCCGCCCGGTGCCGGTGGATCCGATATTGCTGGCGGCGGGTGACCATAATGGATCAACCTTCTTCCAGCACGAAAAGTTTTTGCAGGTGGTCAAAGGTGCCGCGAAACCCGAGGTCACGTTGACGGATGGTTGGGCTGCGGTGGCGATGGGTCTGGCCGCACAAGAATCGGCCAAATCAGGTCGGTCGGTGGAGTTGGAGCCGGCTTGGGTCTAGCTACGCGCCGGCCAAAATAGAGTGGGGCAGCGTCGCAAGCTGCTCCGCGGATCAGTAGAAATCTTCGTTCTCAGAATCGTCCTGAGCCAACCTCTGGCAGATGTCGTAGATAAGCGCGGTGGCCAGGGCGGCGCAAATGACTTGGCCCACGGTGATGGTGGCGAGGATATCCATGATTTCTTCCCTTCACTGTTCTTCGGTATTCTCCGTTGAGCAACGTTTTCGGGGTGATTTGCGGCATCAATTGGACCTGCATCTGCTCATGCGGTGGCGCGGGCCTGGAATATTGCCTATCGCTATCGAGGCGACGTGAGGTCATCTTTTTTGTGTGGAGACCCTATGGAGCGGGCGATGAGATTCGAACTCACGACCCTTACCTTGGCAAGGTAATGCTC
>JBCBGY010000224.1:0-6707 GCA_038526275.1 Pseudomonadota bacterium | reverse complement strand
CCCGATGGATTGCCGCGCTATACATGTTCAGAGGCTGCCGGAAGGGTCAAGGTCTGGGACGGTGCCTCCAACACGACGAGAGCAGTTTGAAGAATAAGGAAATGCGCCATGGGACGTGGTGTTTTATCTGGTCTGATCTGGGGTAGCCTCTTTTCACTAATGATATTGGTGATGCTGTCGCTGGTTGCGCCGTTCCCGCAGGGGATTGCATCCGAGCAGCGCGACGTCGCGGGTGCGGCCCCGTTGACAGCGTCGCCAGCGGATTCCGCGCCTGTTGTGGCCGATGCAACGACCGACCCCGTTGACGGAGGGGATGGCCAAGGCGAGGCCGTTTTGTCTGACCTGGACGTTCCGGCAACATCCGAATTCCGCAGAGGCGGCACCGACCTGGATCCGGCTTTGCCAGAGGTCGATGAAAGCCCGTCGCAAGTTGCCGCAGCGTTCCCGGAATCGGGTGACCGGTCAGATCTGCCGACCGCCGACACAGCGCCAGCAACGGCGCCGCAAACGACCGGTGGCGTCTCCAGCATTTCGGCACCAGACGAAACCGAAACACCCCTGCCATCTGCCACGACCGGCGAGGATCCCCAAGCGAGCCGGGTCGCTGAACCGGCAGAGCCCTTGGCGCCCGCCCGCGAGACAGTGCCCGCGACCGGTCAAACAAGCCCGGACCCAGCGCGTTCGACGCCGGTGGAACCGGGCGAGTTAACGATTGCAGAACGATCCGAGCCTGCCGGGACGGTGGTGCAATCGACGTCCGAAACCGGGAATACGGTGACACGCCAAACCGGCGATGCAACGGCTGCGGTGCCTGCCGAAAGCCCTGCTGCCGCGCCTCGTGAAACAGCGCGACGGGTCGAGGAAGATACACGACTAGACAGTGCCGGAAGCGAACTGGCGGAACTTGCCCCTCAGGATCGCACGGTAGCGCGTGAGCAAAACCAAAACGCGCCTGTTGCCGCCAATGGTTTGTCTGCCGGCAGCGCCGAACCGCAAGTCGCCCCGGATGTGGTTGAGGCCCGTATCGTACCCGATGCGCCCGCCGGCGTTGAGCCGACCGAATTGCCCAGCCAAAGCGGCGGCAGCGCTTCTATTCCTGCCCCCGATGTCGCGCGCGCACCGCAACCGTCCGCCGGAGCGGTTTCCTCTGCCACCGGCGCTCAGCCGTCGGCGCGGGTCGATAGCCGACCCGTTCGCCCGACTGCGCCAGCTTGGAGCCAGGTTGTCGAGGTCGAGCGCGAAACTGATAGGCCGGGATCGCGTTTGGGTGATCAATCCATTGGCGATCGTACCCCCCAGCAGATCCCGCAGGAATTGGAGCGGGCGATTGAGGCCGAGGCTGCCCGTCGGGCCGAGGCCGAGCCAGCAGGGCAGATCGCTGGCCAGGGCCTGACACCTGGGTCCAATGCGCAAACTCTTCCGGGCCAGTCGGACGGCATTGTCACGGCGCAGGTCACGCCCGCGCCTACTCAGCCCGGTTCCTCGGGTTCCGCTGGTTTGACAATTGTTCCCCGAAGCCAACAGCCTTCGAACAATCCTGCGCAGGTCCCTGCAACGGCAGGCTCAAATGCTCCCTCTCAGACGTTGCCGGGCGTTATTAGTCCCGATGCGTCCGCATCGTTGCCTGGCACGAGCGCACGTCGATTGCCCGGAATTCTGGGACGCGATCAAGCTGAGACAGAAGAGGCTGCAACTCCGGCAGATGCGATCGAACCAGCTACGGCCCTTGGGCAAAATGCCGCGGAATTCAGCAATCCTGATGGTTTGCCGATGCTTGGGATCGTTCTGACCAATGGCGACGGGCCTTGGGTTGATGCCAGTGTCTTGAGCCAACTTCCGTTTCCTGTGACGGTCGCCATCGATCCGACCATTCCAGATGCGTTGGCCTTTGTGGCGACCTATCGTCAAGCGGGGCTGGAAGTGCTCATGCAGGCAAAGGGATTGCCAACAGGGGCCACGCCACAGGATGTTGAGGTGACGTTTTCATCTCAGTTGACCGAGATCCCGGGCACGATCGGGATCATTGATGTGCCACAGGGCGGGCTCAGCGCAAGTCGAGACCTGGCCGCGCAGGCCGTGGCATTGCTGCAGGAGCGGGGGCTCGGTTTGGTGCTTTATGACCAGGGTCTGAATGCCGCCAAGCAGGAAGCGGACCGGGCGGGCCTGCCGTCGGCGCTGGTCTATCGCACGCTTGACGCATCGGATACGGGCGCGATCACGCGAACCATTGACCGGGCCGCCTTTCAGGCAGCGCGGGATGGCGCCGTATTGATCGAAGGGTCGAATTCAATTGGGACGATTGAGGCCATAACCAAATGGGCGACTGGCTTGCGGGCGCGCAACTTTAGCCTCGCCCCGGCGTCAGCCGTTATGCAGAGGTGAGCGTAAAGGTTGTCGCTCACCGTTCCGGCTCGGAAGGCTGCAACCTTGGGAGCCCCCGGCGGAGAAATTTGAGCCAATAAGAACGGGCAGACCGTTGGGATTGCGCCGGGTGCGCAAAGCGCTGCAGGTCCCGGCCCTATGACTGGTTGGAGCCTTGGCTGTCTTGACGGGCAGCGGCATCGGCGGCAGTGCGGATCGCCTTTGCCTTGTTCACCGTTTCTTGCCATTCGGCCTCTGGATCGCTGTCAAAGACCACGCCACCACCCGCCTGGATGTAAAGCTTTTGATCTTTGACCACGGCGGTTCGAAGCGCGATACACATATCCATATCTCCATCGGCGGAGAAATACCCGACGCCGCCACCATAGACCCCGCGCTTTTCCGGTTCGAGTTCGTCGATGATTTCCATCGCCCGCACTTTGGGTGCGCCGGACACCGTTCCGGCGGGAAGACCCGCCAAAAGAGCGGAGAGCGCATCGTGACCTGGTGCGATCTCTCCCACAACGTTTGAGACGATATGCATAACGTGGCTGTAGCGTTCGATCACGAATTCTTCCGTGGGGCGAACTGTTCCGACCTTGGCCACCCGACCCACATCATTGCGCCCCAGATCCAGGAGCATCAAATGCTCGGCCCGCTCTTTTTCGTCCGCCAGCAGGTCCGTTTCCAGCGCGCGATCTTCGGCAGGCGTGGCGCCCCGCGGGCGGGTGCCAGCAATCGGGCGCACCGTGACCTCGCCATCGCGTAGCCGAACCAAAATCTCGGGGCTCGCCCCGATGATCTGAAAGCCGCCGAGATTGAAAAAGAACATAAACGGCGACGGATTGGTCCGCCGGAGCGACCGGTAGAGCGAAAAGGGAGGGTGCGGAAAATCGTGGGTCCATCGTTGCGACGGCACGACCTGAAAAATATCGCCGGCTTTGATGTAGTCGCGCGCTTTTTCGACCGCGGCCTTGTAGGCCTCTTTCGTGAAATTTGAGATAGGGGCGCCAAGACCCGAGGCGTTACCCAACTCGCGGTCCCCCTGGACGGAGCCGCGTTCCAGATCGCGCACAGCATCCATGACCCGTTCGGCGGCTTGGGCGTAGGCGGCTTTGGCAGACAAACCGGCATTGGTGAAAGCAGGGGAGACGACCAGAACCTCTCCCTTTACCCCGTCCAGAACGGCCACCACCGATGGGCGGATCAAGGTCGCATCGGGTAGACCCAGAGGATCAGGATTGATGTCCGGCAAATGCTCGACCAGCCGGATCATGTCGTAGCCCAAATAGCCAAAGAGCCCGGCGGCAATAGGCGGGAGTTCCTCAGGAAGATCGATCCGACTTTCGGCGAGCAAGGCCCGCAAGGCTTCGAGCGGCGGCTCCGGTTGCGGTTCGAACGCATGAGCGTCAAAGCGGGCACTGCGATTGATCCGGGCCGACGTGCCATGGCACTGCCAGATGAGGTCTGGTTTCAGGCCAACGACCGAATAGCGGCCGCGAACCTCGCCACCTGTCACGCTTTCCAGCATAAAACTGTCTGTTCGGGCGCCCGCGAGCTTCAGCATCAGCGAAACGGGCGTATCCAAATCCGCCGCCAACCGTGCCCAAACCACCTGGTTTCGGCCCGCGTTGAATTCATCGGCAAATGCGTCGAAGGACGGTTCAAGTTTTGCCATGGTCAGGGAAGTTCGGCATGTACCGCTGTCAGCGCGCGACTGTTCACGCTGTGCCCGGTTTGTTCGACCAAAGCGTTTGCATAAAGCCGCAATATATCTTCGGAAAGTGACAGGCTGGAGGTTTCCTGGAGCGATCCTTGCAGTCGCTGCATCCTTTGATCTTCCAAGTCCGGCGGATCGATGGCCTGCAACTGGACAAGATACACCGCCTCAGGCCCGTCGACGATAGTGATGTCGCCGTCGGTTTCCAATTCGAACGCTGCAAGCGTGACTGTGGCGGGAAGGCCGGGCAGGGGTTCGTCGCGCGTCACTTGTGTTGCGGTTTCGACCAGTGCCTCTCCGCTGTCGATCGCTGCACCTACCCCCATTTGCGCCTGCAGAACGGTGGCTTCTTCTCGAAGGGCCGCCAGACGGGTTTCCACTTCCCAGCCTTCGGTTACCGCTTCGCGGACATTGTCCAACGGCTCGAGTTCGGACGGCACGATTTCGTCCAGGCGCAAGGCAAAGATCCCGCCATCTGACAGGGTTTCCACCTCTGGGAAATTGTCTTCGGTCACCCGGTTCGCCGCGCGCCGGAAAGCCGGATAACCTGTGATCGGATCTTCGCTGGTTGTGGAATAGTCGATCCGGCCGATTTTGAGATCCGTTTCTTCGGTTGCCTCTTCCAGGGTCGCGCCCGAGGCCAGCAAGTCGTCAATGTCGTTCAAGGCTCCGTCGATCCGGCGGCGCGCGGCGTCCAGTGCCGCTTCGCCTTGAAGCTGGTCACGCACCTCTTCAAACGGCGTTTCCCTGGCTTCCAAGATCGCGTTCACCCGGTAAAGCGTTGGACCCAGATTTGTGGCAAGCGGTCCGACGACGCCCGGTTCCGTCAGGGCAAAGATTGCCTCGCCATTTTCGCCCAGATCTTCGACGGTCACTTCGCCCAGATCGATATCGGAGAGTTCGAGGTTTCGGGCGGCCACGGCGTCTTCGAACGTCGATTCACCCGAATTGATAGAATCGAGCGTGGCTTGTGCCGCCGCCTCATCCTGGAAGGCCAGCCGTTCAACCAACCGGCGGGCCGGTTGAACATAATTGTCAATCCGCTCTTCATAAAGCGCCTGCAATTGTTCGTCGGTGACCTCGACCTCATCGCTCAGCATGTCCGGGGTCACCCAAGCGTACGTGATCCGCTTGCGCTCCGGCAGTGTAAAGTCCTCGGGATGTTCTTCGTAATATGCCTGCAGATCTTCATCTGAAGGGGCGGGAAGATCGGGCGCATCTTCTGGCGTTTCGAAAATCGCCACCTGATAGGTACGACGCTGGCCGACGAAGTTCATCAGGTGATCCGCATAACTTGCAGTTTGGTCAATGCCGCCACTCACTGCGTTTTGGATCAGAAAGCGGGCCGTCTCGTGACGGACCTGTTCGATATAGGTGCGTTCGGTCATGCCAAGCCCGGCGACGGCTTGTTCAAAGGCCACGCGGCTGAAACCGTCATTGCCTTGGAAAGCGCCGGTCGTTTCGATTTGGCGGGCGACGAGTTCGTCGCCAACAGCAAGACCAAGTTGCATCGCCTCATTCTCTAGGGCCGCTGCGGCAATGAGTTCACCGCGCACCTGACCGGCAATCAGTTGGGCACGCGGGTCGGCCATCGTGTAGGTCCGGCCTTGGGCCTGCTGATCCTGCCGCAGGGCCACACGGGCGGCACGGAAGTATGCGTTTGCATCAATGGAGCGATCGCCCACCGTTGCGACAGCCGTTTGCGAGCCGCCAAAGCTTGTGGCGCCAAAGCCCGCAAGTCCGATGATCAGCAAAAGCAAGATCACCCAGATGAACCCATTGGACACTTGCTTCCCCAGGCTCGGCGAATCCTTCTTTGACATACTGCTCTCTCCCGCTGATCGGTTGAGCGGATTTAAGCGAGTGTCGCGCCTGCGGCAAGCGTCTCGTCGGTCACCTTGGCGAGACGGGCCACCAAGGTTTCGATTTGGGCCCGGTCGATGTTGGCGAAGGCAATGCGAAGCTGTGCTGATCCGGCCGGATCTTCTGGCGGCATGAACATCGTGCCGGGCAAGCTAAGGACTCGCGCGGCGTCGACCAGGGCAGGGGCAAGCCGTTCCGAGGGCATCTGCAGCGGGTGGCGCAGATAGGCAAAGTAGGCTCCACATCCAAGGATCTGCCATCCGTTTTCGGCCAAGGGAGCAAAGTGATCGTGGATTGCCGCACGACGGTCAAGGATTTCCAGACGTTCGCCAGCCAGCCAATCGCCAAGGTTCTGCATGCCCCAAAGCGCGGCCCGCTGGCCAAGTTGGTTGGGGCAGATGGCGACAGTATCGAGAAACTTCTCGACTTCAGCCAGACGAGCAGAGCTTGCAATCATTGCACCTACCCGATGCCCGGTCAGCCGGTAGGCTTTGGAGAAGGAGTAAAGCGAGATCAGCGTGTCTGACCAATCGGGATCATTGAACAAAGGGTGCAGGGGCGTTCCGGGCGTGGCAGAATGGAAGTCGCGATAGGTTTCGTCGACCAGCAATGTCAGGCCGTGGTCGCGGGCGAGGTCAAAGAAGGCCTGTATCGTGGCCCCGTCATATTCGGCCCCGGTCGGGTTGTTCGGGGTGACCAGAACGATGGCACGAGTACGGTCGGTCAGCAATGCCCGGGCGGCGTCGGCGGAGGGGCACATGTC
>JBCBGY010000223.1:0-6708 GCA_038526275.1 Pseudomonadota bacterium | reverse complement strand
CTGGCCAGGCCGGAGATTGGTGCGGCATGCTGGTAATGCGGCGTGGCCGCCAGAGGGATATGGCTTTCCCCCGCGAACAGACCCGAGGTGGCGTCCAGCCCGACCCAGCCTGCCCCGGGCAGGTAGACCTCCGTCCAGGCGTGGAGATCAGTGAAATCCTTGTCGGTCCCCGGTGGACCGTCAATTGCGACCAGATCTGGTTTGAGCTGGATCAGGTAACCTGACACGAACCGCGCGGCTAAGCCCAGATGGCGCAGAACCTGGACAAACAACCAACTGCTGTCGCGACAGGACCCTGCCATCCGGCCCAGCGTTTGCTCTGGAGTTTGCACGCCCGGTTCCATGCGGATCTCATAGGTGATGTCGTTCGACAGGCGCTGGTTCAGCATCACGAGAAAGTCGATGATGCGCTCTTCGGTCCGGGGCACAGACTCCAAGAAATCCTGCAGCAGGGGGCCGGCAGGTTCCACTTGAAGATAGATGCTCAGGTCCGGTGCAAGATCGGAGCTGTAGCTGAACGGGTAGTCCTTGGCGGATTCTTCCACAAAGAAGTCGAATGGATTGTACACCGACATGTCCGCAACAAGATCCACTTCGATCTTCAACTCTCGCACAGGCTCGGGAAAGACAAACCGCGCGAGCCAGTTTCCGTACGGGTCCTGCTGATGGTTCACGAAATGATCGGTAGGCGAGACCTTGAGACTGTGTGAGATAACGCGTGTCCGCGAATGCGGTGCCGGACGCAGGCGGATGACCTGTGGGCCCAAATGAACGGGCCGGTCATAGGTGTAGTGTGTCAGATGATAGATACTTGCCGTGATCGACACGTGTTTGCCCCCAGTCGCTCCATGCGGTGTCGATTTCTGCAGCCGACTGCCGCTCCCTAGGCTCCCTTTTTGGAGAGGTGCCAGAGAACAAGCAATTGCCACGGCGCAAATCAGTGCCTTGGCGCCCCGCACTGCACAGAAGTTGACCAACTGAGATCCGAACGATCCTTCCGGCTTTGTCTTAGGTGAGCCGAGACGCGCGCTGCGCCCCTACACCGACCAACCTAAAGATCTTTGTAGCTGATCAAGGTAATACCAAGGTCTTCAACGGAGCTCTGGAGATCGGCGCTGATCAGTGTCTCTAGGCAACTCACACGGTCGGCCGCGACATCGCGGTATCCTTCGTGACCTGTCGCATCCAACTCGGCGGATGGCTCCGCCGGATGATCTATAAAGATGTAAGTTCCCGCGGTGAGTTCGGAGAGCTGATCTTTGAACGCGGACGTGCGAACGGCGGTCTCCCTGGGATATTTCGGGTACCCCGAGATCCTGTTCAGACCTTGGCCCAAGGCATCGTCCGCCACCCCAAACTCGTCGCAAAGCTCGGAAATCACGTCGCCGAGCCGTGGATCGACGGTCTTGAAGTGCTCTGCCATGTGCGAGCTGACATGCGAAACGTTTTGAAACATCGCACGTCCGAGCGATAATTGTGCCCTGAATTCCCGGACGACATCGTCAATCGACCATTCTGACTCCGCCAATGACGGCCTTGGGTCACCTTGGCGGGGTAGAAGCAAGGGCAGAAAGTCTCCGTTCTGGTCGGTCAAACTGTCTGCTTGGGTAAGAGGGCGCCATTTTACGGCGTCCCATTCGCTTGTCAGCGTCAGGTGGATGCCGATGTCTATGTCTGGCTGCGCATTGAACAGAGCCGCCGCATGAGAGACCCAGGACCCTGTCATCATGACTTCGACACTTCGCGCTATGCCTTGGGTACAGGCACGAAGGCATCCCATGTTTGATGACCAGCTTGAACCGGCGTCATCGACGCGAACCAGCAAACGAATTCCACGATCCATATCCGCCATCCCATTGGTTGTGCGCATCCGACCATACCAGATGCCAGTCCCTTGCCACTTCGGTCTTGGTGATTTCGTGGTTCGGGCCCTACGAGTGGTCAGGATCAGCTAAACTGGCTGCATAGGCAGAAGAGGCAAAAAACGTGGCTACACGAGGCCTGAAGTGCGGAACCGCGTCTTCTCGTGTGCAGAATTGGCGGAAATGCATGGCCTCCCATTGTTGTCCCTCATCGCCAAGTTTGATTCGGCGGATCTGTTCATTTTTGATGGGTGCCGCAAAGAAGAAAGAGGAGTGCCCCTGGGCATTGGTGTATGTTCTTTCCCACACGATGCTGTTCAGGCAAAGAGTAATCCCAAGCTCCTCTTTGACTTCCCTTAGCAGCGCGTCTCGCGGCGTCTCATCGCCTTCGATACCGCCGCCCGGAAGATCCCAGAAATTCGGAAATTTGATGTAGGGAAGGTTGTCTCGCTTCATCGCGATCAAATGGTCGTCACGGTATAGAATGATCTTTGACCCGCTTTGAGACATTGGCGCCTTCCAAAAGTTATTGCCTTTGACCCGGCAGCACAGACGCTAGTGTTTTAGGGTTTGCGGCGGCGCAAGTGACCCTGAAAGGTCCTCCACCCGGCGAAAGCCGTCCGTCATCTGTTGGGCGGTTTCGATGCTGTCCAACGCTTTGAGTAGCGTGCGTTCGACGATGCTGCGCATTACGTCCAAGTCTCGTTGGGCTCCCTTGAGGCGATAGACCGGTGCCATCATGTTCTCTTTGGTTCTGAAATCAACAATATCGCGCGACAAGTAGAAGACTGCTTCGCCGTGCGAGATTTCTTCAAGGTCGGCCAAGGGCGCAACAAAGATGAATTCCGCCATCATGGGGTCGATAACCTCGCCTGCGGCAAGAGTGTCTCGCTGACCCGATACCGGGTCTGACCTTAGCTGCATGCTGTAAGTGTCGCGTGGCAGAGCACCATGGACGATAGCGATGCGAGACATGCCGCGATAGCTGCGCCGCCGTCCATCCCGCTTTGGTTTCCATTTCCACCGATAGACGTCGCCGTCGCGAAATTTCATATCGTCGCCTCCAACATTTCGATGGCTGAGAACGAACAGTAGAACCGTGTGCGTCACATTCCTCTGGCTTTGGCACAGCTTAGAAGGTGTTCGGCTTAAATCCTAGTGATTAAGTCGGAGATAGTGTCGCATGACTGAGCTTCGCCCAGAAAATGCACCGAATCTGCCCAAAGACCTTCCTCGGGCCTGGACGGCTGGCATGGTGGTCGAGGTTGGCGTATAAAAACCTATCGAATAAGTCAGGATTGACATTCACGACAAAAACACTCAACATTTTTGTGAGTCCCAGCCACCGGTCATCGGCAGCCCAGACATAACTTCTAGTTGGAGATGGCCATGCACCGACCCCTTCAGGCGGAACTTTCGAATGAGCCCGCACTATGAATGCAATGTCCGATATCCCTAAACCGAGCTTGGCCCAGGAACCTGAAGCCATATCCGTCTATAATGCCAGAGATCTGATCAAGAATGGATCGCTCGTTCGCATCCTCCTTGATGATCAGACCTATTATTTGCGCATTACGCGGGCCGGTAAGCTGATCCTCACCAAATGAACCAAAGCCATCGCGCCTGCGGTGTCACATCCGTAGCTTTGCTCGGCCGACTGCGGGAAGCGAGACTGGCGCGATGATTTGGGCAGGCAGGCGCGCTTTGGGACGCTAAGTCGCCTGCAATTTTGGGTTCGCTTAACCGAACCGGCTCAGCAAATTTGTGCTCGGGGAGAGGTCCGTCCGAGCGGACGAACCCGTTGGTCTTTCCTGTGCCGGTTTCTCAGGCGAGATGGCTCCGCAGGAACCAAGCGAACTTTTCGTGGGTTTGGCCGCGTTCGATGCACAGATCTTCTGTAAGCGTGTCGCCATGATTGGCGGCTAGCTCACCTGCGCCTGCCAAAGTTCCAGCGAGCGTTTCCTGAGCTTCGAGCATGGCTTTGATCATGTCACGATCCGTCGCGTGGCCATCATTTTCCGCGATTTTTGACCGTTTCAACATGCCCGCAAGCGTACCTTCGGCATGGCCTTGCAGGGCCTTGATCCGCTCAGCGAGATCATCCTGCGCCACAAAGTGGTCTTCGTAAATCTTCTGGAAAAGGTCATGCAGCGGCCCAAAGGCCATACCGACAACATTCCAATGAAAGTTCTGTGCCAGCATCGTCGTGACAGCGGTTTCCGCGACGGACTGGTTTAACGCCTCTATGATCTGGGCACGCGCATCAGGTGCCATCGAGACAGCAGTTTGGGTCATTCTCCACTCCCCTAATACCTTGCTGGCTGGCATTTCGCTGGCTCGCTATGTCCTCCTGACATAGACGATACCACCTCATTGGCAAGAAATTTTTGGAATTATTCTAAACCGAGTGGGCGCAGTTTGAGATCTGGGCCGTCAGATAGCGGATCAAACGCCGGTTTTCCCGGGCCACTCTGCGACCCAGCAGCAGCGAAATGCTCGACTCGTCACCACGGCGCTCACACTCTACTAGGCGCATGAGCCAAGCTTCGTCGAACGAAATGTCGGTGGTTCCTGGGCGGAAAAAGATCGCGCGACACCCCAATGCTTCATTCAGGCAACGGACCAGTGCCTCGGCATGAGCAGCAAAGGTTCGATTTCGGTCGGCATGCAGAAGCGCGCAGGCTTCAAACAAGTTGGTGTGAGGTTTCACCCGACATCCCATGGCAACAAGCCTGATTTGGTTCAGCAGTGGTAAGCCGGACGTTCCGTCCTGCGGGGTCCCGACAGGTCTGGGAGGCTCCGTAGAGACACATAAGGGTATCATATCGGCTCCGCTGATTCACGACTGCTTTTGGGTAATGTTGTCAGATAGATCTGACAGTGCAAGTAAAACCTTACGAAAATAATCGGCTTTATCCGAATTCCGTTTGGGCAAGCGATCATTGCTGCGTTCTTAGCCTTTTTTGGGGTGAAGGGGGTTTTGGCGAAAACTGACGAGTACATTGGGCCGGTCCGGATATTGAATGTGGCCCCACCCGGTGTGAGCGTAGATTTTTTTCAATCGGCGCCGGCCCGCCAGCCCGCGGCGATTTGTTTTCCTTTTTCTTGAAATTTCGTGGTTTCAGCCCAAAAAGTACCAGACAGTGTTACATTGTAACACTTGCGGTTGAGGGCGGTCGGGGGTCCGCCACTCGCCGGTAACAACTTCAATACCCCGATCGTGAGGAAGATATGTCCAATCATTCAGCATCTTTTGTAGCCGCGACGAGTTTGATGGTTTTTGCGTTGCCTGCTCTTGCCGGGGAAATATCGGAACAAGCCGTGATTGATGCGCAAAAGGCTTGGGGCGAAGGCATTGTGGAAATAGCCGCCGCTCATTCGGCTGGTGAAGACTACAAGGCCCGCGCCAAAGCCCATATTGAGGGGCTTTATGCCTACGGCAAAGCCGATGTCATGTTCAAGCCGACCCTCGCGGCGGAGGACCAGTTCCGGGAAACGTTTGATGAGGCCATGAGCTATTTCGTCGGCACAGAAGGAACCGAAGATAGTGGTTTCGCCATCAAAGGTTGGACGAATGTCCGTTGGGAAAACAATGGCATATTCACCAATGGTTCCTCTGCTATGGCCATGGGAAACTACTATTTCACCGGGCCCGACGGCACGGAGACTGCGGTTGAATACAGCTTCGGCTACATCTTGGATGATGCCGGAGAACTGAAGATCAACCTGCATCATTCTTCCCTTCCATATTCACCGTCATAACCCACCCTTTGGGCGCCCCCTTGGCGGGCGCCCACTGGCGCATGAGGGACAGTCAGAAAGGTAGTCCAATCATGCCGGCGGTTTGAAGCCAAAGTGTTTGCTATCGACTTGCAGCCAAATTTTGTAATGTTATAACATCACTGGCCAGTGAGGGGTGACACAATGAAGCCAAACCATTTGATGGTTCTGGATGTGCTGAAAAAGAACAGCAAAGCGCTCACAGCTTATGATGTGTTGGCGGACCTGCGGCATCTTCACCCAAAGATAGCGCCGACGACCGTTTATCGGGCGCTGACGGCTTTGGAAGAACAAGGGCGGGTGCACCGGATCGAGTCGAAGAGCGCCTACATAGCCTGCCGTTGCGACCAGCATGGGCGTGCGTCGGTTCTGTCGGTCTGCGAAGATTGTGGTCGGGTCGAGGAATGCGTTGATCCGGAACTTTTGGACGCCATCTCCACTGCCACCAGCAAAACCGGGTTCAAGCCGCTCCGCCATGTGATCGAGGTACATGGCTTGTGCGCCATCTGCGAAAACGGGGCAGCCACATCATGAAACGATATGGACTGTGCTCGCCTCACGGCTCAGTTTGCAAAATCCATGGCATCTGAGCTGTTGGCAGCTCTTGAGGCGCTCACCTTTTCTGGGTTGTCGCAGCGCCATTTCGGAACTTGAAAGGACGTTCGATGACTTCTCGCAGATTTCTTCTAAGATCGGCTACCGCGCTGGTTGCTTTGTCGCTGGGTGGCCCTGTCGTGGCTCAGTCCGCAGAGCCCATGCGCGTGGTCGCTACCTTCTCGATCCTTGGAGACATGGTCGAAAGGATTGGAGGAGATGCCGTGACGGTCACGACCCTTGTTGGTCCGAACGGCGACACACATGTCTATCAGCCCACACCCGCCGCTGCCCGTGCAGTAAGTGAGGCCGACGTGCTGATCGTGAACGGACTGGAATTTGAAGGCTGGCTGGATCGTTTGATCGAAGCCGCAGAGTTCAGGGGCACTCGTGTCGTCGCCACAAACGGAATTGAGGCGATTGCCTATGAGGAGGGCGAGGGACACGACGATCATCACGATGAGCATGCCGA
>JBCBGY010000222.1:0-6764 GCA_038526275.1 Pseudomonadota bacterium | reverse complement strand
TGCCATCATAAAACCGCGGCGTCGAAGCCGAAGGGTGCATTAAGTATTTTTGCCAATAAGAAAGGGCATTGTTGCGCACCAGACCCGGTGGGGGGTGCTTGGGCGCGCGATCCGATCAAAGAACTTTGGGCCCCAATCTGCGGTCAGGTCCCGGTCGGCTTCGCCACGCGCTTGAACGGATTTTGATCCGGGATGTCATAGTCGATCACCAAATCGCCTTTCTCATGGGCCTCGGCCATGTAGCGGAACGCTTTGATCGACATGCGCGCCAAATGCTCACCTGCCTTCATGGGCGGATATTTGGCGATGGTTTCCGGCGTGCGGAATTGTTCCAGCGGTTCGACCACGGCGTGATAGTCCAGCCCGAAGAACAGAGGAAAGGAGTACCGCTCTCGTCCCGTATTCACGACCCGATGTTGCGTTGACTTGAACCGCCCACCGGACCAGGTCTCAAAAATATCACCGATATTCACGATGAAGCAGCCGGGCAGCGGAGGCGCTTCGATCCATTCATCTTCCGCATTCATGACCTGCAGCCCTGGCCCGCCCTGCAGCAGGATTGTGAAACATTCGAAATCGGAATGCGCGTCGATGCCAACCAGATCTTTCGTGGCGGGCATGTCGTTCGGAATGTACCGCAGCATGCGCAACTGGGATGTCGGATGGGTGATGTGTTGCAGCAGGTCTTCCGGATCCACGCCAAGTTCCAACGCCAACGCATCGAGCAGTTTGAGACCAAGCCCAAAAATCGCGTCATAGTAGGTCGAAACCGTATCTTTCCAACCGGGGATATCCGGCCAGATGTTTGGGCCTGTCATGCGCCATTTGGCCAGGTAATCCGGATGATCTGCCGGTGCCTCGAAGGACATGTCCCAGGCGTCGTTGAAGTTGATCGATTTCGGGAAATCTGCGCCATTTTCCTCAAACGGAACATAGCCGCGGTGGTTGGTCGAAAAGCCGGACCAGTAGCGCATTTTGAAGCTGCGGGGTTTTTCGTGAAAGGCGCGGGACGCGGCAAAGATCGCGTCGATCAGGTCCGGGTCGATGCCGTGTTCTGTGATGTAGAAAAAACCCGACGTGCGTGCCGCATGACCAAGGGCTGAGGCAACCTCTGCCTTGGCCGCCGGATCACCCGAATACAGGCCAGAAATGTCGATGACGGGCAATGTCGCCTCATCAAGGGATTTGGCCATCTGATCGGTGCTTACATTCATCACGCCCTCCTATCACGGCACGACCGAACGGGGCACTCGGACCGACGGCAATGATGATCCCACCACATTCTCTACGACAGAACGGACTCGGCGCAGAACAAGGCGGTTCGCTCGAAATTTGCCTAATCTTTGAACAACAGGCAAACGGAGCGACCTCCTATGGGGCGCAATGTTGACCCGTCCTGCCCGCCTCAAGAGCGTCTTGCGAAAGCGAGACAACACTTACAGGGGATTGGAGACGCAGTATGGCTCTCAGCAGACGTAAACTCATCAAAACCGGGATTGGCGCAGGCGGTTTGGCCGCAGCGACCAGTGTGATCGGAACGCCGTTGATTGCCCAATCCCGAAGCATCCGCGTCGGCTCCTATGGCGGCTATTTCGAGGATAGTTTCAAAGAACATGTCTACCCGGCCTTCACCGAAGCAACCGGCATCACCGTAGAAAGCGTCACCCAGCCCAACTCCAGCGACTGGCTGATCACAATGCAGCAGGCCGCCGGGTCGGGATCCGTCCCCGCTGACCTTTCGCTCTATGCTCGTGACACGATGATCAAGGCCTCTCGGCTTGGCGACATCATTGCACCGCTCGACATGGGATCTATTCCAGCCGCCGATGGTTTGGACGGCTACTTTCTGTTCGAAGCCGATGGCGGCATTGTGGGCGTGGGCGCGATGTCGTGGTTCACCGCAATGGTCATCAACCCCGACGAAGTAGAACCGCCCGCAAGCTGGGCTGACTTCTGGGACAGCAACCAATTCGAGGCGAGCCTGGGCCTTTCAAAGCAATTCAACTCCAACCTGCTGGATATCGTTGCGGCTACATTCTTTGACGGCGAGGCGACGTTTGCGACCGAGGAAGGCATCCTGGCGCTGGTCGAGAAGGCTGCGGAACTGAAGCCCAACGTGGCGCTTTGGTGGTCTGCCGAAAGCCAGATGGAGCAATCCATGAAAAACGGTGACGTAATCGGCGGGCAATACTATCTGGATGTGGCCAATCTGATGGCTTTGGATGGCTTCCCGATCAAGCCGCTCTTCCCCAAGGAAGGAAACCCGCAAGGGTACGGATCGTGGTGCCTGTCGACACTGTCGGAAAAGTCGGCGGAAGCGTCTGAGTTCATTAACTTCTCGTCCGATCCGGCCACTCAGGCGCTGATGTCGCGCAAGATCGGCACCGCGCCGCTGGTCGATAAGGCCAAGACCGACCTGACAGACGAAGAGTTCAACTTCGTCTCTGGCACGCCTGCCATCCAGCCCGCCTATGAGGCCTATCTGGACAAGGAAACCTTCATCAAGGAAGCCTGGGAGAAGATGCTGGCGAGCTGATGGCTGGGCTGAAACTCAGCGGGATCCGCAAGGATTTCGGACAGGTCCGCGCGCTTGATCGCGTGGACCTCGACTTGCCCGGCGGCAAGTTGACGGCTCTGCTGGGACCGTCCGGGTGCGGCAAGACCACGCTACTGCGGATCATCGCAGGGCTCGAGGCCGCGTCTGGGGGCAGCCTGCATTTGGGCAGCACGGATCTGACCGACGTGCCCGCCCACAAGCGGAAATTCGGGATGGTGTTCCAGAATTTCGCCCTGTTCCCCCATTTGAATGTTCGCGAAAATGTCTGCTACGCCCTGACCATCGCCGGAATGCCAAAGGCGGACGCCCATGCCCGCGCGGCGAAACTGCTCGATATGGTGCAACTGTCGGCCTTTGCGGATCGCAAGATCGGGGCATTGTCTGGCGGTCAGCGGCAACGGGTCGCGATTGCCCGCGCCCTCGCGCAGGAGCCGGAAGTGTTCCTGCTTGATGAGCCTATGTCTGCGCTCGACGCCAACCTGCGCGAGCAGATGCAGGTGGAATTAAGGCTCCTCCAGCAGCGTCTGGGCATCACAACCATCGTCGTCACGCATGACCAGCGCGAGGCCATGACCATGGCCGATCAGATTGTGGTCATGTCGAATGGTCGGGTCGAACAGATGGGGCCACCCCAAGAGATTTACCACCAGCCCGCCAACCCGTTCGTGGCTGATTTCATTGGCAAGGCGAACTTCTTCGAAGGGGTGATCGAAGGCGGCGCCTTCCGGAATGGCGACATCCGTCTGGAACTGGCGCCCGCCGCGCAGTTCATCGATGGCGCGGACGTGAAGGTTGCGATCCGGCCAGAGAAAGCCGGGATCGACGACCCGGAGGCCACTGACAACACCGTAACAGCAAAGGTCACATTCGTGCGGGATGTGGGATCAACGCGGGACATCCACCTCGACACGCCCCTTGGCCCGATGATCGTGGAATATGCGATCGGGGAGAATTCCAGCAGCTTTGAGGTTGGAGCGACCGCAGAGCTGTACCTGCCCGCGACTTCGTTGCATGTCTATCCTGCCCGCGAGCGTAAGGCTGCAGCGTGAGCACGGTCGACCCCGAACTGCTGGACCAGACCACCGCGCCCAAGCGGGCCCGCCCCTTTGCACAGCTTCCCCTGCCCCCCGCCAACCTGACGCTTTGGATCATTATTCTCAGCCTCTGTGTTCTGCCCTTCATCCTGGTCTTCGCCATTTCGTTCGGACAGAAGATCGAAGGCGCAGGCTGGGAATGGTCATTCACTTTCGCCAACTACCAGCGGTTCTTCGTGGGCGCACTGTGGCCAGAAACGGTAACGTTTCTTTATCTGCAGAAGCTTTGGTATTCGCTCTACTACGCTGTCATTGCGGCACTTCTGACCGTTCTGACAGCCTTTCCCTTCACCTACCTGATGACGCGGCTGTCCCGCAAAGCACAAAGCCGGTGGCTGGTCTTCTTGTTGGCCAGCCTGTCACTGTCCGAAGTCTTTATCGTCATGGGGTGGGATGTGCTTCTATCCAACCGCTCCGGGCTGCCGATGCTCTTCCGTGAAACGGGTTTGACGGATTGGCTGAAGGAAACCGGCTGGTTCGACGTCTTGCGCCAATGGGGTCTGGCCAACCCGCGCAATGTCAAATTCAAAACATCGGAATTCGCGACGATCCTGACCATGTCTTACCTCGTATGGCCCTATGCGGTGATCCTGCTTTACCCGTCGCTGTCTCGACTGGACCAATCGATGGTAGAGGCCGCCCGCACGATGGGGGCTGGCCCTTGGACAGTGATCCGAACGGTGGTGCTGCCCAGCGTCCGCCTGCCACTGATTGGCACCGTGCTGCTGCTGTTCGTATTCCTGCTGGGCACATACGTTTCGGTCACGGTGTTCGCTGACCCGTCCAAACAAACGATCGCCATATCGGTTTATGATGCCGTGCGCGGTTCGACCCTGAACGCGCCGTTCGGCGCAGCGCAGTCGATCATCCTTTTGGTCACAGCGGCGATCTGCCTGGTCCTGGGCCAGCGGCTGAGCAATCGGGCAACAGCATGAGACAGTTTGCAAACAACCTGTTCATGGCACTCGCCGCTATCGTGGTGATGCTGCCCATTCTGGTGGTGGCAGCCTCTGCCTTGAATGGCGGGCGCAGCATGTTGTTTCCGCCCCAGGACCCCACCCTTGACCGGTTCGTGGATTTCTTCGTCCGCGAAGCCGTCTGGCGCAACGCTCTGCTGAATTCTGTCATCACGGCGTTCGGCAGCGCGGCACTGGCCGTTCTGCTGGCCTGGCCCATCGCCTACCAATTGTGGAAGACAGACAGCCGGGCCTCGCGGATCCTGGCGGGCCTTGGCGCGATGCCCTTCGCGCTGCCGCCCATCGTGTTCGGCGTGGGGCTGGGGTTCCTCTGGAGCTTCACCGGCAGTTTGGGCCAAATCTGGAGCGGCATCGTCAGCCACGCCGTCCTGTTCATGGCCCTGCCCCTGGTCACGATCTCCATCGGCCTGCAATCCATCGACAAGGCCCATCTGGATGCCGCGGCAACGATGGGCGCAACGGAACGGGTGACGTTCCGCACGGTGATCCTGCCTCAAATGATCCCCTACACGGCGTCCGGATATTTCTTTGCGCTGGTGCTTAGCTTCAACGAATTCATCGTGATGTTCTTCGTCTCTAGTTCAGCCTATTCGACCGTCACGTTGCAGATTTTCAATAGCCTCCGGAACGGCTTCACGCCTACCATGGCGGTGGCGGCGATCACTTTCATTGCGGTATCGGTCGCTGTTTTTTCTCTGGTCGCGCGCTTTGGCGACTTGCCACGCCTGATGGGCGCCGACCAGTCCCGCAATTGAGGAGTACGCCATGCCACGCCAACCCACACTCGTCGGCAATACCGTTCTGCTGGTGATCGACATCCAGAAGGGCGCATTTCTAGACAGTGATGGCGGCATCCCTCACATGCCGGGCTATGCGGATAATATGCGGCGAGCCCGCGCGGTGATCGATACGGCTCATGCTAACGACCTTCCGGTTATCTTCTTTCAAGAGATCCATCGCCGTGACCGGATCGACTATGGCCGCGAGCTTGACGGGTCCGAAGGGATCCACTGTATGGAAGGCGAACCGGGAACGCCCGTCGCGGCGGAAGAAATGGACATGCGGCCCACGGATTACTTCGTGCATAAACGCCGCTATTCCTGCTTTTTCGGGACGGAAACCGAGATCCTGCTCAAGGGATTGAAGGCTGAGACGCTGATCCTGATCGGCGGTATGACGGATGTATGCGTGCATTACACCTTCGTCGATGGGCACCAGCATGACTATTACTGCCGGGTGGTCAGCGACAGTGTGGGCGGCACCTCGCCCGAGGCGCATCAGGCTTCGCTGAACGCGATGGAGTATCTGCAGGCCGGAGCGGTCCAGACGACCGATCAGATCGTGGCTGCAATGAACGCCCACCGGCGCGCCGCTGCGTGATCTGCCAGGACGAGGTTCAAGGCCATTGGCAGCGGATCTGGATCAAGGCGCCGGGTCTGCATGATGACACAACCCGGGTTCACTGGCTGCAGGCCGGTAACCATTTCGCCGATATCCGCATCCCGGCGGAGCGGCCTTCCCTTGGTGATGCGCAGTGTCTGGCGGAGCTTCCCAACACTGCACTAGCCGACTTGCTGGTGGCGGAAGGCTTTGCTGGCACCATTCAGGTGGACCAAGGGGTGTGCACCTGGCACCGCGCCATCAATTGGCACGGATGCCCCGATGATGTGGATGCCGGGCGGCTTTCGTTCGATGGATCGGGCGATCTGATCGAAGACGGTGTCCATGCGGACTACCGCGAGCTTTGGCGCCACCAACCGGGCGCGCCCTTCACCGCCGTTCTGGCCCGATGTGGCGAACTGGATGTTGTTCTGTTGACGAACGACCAGACATTTTTGCTGGCCACCGGGATCCCCGCCATGGCGTCCACCGCTGGCCTCGCTGCGGAGATGAGATCCGGTTCTGCCAGTCCGGACAGGGTGCGCGCTCAGTTCGCCTGCGCCTACAGCCTTGGGCACTGGCAAGGCGGCGTCGGTGTCGCCGATCTTTCCACCGACCCGTTTCAGGAACGCCGCCCTGTGCTGGAACGCGACGGCAATGGGCTGATCTGGCACCGGCTGGGCTTTGATGGTTCCGTCTCCACGCAGCCCTTAACGGTTAGTTGAGCACAAGGTCCTGGATCTGCGCGCGGATCTT
>JBCBGY010000221.1:0-6802 GCA_038526275.1 Pseudomonadota bacterium | reverse complement strand
ATGCGACGCCATCCGGAGATCGCCAAGCCGCGCCGGGCCAAGACCATGCTCAAACGTCTGGGCCTGGATGAACCCTCGGAACGGATGATTTCGGCGGTTGAGACCTACCTTGAAGATCCGACCCCTGCCCCGCGCATGAGCACCACTGAGGCGCGCGTGGACCTGCTGCCCGAGGCCCATGGCCAGGAACTGACCTGCAACACCTGCCATGCGCCTCACGAACAGGATGTCACCTACGCCGCGGTCGACGCGTGCCTGAGCTGCCACCAGGACGACCATAGCCAAGCCTATGAAGGCAGCCCCCATCACGGGCTGTGGATGTCGGAAAAGGCGGGTCGCTTGCCCGCCGGATCCGGTGTGACCTGCGCCACCTGCCACATGCCCAAGTCCGAACAACGGGACTTGGCCGTATCAAACCATAACCAGAACGACACGCTTCGCCCGAATGAGAAGATGATCCGCCCCGTTTGTATGGAATGCCACAGCCTCGAATTCGCGATCGATGCTTTGGCAGACCCGAACCTGGTGGCGAACAACTTCGCGGGCGCACCAGATCGCCACATCGACAGCATCGATTGGGCGGTACGCCGCGTGGACCAGCCGGACCAAGGCGCCAACCAATGAGACCGGCCGGCCACGCATCCTGCAACCCAGAAGGCAACAGGAGTAGTTAACATGGGTGCAAAATTTGGAAAAATCAAAGCCGCTTTTCTAGGCGGTGCACTGGCGATGGGTGCCGTCCCGGCCGCCAACGCCGAAGGGATGGACTATGAAACCGTATCGGATCTGCTGCATCTCGTCATGAGCTCGGACCGCACGGTCTATACTCGCATGATTGTGAACCGTTTGGCCGTGGATGAAGGGGTCATCAAAGCCTCTGAGCACTTCATGGACGAAAAGGCGCTGGTGCTGCCGGCTCAGATGTTCCGGTTCGGCGCAGAGATGGTCGCAGAGGAAACCGATGAGTTTTCCTATTCGCTTCTCTCTCTCTGGCCCATCAACAAGCAGAACGCCCCAACGACCGACATGGAACGCGAGGGTCTGCAATATATCGTCGATAATCCGGGCGAGAACTTCTACGGCGAAGAAGAGCTTGGCGGCACGACCTACTTCACGGCCGTCTACCCTGACATCGCTGTGGCCGAGGCCTGCTATGCCTGCCACAACGACCATAAGGACACGCCAAGGGATGACTTTGCCGCAGGCGATGTCATGGGCGGTGTGGTGATCCGCATTCCCATGGACGGCTAATGCGTTCTTCCATTTTGCTTGTGGCCGTGCTGGCGGGGTTTCCTGCCAGCGCGGAGCCGGACATTGCCTCACCTGAGGGACTTGAAGGCTTTGTCACGGTGGACCTTTTGCCCGTGCCGGATGTGCCCGCACTTGCGGACGGTCGCGCGATCTGGGGCAGCACCTGCGAAAACTGCCATGGCGGCAACAAGCTGACAGGGGCGCCCAAGATCACGTCCACGGACGATTGGCAGCCGCGGATCGCGCAAGGGATCGACCGTCTGGTCACACATGCAACGGAAGGGTTCATCGGACCGAAATATACTCAGATGCCGGCGCGCGGCGGGAATGACGACTTGAGCGACGACGACATCAAAGCGGCTGTGGCCTTCATGGTCTGGGCCAGTGGCGGGGCGGAGCTTGCCGAAACCTACGCCGAAACAAACATCAATAGGAACGAGACGAAATGAAAGAAGAACAAATCGCTCTGGTACAGGAAAGCTTTGCCAAGGTTGTCCCGATCAAGGACGCCGCAGCAGAGATCTTTTACAACGACCTGTTCGAAACCGCGCCAGAGGTCAAAGGCTACTTCGCCAACACCGACATGGCCGACCAGGGCAGCAAGCTGATGGCCACCTTGGGCACCGTCGTCAACGGTCTGCGTGACCTGGATAAGATTGTGCCTGTCGCCCAAGACATGGCCGTGCGTCACGTCAATTACGGTGTAAAGCCGGAAGACTACGACAAAGTCGGTGCTTCCCTGTTGCGTACCCTGGAAAAGGGCTTGGGCGACGGCTTTACGCCAGAGGTTAAGGAAGCCTGGACTGCAGCTTACACGACCCTGGCTGGGGTCATGAAAGAAGCAAGCTGATCAACTCCGATCCGCAGTTAATTTTTCGCTGAAACGGATATGGGGGTCTTGCCGTCCAGCAAGGCCTCCACCATGTCCACCAGTTCTTTCTCCCTAATCGGCTTTGGCAGGACGGCATTTGCGCCAAGCGATTTGGCTAGGTTAAGCGCATTCGGGTTGCCAATATAGTTGACTGCCCCAGAGATTGCCAGGATCGGCATGGCCTCCTGCCCCCGCGGTGGCTTGTGGCGGGTGCGATAAAGGCCGATAAGTTTGTGTCCGCCATCACTCGCGATATGGCCGTCTTGCTGCACATAAATATCGGTGATCAACAGATCGCAGGTCTCTTCGGTTAGAAAGTCCAATGCTTCGGTGCCGTTGCGGCGCCAGACGGTATCATGGCCGTTGCGTTCCAGTACCCCAGATATCTGGAATGCCGTCTCGATATCATCCTCCATTAACAGGATGCGCGCCATGGTAGAAAAACCTTTTCCTTTCTCGCCATATTGGTTGCACTTCCTATGAGACTTACAGTTTAATGTAAATGCGCGTTTACAGCTTTCCCGTCCCGTGCGCGCCTCAATGCAAAACCAGGCCCGGTGGCAATGAAAAGCGAGACCAAACTGCGCGATATGCTGCGTCAGGCGACATCCGATGCTCACCAACGTGCGGAAGCCCAATGGATGCCCAACGGGGGCAGGATGTCGGCGCAACGCTACCAGTGTTACCTGACCATGCTCCTTTCGGTGCATCAAGCCATGGGCGTGCCTGCTGCGCATGCTCGGGGCGATCTGCCCGACATTGAAGCCGAAGATAGGCGCGTCAGGGCGCTCTGTTCAGATCTAAACATGCCCAAGAAAGACATCAGCATACCAGTCCTTGATCCAAGCTATGCTTGGGGTGTGGGCTATGTGCTGAACGGGTCCGCCCTTGGCGCAAAGGAAATGCTGCAGAAAGGTCGGATCCAACAGGATTGGCCCAATGCCTATGTGCTGGCCCTGCAAAGCTATGCCAACTCGGGGCAACTGGCCCGGTTCTTTGCGCGTCTGAACGATACACGACTAGACAATATCACGGCGTTGCAAGGCGCTCAGGACACGTTCGGTCTTATCGCCGAACCCGCTCAGAAGGTGCTAGCCCAATGAACGAACATCTCAAACAGACCGACATTGAAGAAGCCATGGCCGATTGCGCCAATGAGCCCGTCCACATTCCCGGTACCATCCAGCCCATTGGATATCTGATCGCCTGTCACGCTCAGACCGGTATCATCAACTATGCCACCGAAAACTGCTTCGAGATTTTTGAGGGCGGCCCCGCGGCGATTTTCGGTCTACATCTCCGCGATCTTCTGGGGAACGAGATCTGGCATAGCCTCACCAATTTTTCGAATAACAGCGACTTTGACTCAAAGCGTGACTTCATCGGGGTCTGGAGCAGGCAGGGCAAAGACTATGCCATCCATTCGGTGCAGAGCGGCGACTATGTCAGCCTAGAGATCGAAGCAGCCGCCGAAATTCCGGCGTTGACGACGGATATGCTGCAACAACAGACCTTTCTGGTGAACCAGATACAGGCCTGCACTGATCAAGCTGGCCTGTTCGATCTCAGCGCCCGGCTGCTGCGCCACATTACCGGCTTTGATCGCGTCATGATCTACAGGTTCGACGCCGAGGCCAATGGCGAAGTGCTAGAAGAGGCCCGCAAGCCTGGGCTCGAGTCCTACAATGGCATGCGCTTCCCAAGCTGGGATATTCCGGCGCAAGCCCGTGCGATTATGGCCCGCATCCCGATGCGCATGATTTGCGACGTCGACCAGCAACCTGTGCCGATTCTGGCGGCCAATGCCGACCTGCCGCCGTTGGACATCGCGTTGGCCCAATTGCGCGGCGTTTCCCCGGTTCACTTGCAATATCTGCGCAATATGGGATCTGGCGCGACCATGACGCTGTCGGTGGTTTTGGACGGGCAGCTTTGGGGCATCATCTCCTTTCACCATGGCAAGCCCAAGGTCGTGCCGGGGCAGATCCGCCAGATCCTGATCAGTGGGTTCCTGCCCGTCTTTTGCCTGAAGCTGAATATGCTGCTGCAGAAGGGCCTGATCGATCTGTCCATGGGGTTGGATCAGTTGCAATCCAATGTTCAACTGGCCCTGGAAAAAAGCACTGACATATCCGAGGTCTTGAACGATGCCGGACCGCTCATTTGCAAGTTCCTGGATCTGTCCGGCATTTGTATCGTGAGCGGTTCGCAATCCTATGGGTATGGCGTTAGGCCCGGGCAGGCCGTCATCGAAAGTTTGGTCAAAGCTGCAACAGACAGTGAGGACAAGCTGCTGATGACCGACAATTTGCAAACGCGGTTTCCGGGCGATTATTCGCCGTCTGAAGAGGCGGCGGGCGCTTTGGTGTCGGTTCATTCTGGTTCACGAGCGCTGCTTTTGTTCCGCGCCGAGATTCAGCAACAGGTGCATTGGGCGGGTAATCCGGAAAAGACAATCGAAACGGTCGACGGCAACAAGCGACTGCTTCCTCGCGACAGTTTCTCGGCCTACCTGGAAAAGGTCGAAGGCCGGTCCAAAGCCTGGAGCCCGGATGACAGGCGTCTCCCGTCGCAGCTATGGCCATTGCTCGGCGCTGCGGAGCGTCAGGCCTATATGAATGACGTTACCCGACAGCAAAAGCTGATGATCGGCGAACTGAACCACCGGGTGCGCAATATCCTGAGCCTGGTCAAGTCGGTCTCGCACCAGGCCCGGCGTCACAACAGTTCGCTTGCGAGCTACTCCCAGGCGTTGGAGGCGCGGGTCCACGCGTTGGCGGCCGCCCATGACATAGGTTCAGGCGCTATTCACGCATCCGTTTCGGTGGCCGAGATCATTCGCCTGGAAAGCAATCCCTACAATAACGGGGATGATGGGCAACGGGTGCGCCGGGTGGGGCCAGATTTCAGTATCCGGGCTGAAAACGCCCCGATCTTCGCGCTTGTCGTGCACGAACTGATGACCAACGCTGTCAAGTATGGTGCGCTGTCTGAACCCAAAGGCTGGGTTGAGATCGAAACCAAGCAAGCCAGCGATCATGTGCAGCTTTTGTGGGTGGAAAAAGGCGGGCCACCGGTGGCTGAGCCGGAGTCCAAGGGTTTTGGCACCGTCCTGATTGAACAGGCCGTTCCCTATGAGATGAATGGCAAGTCCGAGATTTCTTTCCTGCGGGATGGCGTTGAGGCCAAACTGATTTTGCCGCTGGAAATGCTGGATCTTTCGAACTTTAAACGTGGAAAAGCCGCCGAAGTCACCGAACCTGTTGATGCGCCAATCTCAAGCCGTTTGCGGCAGGGTTTGATCATGATTTTGGAAGATAACTTCATGATCGCCACCGATCTGCAGTCGGAATTGCGAGAGCTAGGCCTGGAAACCACCGAGATTTTGGGCCGCGTTGCCGACGCGCTGGAATTTTTGGAAGACGAAACGCCGGTTTTGGCGCTGCTTGACGTCAATCTCGGCCGCGGTGAAACCAGCGAAGCCGTGGCCAGTGCCTTGGTCAAACGGGGCGTGCCGGTCATTTACATTACGGGCTATGGCGATCAGGTTTCGATGCCGGCGCATCTGAGCAACATACCCGTTTTGACGAAACCCGTTTCGCGTGCGGAACTGGCCCAGTGCCTGGCCTCTTTCATCTGAATGTCTGCCAGATTCGCGGAAACAGGCTGACGAAAACGTTCAGCGTTTCCGTTTGGATCACAGTTGATCTGGAATGTTGCCTAAATCTGCCCCGACAATTGCCAAATTTGGTGTGCAGGAGTCTGGCGAAATTACCCGTTTGGGGTGATCTTTAGGTACGACTTTGGTCCGAAACGTGAAAAGTGGTTCTGAGTTCCCACAATCTCAGCATGATTGAGGCTTGGCTCAAGAATTTGTGCGCCTTTTTTCACGGTTCAAGATACGGAAAGACGAAAGGTTTGGGGGCGGTATGCGCAAATTACTGATCGGTGGGGTCGTGGTCCTGACCGTTTTGACATTCTACTCGGCGCTTTGGTTCAAATCCGAGGCAATTGAGACGGATATCCAGACACGTGTGGCCGAGGCGCTTTCGGTGCAGGGCGCAGAAGGCATTGATGTCGCCGTAGACGGGCGGCACGTGACACTGGCGGGTTTGGTTTACTCGGATACCGCAGAAATAGAGTTGCTGAAGGCGGCTGCCAGTACGGAAGGTGTGCTTGGGCCCATCGACGGACTGACACTGACAAGCCAGCCCGGCCTTTCGATCATCAAATCTGAAGATGGGATCATTTTGCGCGGGCTGGTGCCCGATGAAGAGACCAAGGCTGCGCTTCTTGCCGCTGCGGCTGGCGCCGAAATCGAGGATCAAACACAGATCGGCGGTGTAAAGGGCGCCTGGCATGACGAAGCGGCCTTTGTCCTTGGTCAGATGCCTGCCTTGTCGACGGGCACAGTTTTTCTGGATGAAAATGGTTACGTCCTGTCCGGTATGGCCAGTGACGGTCTAGAGCCAATTGATGCGGCTTTCGGATCGCGGGATGGGTGGCAGACGCTGGTTGCGCCTGCGGATAGGTCTGAAGCTCTGGCCGAACGGATTTCACAGCTAGAGACCGACCTCGCAGAAACTACAGCATCGCAAGCGGACCGAGAGGCGGAGGTCTCGCTTAGAGATGAGCAAATCGCAGGGCTCGAGTCTGACCTGGCTGATCTGGAAAGCGCCA
>JBCBGY010000220.1:0-6834 GCA_038526275.1 Pseudomonadota bacterium | reverse complement strand
AGACCAGCGATGAACTACAGTATTTTGACTGATCGATTGAAACTTTCCTCTAACGCGGCAAATCCGCCAAGAAACACATCCTTGGAAACGAATTTTTGCCAATGATCCGTTTGACCATCACCGGCTTCAAACTCGGCCCACCATTCTGCGAAAGTTTCATCCCGGTCTGTAATGATAGAGAACTTCATCTTGGCGACATAGTTTACGAACGGCAAAGGTCCGCCCGGTAGCATGTCGTATGTCAATGTGCGCTCGGGGTTGGAGATCGACAAGAGCGTCTCGCGAACGCGGCCCGATCCATCGGTCAAAGCGAAGTTGCGCACGCAGCCGACCTCGCCTTTGCCATGGCCGTCTTCGATCCTGCTGTCGGTGGCAGCCGGATGCCAGCTCGGCAAGCCGTTAAAATCACGTACGCGTTCCCATACTTGATCGGCTGGCACGCGAATGATTGTGGAAGAATAAGCTTTGATCATCAGTAAACTCCGGCTTTGTACTACGCTCCGAGGCGCATTCTTCCGAATTCGGCGGTTTGGGCGGATATGGCGCGCTCTGTTGGCAAACGCTCCATTGAGGAGGCTCCATAAAAGCCATGGCAATCCGGGCAAAGATCAAGGAAAGCCTGAGCGTCCTTGGGTTCGGCCAAGGGACCACCGTGACAAATGAAGATCAGATCGTCGCGATGAACGCGCGCAGCTGCGGCCCATTCGTTGAAGAGCCGGGCGCATTTTTCAATGTCCGGGGCACTTTCTTGGGCACCAATGCTGCCCCCCGTCGTCAGGCCAAAATGCGCCACAATGACATCCGCACCCGCTTTAGCCATGGCGGCGGCGTTATCTGCGCTGAAGATGTAAGGGGTGGTCAGCAAATTTCGCTCATGCGCCTTGGCGATGGCGTCTACCTCTAGTTCGTACCCCATGCCGGTGATTTCCAGTTCGGCGCGAAAGCGTCCATCGATTATTCCCACGGTTGGAAAGTTCTGGATGCCAGCAAAACCCATACCTGCCAGTTCATCCAGGAACGAGTCCATCAGGCAAAACGGGTCGGTTGCATTGACGCCCGCCAGAACGGGTACCTGTTTGACAATCGGCAAGACCTCCCGCCCCATATCCATGACAATTTCATTGGCATTTCCGTAAGACAAATAGCCTGCCAGTGAGCCGCGCCCCGCCATGCGATACCGCCCGGAATTGTAGATGACGATCAGATCGATGCCCCCTGCCTCTTCACATTTGGCGGACAAGCCGGTGCCCGCGCCTCCGCCGATAATCACTTGGTTGGCGGCCACTTTGGCGCGCAACCGAGACAATATTTTCTCACGTCCTGTGACAGCCAATTCAGGATTCCTTCTGGTTGCAAATTGCGTGAAAATGTTCGATCGCGGCATCCGCGAAAGCAGGGTCGTTGATATGCAAGTCCAACTCGACCAATTGCCTATTGGACGTCTGTACCACCGTGTCGCGCAGAGACTGGAACAAAGCGTCGGAGGCAGCCGGATCGTGGAATGGCCCACCTTCGACATCCAATGCGGAAACGCCTCGAAGTGGCAGTAGAAACCGCACCGGTCCCTCGCAAGCGTTCAGCTTTCTGCCGATCCATTCGCCGATCTGAGCCGACTCTCCGGGCGTGGACCGCATCAATGTGACTTGGGCATTGTGGTGATAGAAGTTGCGGCCATTGAATGCGGCAGGAACGCTCTCCGGCCCCCAAAAGTTCGCCATATCCAAGGCGCCGCAGGACCCGACATAGGGCAGTTTCATACGCGCGATACTATCAAGACGTTCTTCGCCGGCGCTGAGAAATCCGCCGACGATCAAGTCGCAAATCTCGGTCGTAGTGATGTCCAGAACGCCGGACACATCGCCCTGATCGATCAATTGCTCCATAGACCGACCGCCATTGCCCGTCGCGTGGAACACAAGGCAATCGAACGATTTGTCCAGTTCCTTGGTGATCCTTTGCACCGCCAGCGTGGTCACACCAAACATTGAAAGAACGACCGCCGGGCGATCCTCGGGCACCGCAGGTGGTGAGTTCAGCATCATGCCCGCCAGCGCGTGCGCGGCGTTGCCCAAAAGCTTGCGCGATACACGGTTCAATCCCGAGACATCGGTGACCGGGTGGAACATGTTCACGTCGCTCGCGCCGACATAGGCAGACACGTCACCCGAAGCGAGTGTGGAGACCAAAATCTTTGGGAGGCCAATCGGCAAGGTCTGCATCGCAGGCCCAATGATGCCCGAGCCGCCCGAGCCGCCCAAACCAATGATCCCGCCAATGTCATCTCGCCCCTGAACGAAGGCAGACAAGGCGCGCGACATCTCGACCACCGCTTGACCGCGGTCATTCACAAAGACCGAGGCCGGTCCCTCGGGGTGACATGCCGCAACGCTTGCGGCGGTGACATCGGCAGCCGTTTCGTCATTCCTGGTGCCCACATTTACCAAAACCGCCTCCAACCCAGTGGCCGCGATCAGATCGCGCACATAGACCAGTTCCTGTTCTTTGGTGTCAGCAGTCCCGACGATGTATGCTCTTTTGTTCATCGAATTTCCTGTTACCCCGTCTGACCGGGTTCCAGACCCAGATGCCGCTTCTGCAAGTCCGGGTCATTTTCCAGTGCCTTCGCGGTGCAGGTGTCCACCACCTCGCCACCAACCATGATGGCAACATCTTCCACGGCGGCCAGCGCCGCGTGCATGTTCTGTTCGACCAGCATCACCGCGATGCCCTCCCGGGCAACTTTACGAATGAGATCAATCACATCGGACACAATCGCCGGGGCCAAACCCTCTGTGGGCTCGTCCAAAATCAACAATTTTGGATTTAGAAGCAGCGCCCGGCCAATAGCCAGCATCTGCTGTTCGCCGCCTGACAATCTATCGCCAAGATTGTTCCGACGTTCCTTGAGGCGCGGAAAGGTTTCGTACACCCGCTCCATGCTCCAAGACCCACCTTTGCGCGACACGATCCGAAGATGCTCGTCAACACTGAGCGACCTGAAAACGCGGCGTCCCTGAGGGACATATCCAAGGCCCAGTTGAGCGCGCTTTTCCGACGGCAGTTGGGTGATATCCTCCCCTGCAAAACGAATGGTGCCGGTCGTGCATCTATTCAGCCCCATAACGGCCTGACAAAGGCTGGTCTTACCCATACCGTTTCGCCCCAAAATCCCCAGCGGGCGGTCATCGACATGCAGGGACAGCCCGTGCAAAACGTGACTTGACCCATAGTGCAAATTGACAGCTTCGACTTGCAGCAGCGCCTCAGTCGCCATGTGCGCCTCCTACATAGACCCGGTGAACATCCTTGTTCTGCATGATGTCGTCGGGTGATCCTTCTGCCAGCAAATCTCCATTGAAAAGAACCGACACGCTTTCAGAGGTCTTCAGAGCGATCTCCATGTCATGTTCAATGAGCACGACTGTGACGTTCTTTGGCAACGACATCAAAAGCGCGCTGAGCTTTGGTCGCTCTGCAGGGGACAAGCCCGCTGCGGGCTCGTCTAGCAACAAGACCTTGGGATTTTCGACAAGGGCAATCGCGATCTCAAGTTGGCGGCGTTGGCCATGGCTGAGGGTCGATACCTCTTTGCTCAGGAAGTCGGCGACCCCTGCGATCTCGGCAAGCCTTTCGGCTTCGATCACGCGAGGGTCGCCCGCCGTGAGCGGCATGATTTGGCGCCACCCTCCGCGCACCCCGGCGACCGCCAAAAACAGCGTATCGCGCACGGTCAAACCGTTGAACAGATTTGCGTGCTGGTAAGTGCGGCGTAGGCCAGCTTGAATTCGTTTGGTGATCGGAACACGGGTGATGTCGGTTCCGAACATGGTGATTGTACCGGTCGTGGCGCTGGTGTCGCCTGTCAACACATTGAAAAGGCTGGTCTTCCCTGCGCCGTTCGGACCAAGAATAGCACGGCGTTCGCCGGGCCGGATTGTCAGGTTGATACCTTGAACTGCCCAAAACCCGCCGAAGCGTTTTCCAATGCCCCGGATCTCCAGGGCATTGGTGGTGTTATCATCTGCGCTTACGGGCAAGAAGGATTGTCCCGGCTGACAGGGCCCGCGGCAAGGAAAGAAGCGCTATCCTGACCGAGGGTTTGCTGAACGTTGCGCACAACTTTGATCACGCGGTTGCCCAGGGTTCCGTCTTCGCGCTCGTACACTTCGGTTACGAAGTTATCCACGATACCGTTGCGGTTTTCGTCCAACCGCATGGTGCCGCCCGATGGAACAGTAAACTCAAGGCTGGACAGGGCAGCACGGAACGCTGCCTGGTCATCTGAGAGGTCGGCGTCAACTTCGTCCAATGCCAGCAACAAGGCCGTGGCACCCATGTAGTAATGATGCGCAAAGATTGTCGGCGTCGAGAAACCGTCGGGGAAGTTGCTGGTGTAGCCATCCACGAAGGCAATCCATTCTTCACCGTCATAGTCGCCAACTGTTGGTGTGCCGGCAGGTGCACCGATCAATAGTTTCTTGAACGGGCCTTCCGATTCCAGAATGGATTGGTCGATTGTGACCGACCCACCGATGATCGGCTTGTCGCCACCGGCCTGATCATATTGCGTCAAGAAGTTCACAGCGTCCGAGCCGCCAAGTGCGACAAAGATCGCGTCAACGTCCTGCGGGATGGAGTAAACGACCGACGAGTAGTCCGAATTGCCAATTGGCGTCCAGAATTTCTCGGGCACCGTGCCACCTGCCTTACAGAATTCAGACATGAAGCCCAGAACCTGCGTGTATGGGAACGAGTAGTCCTCGGCCACAACAGCGACCGATTTGTAGCCCATGTCGTTGAATGCGTATTCGCCAACTCCGACCATCCACTGAGCACCATCGCCACCAAAGCGGAAGAAGTTTTCGGACGGTTCGCGTAGTGTTGTGTCCTGTGCCGCGGATGATCCGTTGATAAAGGTTACGCTTGGGTAGGACTTCGACAAATCGCGCAAGGCCAGGCCTTCTGAGCCACCAAGCGGGCCAAGTACAATGTCGACTCCGTCCTGTTCGATCAGTTTGCGTGCTGCGTTCACCGCTGCATCTGGGCTGCCGTCCGATGACATGGTGGTAAGTATGATGTTTGATCCATCGACGGATCCACCCGCTTCCTTGATGGCCAGCTCGGCACCACGGATCGCGTCTGTCCCTGAAACGGCAAAGGTGCCTTCCAGGATCGAGATCAATCCGACCTTGATGTCTTCTGCTGACGCCGTTCCCGCAACGGCACAAAGTGCTATCGTCGAGACAGCGAGTTTAGGGTGTTTCATTGTGTTCCTCCCACAAAGGTTGCTTGGATTTTCGAAGCGCGTGTCGCTTGAGACCTCGCAGCTTGGCTGCGCCGTCCAATGCCAACTGCAGCAGGCCGTTCGGCGCCACGATCACGATGGCCAGCAGAACTGCACCAATCAGTGTGTTGAACCGTTCACGATCGATCAGATCAGCGGCGAAGGTGTCCAGGAGTACATAGACAATTGCTCCGATGAAGGCGCCGCCGGGATGGCGCAATCCGCCGATCACGGCGATGATCAAGATATCGAGGATGGGGCCCAGACCCACGGAAAAGGATGAGATGCGTTCTTGTTGCCAGACATTCAGAATGCCGCCCGTGCCAGCCACAAGTCCCGAGAAGGCAAAGGCGACAACAATCGGTGTCGTGACCGAAATACCCAAGGCCACCACGCGGCTTGGCGCATCGCGCACCGCCTGAATTGCCAGACCCATCGGCGAGCGAACGAACAAGTGCACCAACACCAGCATCAACGCGGCCGAGGACAGCGACAACAGGAACAGCGGTGCCGGATCGCGCATGCTGACGCCTGCTATGATCGGTGCGCGAACGCCGGAGAACCCAGTCCAGCCGTTGAAATATGTGTAGTTCTGGCGGGTGAAGTAGAAGAAAGCGACGCCAATCGCCAACGTGATCATGATCGCATAGATGCCACGTGACCGACGCGCAAAGAGACCGATCAAGGCGCCCGCGCACACGGAAAAAATCAGAGCCATCGGGATGCTGATCCAGAACGGCAACTCAATCCCGATCTCGATCGAATTTGGCCCGAAATAAGCGATCGTATACCCTGCAACACCGGCAAGGGCAGCTTGCGCGAAAGAGACGACGCCCAGATAGGTCGCGAGGAAGCTCAGGCTCAGCGCGGTAATGCCGAGGATCAGCGCTCGCGTTGCAATCTGTGCCAACCAAAAGTCGTTCAGGACCAGCGGCATAACTGCTAGGATGGGGAAAAACCAAATCGCCTTCATTGTTCAAACCGCCCCAACAACCCCTGCGGTCGAACAGCAAGCACCAACACCATAATCGCAAAGGTGAAAACGACGCCGTAGGTTGGCGCATAGGCCAGGCCATATTGTTCAGCCAATCCCACCAGCAAAGCACCCAGGGCTGCGCCACCGACCGACCCCATGCCGCCCACGATGACGACAACCAAGGATGAAAGCAGGAACTGCAGGTCGGTTCCCGGTGCAATCGACAACGCGCTGGCTGCAATCACACCGGCCATCCCGGCCAGCATGCCCCCCAGCGCAAAGACCAGAACGAAAATGCGGCCAATCGGAAAGCCTAAGGCGCGCAGCATGTCCTGATCGTCGACACCAGCCCGGATAACAGCACCAATGCGGGTCTTTTGGATGAACAACCACAGCGCCAATCCAGTCATCAGTGCGAAAAGGATCAATGCCAGCCGTATATTGGCATAACCGACGCCGAGCAGCGGCAAGCGCTGCCCGCCCTGCAGCATCTCCGGCAATTGTACCTGATAGGTGATCCCGCCCCAATACCACAGCATCAAGTCAGCCATGATGATGGAAATCGCAATTGAGG
>JBCBGY010000219.1:0-6845 GCA_038526275.1 Pseudomonadota bacterium | reverse complement strand
GATCGCCCTGCGCCTGCCGGTGAAGAAAATCGCGGCAGCCACAGCGATCCTGTGTGGTCTGGCCTATCTGGCGCTTTCCGGCGGGACGGTATCGACCCAGCGGGCATTCATCATGGTCTGCGTCATGCTGACGGCTGTATTACTGGACCGCAGGGCGATTAGCCTCCGGTCAGTCGCGATTGCGGCGATCCTTGTGCTGTTCCTTCGCCCGGAAAGCCTGTTTTCGCCTGGCTTCCAGATGTCCTTTGCGGCCACTATTGCCTTGATCGCGGTATTTGGCAGCCTCCGAGACTTTCCAAACCAGGTTATTCGATTGCCCAAACTTGCCCAAGGCGCCGCAGCCTTGCTGATGTCATCTGCCGTGGCGGGCGCGGCCACGGCCCCCTTTGGCGCGGCGCATTTCAACCAGATTGCGGATTACGGGCTGATTGCGAACTTTCTGTCCGTTCCGATCATGGGGTCGGTCGTGATGCCTTCCGCCGTCGCCGCCGCCGTCCTGGCACCGCTGGGGCTGGAACAACTGGCGTTGGAACCGATGCGGTGGGGCCTGATCTGGATCCTGGAAGTGGCGCAATGGGTGGCGGGTCTGGACGGCTCGGTCACCAAAGTGGCCGCGCCAATGCCCTGGGTCCTGCCGCTTCTGTCCTTCGGCGCGCTGTTTGTCATCCTTTGGCAAGGCCGGTTGCGTTTTGCAGGCGTGCTGCCAATGATGGTCGCCTTGGCTCTCTGGTGGGGGTCCGAACGCCCGCCGGTTCTGATTTCTGAAACCGGCGGACTGATCGGGATCATGACGCCAGAGGGGCGCGCCTTGAACAAGGCCCGAGGCGACGGGTTCGCCGCCGAGATCTGGCTGGAAAATGACGGTGACCCGGCGGACCAAGCGATGGCAGCCGCACGCGACGCTTTCGGTGGTTCAAAAGGAGACATTCACTTCGCCCTCGGCGACAGCCAGATCCGCCATCTCTCTGGCCGTGGCGTGGCCGCCCGAGCGTCCGAAGCGTGCACCGCTAACATCGTCATTGTCACGCGGGCGCCCGAGACCCCGCCGCCCGGCACCTGCCTTCTGATCACACCAGAAACCTTACGGGAAACCGGAAGTCTCGCCCTATGGCCCGGCCCGGATGGCAGAGCGCGCATCATTTCTGCTCGCGACCTAGCCGGACACCGCCTTTGGACCGGCGCTCGCCCTAACTAGCGGTTCAACGCCCATCGGTCGTCCGGGCTGGCAAAAACTGGGTCGATGAGACGAACAATGCCGCTCATCCGAACGCGAGGAAAAAGGTTTTAAAGCAATAGCCAATTTTGCCAAGGCTTGCGAGATCTGCCAAGACTTTGGATTGCAGCCCGGAGGTACAAATATGCCGATGTTTTTTACCTATGCGCTAGGTCTAATTTTTTGAAGTAGCGTTGAGCCCCCTCAGAATATTCATGGGTGGCCACCATTTCCAGGCGTCGCGCCAAAGCTGACGAGCGGCTATTTTCTTTTTCAATAAAGGCCTCAATCTCCAATGCTCCATCGTCGATTGACCATTGAATTGCCTTTTTAGCGGCCTCGGTCATTATTCCACGCCCCCAAAATAGGGGCAAGAGATGAAACGCAATCTCGTAAGAGCTGTCTAATGAATTAAACCCAATAGTTCCCGCAAAGGAGTTGTCTTCTAACACGATGATCGCCCATCTAAAGCCCCATCCGTCATCAAAAGCTCTGAGCCAAAAATCGATAATACAATCACTTTCAGCCTTGTTTCGTGCTGGCATATTAATGACGTTGCCGTCATAATCGTTGATTGTACCAGAATATTCACACACTGAAGCGTCTGACCATAAAGCAAACATCCCGTCTGAATGTAATGTAGAGATTGGCTCTAACTTTAGTCTATCGGTGCGTAGGGTGGGAACTCTTAATGCCATGTTCTAAAATTTCATTTTCTAATAATAATTTAATGGGTGGCCTGACCAGTCTGCCGACTTGTGCGCAATCATTCCATCGACCAAACAATCCAACCGTAGCTTGGAACGATTTCTAATGCTGAGTTAAGCTCATCTCAACAAAGCTTTCGGTGAATATGGCAGCATCGAAATGTTGCCTTTGTCAGTCAACGGCTCTCTGATCTAATCAAAGGCAATGCTTTCGTTAGCAATTGGTGCCAACGTGCCAGTATTCATAGATCGGGTACAAAGCAATGAGGGGTAATCTTCTAATAGCTGCGGATCAAGCCGACGAGCCTGCCTTGGACCTGGACCTGATCGGCGGGCAGTAGGCGGGTTTCGTAGGCGGGGTTGGCGGCCTCCAGCGCGATCATATTGCCCCGGCGGCCGAATTTCTTCAGCGTCGCCTCGTGCCCTTCGACCAAGGCCACGACGATATCGCCATTATCTGCGACGTCCTGTTCGCGGATCACCACAACGTCGCCGTCATTGATCCCGGCATTGATCATGGAGTCGCCTTTGACCTCCAGCGCATAGTGCTTGCCACGGCCCACCATCTGGCCCGGCACAGCCACCTTGTGCGACACTTCCGAAATCGCAGCGATCGGAACACCAGCTGCGATCCGGCCCATAACGTCTAGCTCTACGGCGTCGGTGGAAATGGGCAGGCCCCGGGGCGGCGTCGGGTCTTTCCGGTCGCCTTCGATCACGCGCGGCGTGAAGCCAGCGGGGGCCGATCCCAGCGTTTCGGGCAGTTTCACGATCTCAATCGCGCGGGCCTTGTGCGCCAGGCGTCGAATGAAGCCACGTTCTTCCAGGGCTGTGATCAGGCGGTGGACGCCGGATTTTGACCGCAGATCCAACGCCTCTTTCATTTCGTCGAACGAAGGTGGAACACCGTCCTTCTTGAGACGCTTATTGATAAAATCGAGCAAATCCAGCTGTTTCTTCGTCAGCATTAGGTTCCTCCACGCGGTAACGTTCACCCTTGTTCTGCCAGTGTTCACGTTTTGTGTCAAGGAACTCTTAGGGAACGAGTGGGATCACCTCAACTGTGTCACCTTTGACACGTTCCGGGTCGTGGGGCGGGCGGACGAGCAAAGCGTTCGATTGGGCGAGCGTATGGAGAAGCGAACTGTCCTGGCGTTCCTGGGCGCGCACCTGCTGGCCGGTGCGCACTGCCCGCATGTAATGTTCGCGGGGTCCGTTGGCGGCCAGCGGCGCTTGCAGCTTTGCGGTTTCCCGTGCCAATGGCGCCGCAGCCTGACCCAGCATCGCGCGGATGGCAGGCCGTAGGAAGACATGGCCGCAGACAATGGCCGAGACAGGGTTGCCTGGAAGCCCGACCATGGCCGCGCCCAGCAAACGCCCCGCCATCAGCGGTTTACCGGGCCGCATTGCCACCTTGTAGAAGGCCCGTTCCATACCCAATTCCGCTGCGACTTCGCCCACCAGGTCATGGTCGCCAACCGACGCGCCACCTGTCGTGATAACCAGATCTGCTCCGGCAGCACGCGCGAAACCGGCCCTCAGGCTGGCCTGATTATCGCGGGCGATGGGCAAGATCCGAACCTGCGCGCCTTCGGCTTCCAGAATGGGTTTCAAGGCGAAGTTGTTGGAAGATATGATCTGGTCCGGCCCCGGTTCCTCGCCGGGCATGACCAGTTCGTCGCCCGTTGCCATAAGCGCCACATCGGGTTTCCGCCGCACCGTAACCGTTGGTGCGTTCATTGAGGCACATAGGGCCAGCAGCTCCGGTCCAATCCGTTGGCCCGCAGGGAGCGTCAGGCCCGCTTCGAAATCGGTGCCTTTGGGTCGAATGTGAAACCCAGCGTCCAGGTCGCTATGCAAGGTGATGGTGTCGCCTTGGGCCGTCACATCTTCCTGAATGATCACGCGGTCTGCACCTTCTGGCACAGCCCCACCGGTGAAGATGCGCACGGCTTCTCCTGGTCCAACAGTGCCCTGATGCCGTTTGCCCGCGACGGAGCGTCCGATCACCCGCAGTTGTGCACCCGGGCGCACATCTTCGTTGCGTACGGCATAGCCGTCCATGGCGGAGCTTGGGAATGGCGGCTGATCGCGGCGCGCAACAACGGGTTCGGCGAGGATCCGGCCCGCCGCTGCCGCCAGCGGCACCACTTCGGTTTCCACTGGTCGCAAGAGTTCAAAGATATGGCCCAAGGCCGCATCGACGGGGATCAGGCTCAAGGCGCGGCCTCGTACCGCCCGGATTTGCCACCGTCTTTCAGCGTGACGCGGATGCCGCCCAGTTCCATGGCGCGATCCACCGCTTTGAGCATGTCGTAAACGGTTAGGGCCGCGGTGCTGACGGCGGTCAGTGCCTCCATCTCCACACCCGTCTGGCCGGTTGTCTTGACCGTGGCCGTGATCCGGATGCCGGGCAGGGTGGGATCGGGGGTTAGATCCACCGAGACCTTGGAGATCGGCAACGGATGGCAGAGGGGGATCAGGTCGGACGTCCGCTTCGCGCCCATGATCCCGGCCAACCGCGCCACGCCCAGTACATCGCCTTTTTTGGCGGTGCCGCTTTCGGCCAGGGCCAACGTTTCTGGTGCCATCTTCACGAAACCTTCGGCCACGGCGACCCTGTCGGTGATCGCCTTGTCCGACACATCCACCATGTGCGCCTGACCTTCGGTATCGAAATGGGTCAGGCTCATCACATGCCCCCAGCGGCCATCAGCGGGTCGGCGAGCAGGTCGCGGGTGGCTTGGGCCACGTCCGCCTGGCGCATCAGCGTTTCGCCTATCAGAAAGCACCGCGCGCCATACATGGCGAGGTCAGATAGGTCCTGCGGTGTGGCCAGACCGGATTCCGACACGATGATCCGGTCTTCGGGCACTTGGCGCGCCAGCGTTTTGGTCACGTCAACGGAGGTTTCGAATGTGTGGAGGTTTCGGTTGTTGATACCGATCATGGGGCTGTTCAGGCGGCTGGCGCGTTCCAGTTCGGCCTCATCATGCACCTCGATCAGCACATCCATGTCCCAGTCTTCCGCCGCGGCCTCTAACTCGGCGGCTTGGCTGTCTTCGACGCTGGCCATGATGATCAGAATGCAATCCGCACCAAGGCTGCGGGCCTCTGCGACCTGGTAGGTGTCGTAGATGAAATCCTTGCGCAAGGCGGGCAATTCGCAGGCCGATCGCGCGGCGGTCAGGTAGGTGTCGTCGCCCTGAAACGAAGGCCCGTCGGTCAGTACGCTCAGGCACGCGGCTCCGCCTTCGGCATAGGCCTGCGCCAGGGACGGCGGGTCGAAATCCTCACGGATGATGCCCTTGGAAGGGCTGGCTTTCTTGATCTCGGCGATCAGGCCATAACCCGTTCGGCTGGCTTCCAGAAGTGCTGTCAGGAATGGGCGCACAGGGCTTGCTGCACGCGCCGCGGCCTCCACAACGTCAAGCGGACGCTCGGCCTTGCGGGCGGCGACATCTTCCAGCTTGTAGGCTTTGATCTTGTCGAGGATCGTGTCAGTCATAGCGCCTCCTCCACCCAGCTTATGGGACAATCGCCCCGGCTTTCCAACCAACTATTCACCTGTGAAAAGGGTTTGGAGCCGAAGAACCCTCGCCGGGCAGAGAGCGGTGACGGGTGGGCCGTTTCGATCTTAAGATGTTCAGCATGGGTCAGCTTCGCCCCAAGCTTCTGTGCTGGCTTGCCCCACAGCAAGGCAGCCCGTGGTGCTTGGTCGAGGCGGGCCAACACCTGGCCGGTTAGTGTCTTCCAACCGAGCTTCATATGGCCACCTGCATCACCTGCTGGGACTGTCAGTGCGGTGTTGAGCAGCAGCACGCCTTGGCGCGCCCAAAACCGCAAGTCACCGTTGGCCGGTCGCCCGCCGAGGTCGCTTTCCATCTCGGTGTAGATATTTGAAAGCGACCGGGGCAGGGGCCTGACATCAGGTTCCACCGAAAAGGCCAAGCCGTGGGCATGGCCCCGCGTTGGATAGGGGTCCTGACCCAGGATCAGAACGCGCGTGCGGTCAGGCTGGCAAAGTTCCAGGGCCGCAAAGATTTGCGGCACGGGCGGCAGCACGTCGCGGGTTTCCTGCGCCAGGGCGGTTTCAACGGCTGTAAGTTCTGTTTTGAAGAACGGCAGAGTTGCCCAGTCGCCCAGGCGGGAAAGATCCAGACTCATGCGGCTTGTGTCACTCGCGCCAGCCCTTCAACCTTTGCCTTTGCGGCCCCGCTATCGATGCTTTCGCCAGCCCGCGCCACACCATCCGTCAGGTCGGTTGCCGCGCCAGCAATGACCAGCGCCGCAGCGCTGTTGAGCAAAACCGCGTCGCGATAGGCGCCCGACGCACCATCCAGCAAGGCTTGCCAGGCGGCTGCGTTATGCTGTGGATCGCCCCCCATAATGGCTTCAAACGGGTGGACGGGCAGGCCTGCCTCCTCGGGGTGAAGCTCTCGCTCGGTCACTGTGCCGTTGGCAAGCTCCGCGACATAGGTCACACCGGCGATTGAGATCTCGTCCGTTCCGTCGCCACCATGGACCAGCATGGCCCGGTCGGAGCCCAGTTGCCCCAATGTTTCGGCCATGGGGCGCAGAAGGTGCGGGCTGAACGCGCCCGTCAGTTGCCGCGTGACACCGGCTGGATTGGTCAAGGGGCCAAGAACGTTGAAAATCGTCCGGGTGCCCAGCTCTGCGCGGGTTGGCATGACATGGGCGATGGCGGGATGGTGCATGGGCGCCATCATGAAGGCGATGCCCACGTCTTCCAGCGCCCGTTCGACCACGTCGGACTTGACCATCACATTGATGCCCATCTGGCCCAAAGCGTCAGCGGCCCCGGATTTGGAACTGAGATTGCGGTTGCCGTGTTTCGCCACCGTCACGCCTGCGCCTGCCACCGTAAAGGCCGTGGCGGTCGAAATATTCAGCGTGCCCTTGCC
>JBCBGY010000218.1:0-6970 GCA_038526275.1 Pseudomonadota bacterium | reverse complement strand
ATCTTCACCAACAGCTTTCCCATAGCCGAACACCTGCTGAAACATTCCAAGAACACGATCATGTTGTCAGGTGGCGCGATCTACCGCGAACAGAACATCATTTTGTCGCCTTTCGACAATGATGTGACCCGAAATTTTTATGCGCGCCGCATGTTCATGGGTGCGCAGGGGATTGGGCCGTTGGGGCTCATGGAGGCGGACCCGTTGCTTATCCAAGCCGAACAAAAACTGATCGGCCAGGCCGATGAGTTGGTGGTCCTGGTGGACAGCTCAAAATTCGAACAGCGATCCAGCCTTGTGCTGTGTCCGTTATCGCGGATCGACACAGTCATCACTGACGATGGCATATCCGACAAAGCGGCTGCCATGCTGGAGGCAGCAGAAATTACCCTGATCGTCGCCGAAACCGGTGCCGGACAGGCCGAGGATGAGGTGGCCTCTTAACCACCCAAAACAAGACGTGACTTTCAGGGAGGAACCAAAAATGAAACGTCGTACTTTCACTTCACTTGTCGCTGGCCTCAGTATGGCTGCGGGCATGATGGGCACAACAGCAATGGCGCAGGACGACATGCGTATCGCTCTTGTGGTCAAGGCCCTCGGCATTGGATTCTTTGAGGCCGCTGCAGAAGGCGCCGAAGAGGCCGCAGCAGAGCTGGGCAATGTCGAGATCATCTACACCGGCCCCACGGACACAACAGCAGAAGGTCAGATCGAAGTCATCAACAGCCTGATCGCCCAAGGTGTTGATGCGATCGCGATCTCTGCCAATGACCCGGATGCGGTCGTTCCTGCTCTCAAGCGCGCGATGCAGCGTGGCATTACTGTCATCAGCTGGGACTCCGGTGTAGCCGAAGAAGGCCGCGTGATGCATTTGAACCCGTCTTCTACGCCTCTGATCGGGAACACCATCATCAAGCTGGCTGCAGACCACATGCCTGACGGCGGCGATATCGCAATCCTGTCGGCTTCCGCGACGGCAACAAACCAGAACGCTTGGATTGCCGCCGCAGAAGAGGTCATGCCGAACTATGAAGGTGTGGACCTTGTGGCTACGGTCTACGGCGACGACCTGTCAGACAAGTCCTACCGCGAGGCACAAGGCCTGATGGCGTCCCATCCTGATCTCAAAGCGATCATCGCCCCAACAACGGTTGGTATTTTGGCCGCTTGTCAGGCCGTGACCGATGCCGGCAAGATCGGTGAAATCAACGTTACCGGCCTTGGACTTCCTTCTGAAATGGCAGGGTGTGTCGAGTCTGGCGCGACCAAAAGCTTTGCGATCTGGAACCCAATCGATTTGGGCTACTCGGCGACAATGATCGCTCATGCGCTTGCGAACGAAACGGACCCCAAAGGCGAAATTCCGATGGGCCGGATGGGCGCAATCACGCTGGATGAAACGGGCAGCGCCGCCATGGCCGATCCGTTTACATACGACAGCTCGAATATCGATCAGTTTAAAGACATCTTCTAATGTCGGCGAGTCTGGCGCGGATCACCTGCGCCAGACCCACTCTCTCCCCCTATTCGAATTCCCGACCTGTACATGAGGCCTAAAGTGTCCCCATCTGACGCCCCCGTTCTGTCCCTTGAAAAGGTGACCAAGACCTTCCCTGGGGTGCGCGCACTGTCTGAGGTCTCCATTGACCTGTATCCGGGCAAAGTCACTGCGCTCGTGGGCGAGAATGGGGCGGGCAAGTCAACTGTCGTGAAGACTCTGACAGGTATCTACCAGCCCGATGGCGGCGAAATCCGCGTTGATGGGGCTGCCGTTCAATTCCCCACACCGCAATCGGCTGAAAATACAGGCGTCACAGCGATCCATCAGGAAACCGTTTTGTTTGACGAACTCAGCGTTGCCGAGAACATCTTTCTGGGCCACGCGCCCAAGGGCCGGTTCGGTCTGATAGACACCCGAGCCATGCACAATGGCGCACAAGAGATTTTGGACGGCTTGGGCGCAAAAATTGACCCCAATGCCACTCTCAAGGATCTGGGCACCGCAAACAAACACCTTGTCGCCATATCCCGCGCTCTGTCCGTTGACGCACGTGTGGTCATAATGGATGAACCGACTGCCGCCCTAAGCCACGCAGAAATTGAAGAGCTGTACGACCTGGTCGATGGCCTGAAGGCCCAAGGCAAGGCCATCCTGTTCATCAGCCATAAATTTGATGAGATTTTCCGCATCGCGGACAATTACACCGTCTTCCGTGACGGCCAGAAGGTGGGTGACGGCGCGATTGCAGACGTGAGCGAGGCTGAATTGGTCAAGATGATGGTCGGTCGCGATGTCAGCCAGATCTTCCCCGAACGGGATCGCAATTTGGGGGCCGAGGTCCTGACCGTCACGGATTACAATCACCCCACGGAGTTTGCCGATATCGGCTTCACGCTCAGGCGTGGTGAAATCCTGGGCTTCTATGGCCTTGTTGGCGCAGGCCGGTCGGAATTCATGCAAGCGCTGTTTGGGACCACGAAACCCTCCGCCGGATCCGTGCGTGTGGACGGGGCCGAGGCCACGATCCGCTCGCCCGCCGATGCGGTTTCTCACGGCATCGTCTACGTGCCCGAGGATCGCGGGAAACAAGGCGCGATCGTTGATCTGCCGATCTTTCAGAATGTGACCCTGCCATCCCTGAAACAGACCTCCCGTAAGGGATTTTTGAAAATGGCCGAAGAGTTCCAACTGGCGCGGGATTATACGGAACGGCTGGACTTACGGGCAGCTTCGCTCGACACCCATGTGGGCAGCCTGTCAGGCGGCAACCAACAAAAGGTCGTCATCGCCAAGTGGCTTGCAACCGAGCCCAAGGTCATCATTCTGGACGAACCAACCAAAGGCATCGACATCGGCTCAAAAGCGGCCGTTCATGAGTTCATGGCCGAGTTGGCAGCCCAAGGTTTGGCGGTGATCATGGTCAGCTCTGAAATCCCAGAAATTGTTGGCATGTCGGACCGAGTGATCATCATGCGTGAAGGCCGTATTGCTGCCGAACTCGATCGAGAGGAAATCAGCCCTGAAGTGCTGGTCAGCCACGCCGCAGGCATCACGGAGACCCACGCATGACCAGACTTGTAGCCTCCCGCGAAGCGCTATTGATGGTGGCGATTGCGATACTTTTGGCCATCATCGCATGGCGGTTTCCTGCTTTCGTGGTCCCGTCAAATCTGTTGGCAGTGTTCAACGATACCTCGCCCCTGATCCTCTTGGCCATTGGCCAGATGATCGTGATCCTGACCAAGTGCATCGATCTGTCCGTCGCGGCCAATCTTGCGCTGACAGGCATGGTCGTGTCACTAATCAACATCGCCGCCCCTGGCCTACCTGTCATTTTCATCGTGCTGATCGCTATCGGCTTTGGCACCCTGTTGGGCATGTTAAATGGCATTCTGGTTTGGAAACTTGCGATCCCGCCTATCGTGGTGACGCTGGGGACGATGACCATTTTCCGCGGCATCATTTTTCTTCTGACCGAAGGCAAATGGGTCAACAGCCATGAGATGTCGGACAGCTTCAAATCCGTTCCGCGCACAGAACTTTTTGGCCTGCCGATCCTGAGTTGGATCGCCATTGCCGTCGTGATCCTGTTCACAATTGTCATGACCCGCACATCGCTGGGCCGAGCGTTTTATGCGGCTGGCGGCAACCCCCATGCGGCAACTTATGCGGGCATCAATGTGGGCAAAACACAGTTCTGGGCTTTCACCATATCCGGTGCCATCGCGGGTCTGACCGGATACCTTTGGGTGTCGCGTTTTGCCGTGGCCTATGTCGACGTTGCGGGCGGGTTTGAACTGACCGTAGTGGCCGCCTGCGTGATCGGCGGTGTGTCCATCATGGGCGGCATCGGCACCGTCTTCGGGGCCCTGCTCGGCGCGTTGTTCCTGGGCATCATCGCCAACGCGTTGCCGGTCGTGAACATCTCCCCATTCTCGCAGATGGCGATTTCGGGCGGTGCAATCATTATCGCAGTCATCCTGAACGCACAGGCAAACCGCACACCGGGTCGCATTATCCTGAAAAAAGCGGAGCACGCCACATGACCACGCGCAGCATCCCCGACCGGCTGCAATCCCCGCTGGAGCGCAAACTCAAAAGTTGGGAAAGCCTTCTGATGCTGGTAGCGATTGGTATTTTTATCGCCAATTCCTTCGCTTCGCCCTACTTTCTGAACGCCTGGAACCTCAGCGACGCGACGTTCAATTTCACCGAAAAAGCGATGATCGCATTTGCCATGGCGCTGCTGATAATCTCTGGCGAGATCGATCTGTCCGTAGCCTCGATCATAGCACTGGCATCCACTGCCATGGGGGCGGTGGTGCAAATGGGCGTCGGCACTGAAGGGCTGGTTTTGATTGGGCTTGCCACGGGGCTGATCTGCGGCGCGTTCAATGGCATCCTTGTGACGGGACTTGGCCTACCGTCCATTGTGGTGACCATCGGTACCATGTCGCTGTTTCGTGGCATCAGTTTCATCATTCTGGGCGACCAAGCCTATCGCGGCTATCCGCCGGATTTCGCTTTTTTCGGGCAAGGCTATGTCTGGTGGGTGATCTCGTTCGAATTCGTGCTGTTTGCGATCATCGCGGTGATCTACGGCGTCATTCTGCACATGACCAACTTCGGTCGAGCGGTCTATGCGATCGGCAACAACCCCACGGGCTCGATGTTTTCGGGCATTCGAGTTGGCCGCGTAAAGTTCATTCTTTTTTTGCTAACAGGCTTGATGTCCGGGATCGCGGCAGTCTGCCTAACCTCACGCCTTGGGTCCACGCGCCCTTCCATTGCAACGGGATGGGAGTTGGAGATTGTTACAATGGTCGTCCTGGGCGGTGTCAACATCCTGGGCGGATCGGGGTCGATCCCTGGCGTGGTTATCGCGGCCTTCGTGATGGGACTGGTGACGTTCGGTCTTGGCCTGCTCAACGTGCCAGGCATCGTGATGTCCATTGTCATCGGCGGCCTGCTGATCGGCGTGATCGCGTTGCCTCGCCTTTGGACGATGTGGAAAAGACGGTAATGGAGAAATACGCCTTTAAAATGCAACTCACGCCCGGGTGTCGGGACGAATACAAAAAACGTCATGATGAGATCTGGCCGGAGCTCGTCACGCTGCTCAAGGATGCGGGCATCTCCGACTATTCCATCCATCTGGACGAAGATACCGGCATTCTTTTCGGGGTGCTCTGGCGCACGGATAATCACAGCATGGACAGCCTGCCAGAGCATGCCGTGATGCAAAAATGGTGGGCCCATATGGCCGACATTATGGAGACCAGACCAGACAACGAACCCGTCGCGGTGCCGCTCACACCCGTATTTCAAATGCGATGACCCGAGTTGCCGTCATCGATATCGGCAAAACCAACGCCAAGCTCGCCTTGGTGGATTTGGTGTCGCTAAGAGAACTGGCTGTCGTGACGCGCCCGAACACGGTTCTGCCCGGCCCGCCCTGGCCGCATTTCGACGTGGACGGCATCTGGGATTTCCTGCTGGGCGCGATGGCGCGGCTTCATCAACGCTACGGCATACATGCGATCTCGATCACCACCCATGGGGCCTGTGCCGCGTTGATCGGGCATGACGGCAAACTCGCCGCGCCAATCCTGGATTACGAGCACAGCGGACCCGATACCACCGCCGAAGCCTATGACTCTATCAGGCCGCCTTTCCAAGACACAGGCGCGCCGCGCTTGCCCATGGGCCTGAACCTTGGTGCACAACTCCATTGGCAATTTGCTGAACTCCCCGAGTTGCGGGATCAAACAGCCGCTGTAGTAACCTACCCGCAATACTGGGGCTATCGGTTGACCGGGGTTTGTGCATGTGATGTCAGCTCCCTAGGCTGCCATACCGACCTGTGGAACCCTCACACCGGCTCTTTTTCAAATCTGGTCGACAGCCTCGGTATTGCCGATCTGATTGGAGCACCACGCAGATGCTCGGACATTCTGGGACCCCTTCTTCCAGACATCGCGGCCCAGACTGGCCTCAATCCCGCAACACCCATCTATTGCGGCATCCACGATTCCAACGCGTCGCTGCTGCCCCACGTCTTACGCAAAAAAGCGCCGTTTTCCGTGGTCTCGACCGGCACATGGGTCATCGCCATGAGCGTCGGAGGTGATCAGACCCAGCTTGACCCCAAGCGCGATACGCTGATCAACGTTAATGCCATAGGCGATCCCGTGCCATCGGCGCGGTTCATGGGCGGGCGGGAATATGACACGATCCTCACGGACGGTGCGACAGAATACAGCGAAGACGACATGATCAGGGTGGCGCAGACCGGTCCCATGCTCCTGCCCTCAATCATCCCCGAAAGCGGGCCATTCCAAAACCGCATGGCGCGGTGGACAGGCCCTGAGCCCCCCCAAGGCAGCATCGAACGCACGGTCGCAACCGGCTTCTATCTGGCTCTAATGGCGACCGAATGCCTTGCTCTAACGGGGCACAACGGCGCCATCATCGTTGAAGGGCCATTTGCCGGAAACCCAAGTTTCTGCACCATGCTAGCCACAGCGACAAACTGTACAGTCGAGGCATCGGGCGGGACCACAGGGACCAGCGAAGGCGCAGCCCTTCTCGCCTTGCCCCCAGGATCACACCCCCCCGCGAGCGGGCAGAGACAAATTTATGAACCTAAAAATGAAGCTATTTCAAAATACACAGTGTCGTGGAAATCCACCGTCAGTACCCATGGGAGCACTGATGGCTGACGTAGAGGCGTGCTTAGCCCATTTGGGCGGTTCGATGGTCGTTGGCAGCTTCCTTCAATTTCGACTATTTCGTGCCCTTCAGATTTGCTGGCTATTGCGGCGAAACATCACTTTTTCGCCCTTGTTGTTCTTCACCACAGGCGCAAAGCGCACAGAACGGCTTGTCGCTCCGGAAGCACAAGCGGAAGCTTAGTCCGCACAATGCTCCCTTGGAATTGGCTGAACGAATGACGGCTTTCTAGCA
>JBCBGY010000217.1:0-7087 GCA_038526275.1 Pseudomonadota bacterium | reverse complement strand
CGCATGTTCGCCCACTGACCTGCGCCCTACTTGGCGAACGTATGCCCGGTGGAGGCTCCGATGGTGTCAGATTCACCTAAGGTGGAGCGAGGCGATAACAGAAACAAAAAGGGCGGCCCCACCAGCCGCCCTTTTTTGTTATTAGTATGTTGTCCCGCTCAGGCGCGTTGGCCAATCGGGATACCAGCGAAAAGTTTCTTGCCCACGCGAACAAGGATCTTTCCATCGGTCAGGCTTTTAACAAAGGTGCCCTGTACTGATACGCAGCTACCAAGAGTGATGGTCCGAAGCATCAAAATCTCCTCCAGCTTTCGTACCCCTAATCTAGTGTAAAACTTTTAATACAGCATCTAAAAAATGCCCTGATCTCAGGAAATTGCGCACAAAATTTGACCAAACATATAAAAACTTGTTGCAAATTAGTCATGCTGCAATGCGGCGTCACAACCAGTCCCTCAAAACCGGGATCAGCGGCACATCGGCGGCGGGCATGGGGTACTCCCGTAAACGATTCGCACGAGCCCAGGACAGGGCTTGGCCTTCTCGCGACCGGGGGGTTCCCTTCCATTTGCGACAGGCAAAGAGCGGCATCAGCAGGTGGAAATCATCGTAGCTATGGCTGGCGAAGGTCAGAGGCGCGAGGCAGCTTTCCCATGTGTCTATCCCAAGTTCTTCTTCAAGTTCCCGGATGAGCGCTGCCTCCGGCGTCTCCCCGGGTTCAACTTTGCCTCCGGGAAACTCCCAAAGACCCGCCATGGACTTACCCTCTGGGCGTTGGGCCAACAGCACGCGATTATCGGGGTCGATCAGGGCCACAGCAGAAACGAGAACGACTTTCATCAGCTTTGACTAAGACCGATAATCGGCATTGATGGAGATGTAACCGTGGGTCAGATCGCAGGTCCAAGCCGTGAAACATCCCTCGGCCAAACCCAGATCCACGTGGATACAGATCGAGTCCTGCTTCATGTAGGCCGCGCCGTCGGTCTCAGCGTAGTCCGCTGCAACCCAACCCTGATCCGCCACGAGCACATCGCCGAACCGAATGGACAGTCGGTCGCGGTCCGCCGCGGCTCCTGATTTCCCTACGGCCATAACAATCCGTCCCCAGTTGGGATCTTCGCCCGCGATCGCTGTTTTCACCAAGGGAGAGTTGGCTATGGCCATCGCTGCCAATTTGGCATCCGCGTCGTGCTCGGCGCCAGTGACCGTCACCTCTATGAATTTCGTGGCGCCTTCCCCGTCCCGGACGATCTGATGGGCAAGATCCAGCAAGACCGCCTTCAGTCCTGCGCTAAAGGCTTTGCCCGCGGCGCTTGTGGCCTCCGTTACTGTTGGGCCGCGCCCCGTCGCTGCAACGAGGACGGTGTCGCTCGTCGATGTATCGCTGTCCACCGTAATGGCATTGAAGGTCGTCGCCACATGTTGCTGAAGCATGTCCTGCAGCAAAGCCTGAGGAATGGCAGCGTCGGTGAAGATAAATGAGAGCATCGTCGCCATGTCTGGCGCGATCATGCCGGACCCTTTGGCGATGCCGCTAATTGTTATGGCTCCAGCAGCAGTCTCAACGACTTGCCAGGCGCCTTTCGCAAACGTGTCTGTGGTCCGGATGGCCTCCGCCGCGCGGGGCAAAGCGGTTTCGTCCAACTGTTGAGCTAAATCGGCGATATGTGAAGTGATCTTCTCGTCCGCCAGCTTTTCTCCAATAACGCCTGTCGACGCTGTGAAGATCCGCGCCTGCGGCAAATCGGTCGACGTGTGCACCGCATGACAGATGCGGTCCACAGACGCCGCGCCATTGCCTCCCGTAAAGGCGTTCGCATTTCCGGCATTCACAAGAATGGCGGCGCCAGACGTTGAATCGTTGCCCGGCAGCTTGGTCTGGCAGTCCAAAACCGCAGCGGACCGTGTGGCCGATTTGGTAAACACACCTGCCACCGCTGTGCCGGGATCCAATACGGCGAGCATCACGTCTGGGCGCCCCTGATACTTGACGCCCGCGGCCACGCTGGCAAAGCGCGCGCCCGGCACAACCGGCAGGTCTGGAAAGCCCGCCGGTGCAAGTGGCGAAACCGGAAGATCGGCCATGTTACTCCTGGGCCAGAAGGTCAAGATTGCGGATCAGGGCGGGGTCGATCTCGACCTCCATCCGCACCACTTCGTCACCTTCCGTTAGGTTATTCACCGTATCTTCAATGGCCTTGGACCGGATCTCGTTTTCCAACTCAGCCCGGATCTCTTCCAGCGCCGGGGCCTCTTGCAGACGGGTTTCGTTTAATTGGATCACGTGCCAGCCAAACTGGGTCTGAACCGGATCAGAAACCTGGCCGGGCTCCATCGCAACAACGGCCAATTCAAATTCGGGAACCATCATACCTTTGGAGAACCAGCCCAACGACCCACCGTTTGGACCGGACGGACCCGTAGATTTCTCCTGCGCAAGTGCGGCAAAATCAGCACCTTCATCAAGTTCTGTTTTGATGGCTACGGCTTCTTCTTCGGATTCTACCAGAATGTGAGCCGCGTTGTATTCGCGGCTGGGTTCCTGTTCAGCAAACCGCGTGTCGTAGGCAGACTGCACCGCCTCGTCTGTCACGGAGTCATCGGCGATGGCTTTCAGCGCCTCGCCTGCCAGAAAACCGCTGATCTGGTTTTCCAAGCCCAACACAGATTGCCGGGAAAGGCTGTCTTCGATCGTTTGGGCCAACGCGTTTTGCTGAATCAACTGATCAAGCATACCTTCAAACAGCACACCGTCTTCCAGTTGCTGATACTGTTGTGGCAAGCTGGCCGTCGCAGCAATCATATGTCCGAGCGTAATTTGGGTGTCACCCACGGTGGCGACCACTGTATCAGCGTTGACTTCGGCTTCTTGCGCTGTCGCTATACCAGCGACCCCCAGGCAAAGCGCCGTTGTTATCCCCAAGCGCGCAGAGCGCGAAAATGTAATCATTGCAGGTCTCCCCAAGCTGTCGCGCGGTTCGGCGACGTTGACAGTCTGAAACCGGCCCCTTACATCGCGGTTGGTCCGGGGGAGGCTTTCATCCTGCCGTCATAGGCAAGGCCGGAACAGGGAGCAAGATGCGCCCACACACGTAAGCGTTAAGCGGAGCCGATATGCTGGGTCTAGGAACCATCGCGAAAAAAGTCTTTGGCACACCGAACGAACGTAAGGTCAAATCTACGCGCCCCCTGGTCGATAAAATCAACGCTCTTGAGCCTGAATTCGAAAAGCTCGACGATACGGGATTGGTCACGAAAACGAATGACTTGCGGCAACGGGCCGAGGCCGGCGAAAGCTTGGATGATCTGTTGCCCGAGGCGTTTGCCAACTGCCGCGAGGCTGCGCGGCGTGCGTTGGGTCTGCGGGCCTTTGATGTGCAGCTGATGGGCGGCATTTTCCTCCATGAAGGTAATATCTCGGAAATGAAGACGGGCGAGGGCAAAACCCTCGTGGCGACCTTTCCGGCCTATCTGAATGCGCTGACGGGCAAGGGTGTCCATATCGTGACCGTCAACGACTATCTGGCCAAACGTGATGCGGAATGGATGGGCAAGGTCTACAACCAGCTCGGGATGACCTGCGGTGTGGTTTATCCGCAGCAGGATGAGGGCGAAAAACGCGAAGCCTATGCGGCGGACGTGACCTACGCCACGAACAACGAACTGGGCTTCGATTATCTGCGCGACAATATGAAGTCGGAGCTGACCGACATGGCTCAGCGCGGTCACAACTTTGCGATCGTCGATGAGGTAGATTCCATCTTGATCGACGAAGCGCGGACGCCACTGATCATTTCCGGCCCGGCCCAGGACCGCAGCGACCTTTATGTCAGCGTCAATGACTTGATCCCGAAATTGAATGACGAACATTTCTCGCTGGATGAAAAGACACGCAACGTCACATTCACCGATGAAGGCAACGAATATCTGGAAGAAATCCTGCACTCAGCGGGTCTGCTTCCGGAGGAACAATCGCTTTACGATCCGGAAAGCACCACGATTGTCCACCATGTGAACCAGGGTCTGCGCGCCCACAAACTGTTCACTAAGGACAAGGATTATATTGTACGCGATGGTGACGTCCTGTTGATCGACGAATTCACCGGCCGAATGATGGTCGGTCGGCGCCTGTCGGACGGTTTGCACCAAGCCATCGAGGCGAAAGAGGGCTGCACGATCCAACCCGAGAACGTGACGTTGGCGTCCGTTACCTTCCAAAACTACTTCCGGCTCTATTCGAAACTGGCCGGCATGACGGGTACAGCGCTGACCGAGGCTGAAGAATTCCAAGAAATCTACCGGCTGGGCGTGGTCGAAGTGCCGACCAACCGGGAAATCGCTCGGGTCGATGAGAATGACCAAGTCTATCGGACCTCCAAAGAGAAGCTGAACGCCATTGTCGAGGCGATCCGGAAGGCAAATGAAAAAGGCCAGCCCGTTCTCGTCGGAACGACGAGTATCGAGAAGTCCGAAGGTCTTTCCGCCCTGTTGAAGTCATCAGACATCCCGCACAACGTCTTGAATGCCCGCCAGCACGAGCAAGAGGCCCAGATTGTGGCCGATGCAGGCAAGCTTGGTGCAGTGACTATCGCCACCAACATGGCCGGGCGTGGAACTGACATCCAGTTGGGTGGCAATGTGGAAATGCGCGTTCTGCAAGCTTTGGCGGAAACGCCGGACGCCGAACCAGATGAGGTGCGGTCTCGGATTGAGGCCGAGGTGGCTGACGAAAAGCAAAAGGTCCTCGAAGCGGGTGGATTGTTCGTTCTCGCCACCGAGCGGCACGAGAGTCGCCGGATCGACAACCAGCTTCGGGGTCGTTCGGGCCGCCAAGGCGATCCGGGTCGGTCATCCTTCTATCTGAGCCTCGAAGATGACCTGATGCGGATTTTTGGCTCTGACCGCCTGGATTCCCTCCTTTCCCGTCTCGGAATGCAAGAGGGCGAGGCCATCGTGCATCCGTGGGTCAACAAGAGCCTGGAGAAGGCGCAGGCCAAGGTCGAAGGCCGCAACTTCGACATCCGCAAACAATTGCTGAAGTTCGACGATGTGATGAACGACCAGCGGAAAGTGATCTTCGGACAACGGATGGAGATCATGGAAGCCGACGACCTGTCGGAGATCACGCAGGACATGCGGCATCAGGTGATCGATGATCTGGTCGAGCAATTCATGCCGCCCAAATCCTATGCGGACCAATGGGATATGCATGCCTTCTACGCGGCTTCGCTGGAACATCTGGGTGTGGACGTGCCGTTGATTGCCTGGGGCGATGAGGATGGCGTGGACGATGATGTTGTCCGCGAGCGGCTCTACAAGGCCTCAGACGAGTTCATGGCTCAGAAGGCTGCGAATTTCGGCCCCGACAATATGCGCAATATCGAAAAGCAGGTGCTCTTGCAGACCATCGATGCGAAATGGCGCGAACATCTGCTAACACTGGAACATTTGCGTTCGGTTGTGGGCTTCCGGGGATATGCCCAGCGGGACCCGTTGAATGAATATAAGACCGAAGCCTTTCAATTGTTCGGGGGGCTGCTGGACGGCCTGCGGAGCGACACGACGAAGAAACTGAGCCAGATCCGCCCGCTAACCGAGGAAGAGCAGCGTGCGATGATCCAGCAGCTTATGGCGCAGCAACCGGACCTGGTGGCGGGTGCAAAGCAAATGGTCGGCGATGACCCAAATGCCGCCCCTACGCCGTCAGACACTGAAGCTGAGCCAAGCTATGCGCCACTGATCGAAGGGTTTCGGGAAGATGATCCATCGACCTGGGGCAATCCGGGCCGGAATGACCTGTGCCCTTGCGGCAGTGGGAAGAAGTTTAAACATTGCCACGGATCGAAACTTTAAGAGAGAAGGCCAAACCTCGTCGGGTCTTCCGTATTCGGACACATTTGCCCCGAAAATGAGCGCGGCTGCGCCATTCCCACGCCCGAATTGACCCCGATACCAGCACCATAGCGTGCAGTGGACGGTGGATAGATGAGGCTAAACAAAACCATCACAATGACTTCCATGGTTTGTCTGGCGGCTTTTGCGACAGGCTTTCTGATGCAGAATGGTGAAGGCCTGTTCCATTCGAGCGACGACAAACAGCCTGAGCCAACTGTCCAGACCGCCGCAATTACTGCACCTGAGCTGACCGCCCAGCTTTCTTTGCAAGGTGTCGAGCCCTTGCTGGGCGTGGCCGTGACCGAGAATATCGAGGCGCATGGCGGAGATCCCGTGCCGGACGTCCCTCGTTTGCCAGGGGAATTGCGTGCGCCCGTGGGTCCGCACTCTAGCCTGAGTTTCGTCGAAAAACCGGATATTCCAATACGCCCACAGGTTGAAACGGGCCTGAGCCATACAACGCTCACGGCGCCCTTTGATCCGACCGAGCCTTGCACAATCGACTTCACTGCCAAGCCGTCCAGCTACGGTATGATCGATGTACAGATAAAGGCGCCCTGCTATGGTGACACGCAACTCGAGATTGCGCAGGGCCAACTTCGCTATTCGGCGCGAACGGATGTCGCTGGATATTACAGCGAAATGCTACCTGCGCTTGCTGTCTCGACATCTGTGAGCGTCGCATTTGCGGATGGTTGGACCAGCAGAGCTAAGGTTGAGTTTTCGGAAGCCTTTGATTTCACTCGCGTCGCTCTTGCCTGGCGCGGTTCGCGGGTCATGCAGTTAAGCGCCATGGAAAATCGTGCAGAAGTGTCGCGGGCAAATCCCGGTGCGGCTGATTTGGCTTCCGGCGAAACAGCGGGCTTTCTTACCACGCTCGGCGATCCTAGCTTGAGCGATGCCTGGCAGGTCGAAATCTATAGCATCCCGCAACAAGCTCTGTCTGCCATTGGCAAAGTGGACATGTCGATCCAAGCCGAGGTGACGCCGGAAAACTGTGGGCGCAACCGTTCGGCTTATGTCTTGCAGCCCGGGTTCGACCAATCAGACAGGCCTACAGCGCTGACGGTCGCTATGCCCGGATGTCATACTGCCGGACGTACAGTGGTGCTTGACCATGTCCTGCGCGACATTCAGTTCATGTCGCACTGAAGTTTGAGCCTTCCCCATTTAGGCACCACGAAAAACG
>JBCBGY010000216.1:0-7128 GCA_038526275.1 Pseudomonadota bacterium | reverse complement strand
GTGCCTGCGATGGAAGAGACCATCGCCAAGGTTGACGCCGTGGGTTTGGCCGATGTGACCCGCTATGCAGAACAGACGATCAGCGCGGCGGCGCCTGCTCTGGCGCTTTATGGCCCCGCCGAGCGCGCTCTTGATCTGGGGCAGGTGCGGGACAGGCTGGCCGCCTGATGCGACTGGGGCGTCGGCGGGTTCGCATTGTGACTGACCGGATGGTTTTGCGGGCACCGGCCCATGGGGATTTTCGCCCCTGGACCGCGCTTCGACGGGATAGCGAGACGTTTCTGCGCCCCTGGGAGCCAACCTGGGCGGAGGATCACCTGACGCGCAAGGCCTTTACCAATCGGGTCTACTGGGCACAGAGGGCCTTGTCGCAGATGACGGCAGTGCCCCTGTTTCTGATCCGGCGGGAGGACGAGGTTTTGCTGGGCGCCATCACGCTGGACAATATCCGACGGGGACCTGCTCAAGCCGGAACATTGGGGTACTGGATTGGCGCTCCGTTTGCCCGGCAGGGTTACATGAGAGAGGCCATTGCGGGCGTGACACATCACGCCTTTACCCAGCTTGACCTCAGCCGGATCGAAGCGGCTTGCCTGCCGGAAAATGACGCCTCTCGAGGTGTGCTGGAATCCTGTGGTTTCAAATATGAAGGCGTGGCCCAAAGCTATCTTCAAATTGCCGGCCGGTGGCGAAATCACGTGCTTTATGCCAATCTTCGCCATGACAGACGCGGTCGGGCTCAGTCCGGGTAAACTCTTAGCCTCCGGCGGGGATATTTTGACCAATAAGAAAGAGCGCAGATTGCCTAATTGTGATGCGGTAGCGCGCTCCGGGGATGGTTTAGTGGGTCCGCCTCTGGTGACAGCGGGTGCAATCTTCCTATTGTGGACGGATGGAGGACAGGCGCTATGGCTCGACTAGGATTTTTTGTTTTCGTTTTCGTGGCTCTGGCCAGCTTGAGTCAGGGGCAGGAGCGAACACCTTCGCACTGTGTGGCGCTGGCCGAGGCACCAGGACTCGAATTTTTGCATAAGGCGCAGTTCGCGCAGCCCTTGCCCGAGGATACTGTGCGCCTGAATTATGTGGCGCATGCGACCTTCTTGCTCGAGACATCGGGCGGCCTGTCGGCGGCGACCGACTATACGGGCTTTCTGGGCTCCGTCGACTTCGTCCCCGATGTTGTGACGATGAATCATGCCCACGAAAGCCACTGGACCGCCTTTCCTGATCCTCGGATTCCGCACGTTTTGAAGGGCTGGGGGGAAGGCGACGGAACACCGGCCGGTCATCGTTTGGATTTGGGCGAGATGCTGGTGCGGTCCGTGTCCACCGATATTCGATCCCAGTGGGGAGATGGTCGCGAGGAAAATGGGAATGCGATCTTTATCTTTGAGGTGGCTGGCCTTTGCATTGGGCATCTTGGGCATCTGCATCACGAGCCCACGGCAGAGCAATATGCGGCCATCGGACGGTTGGATGTGGTGATGGCGCCGGTCGATGGTGGGCTGACCTTGCCGCGACCAACATTGATTAAGATGTTGCAGCGGATGCGGTCGTCGATTGTGATCCCGATGCATTGGTTTGGTGAAGCCAATCTGGCGCGGTTTGTCGAGGAGATGCGCGAGGATTTTGCCATTGTCCCGGTCGAAGACAGTTTTCTGGAAGTGTCGCTGAAGCGGTTGCCTGGGCGGCCCACTGTTATGGTTCTGACACCGAGCTACCTTCGGGCAGACTGACGCCCGTGACATTGCCCGTCGGCTATGGTTCATGGCGGGCAAGGGAGGCTTGCAAATGCTAAATCCGGTGTCTGAGACCGTCGAGCAGGCGTTGCGACAGCATTTGCCTGCGGCCGCATTCCGTTCGTTGGAACCGCACTATCTGGAGGAGCCGCGTGGCCGGTATGCGGGCCGGGACGGCCTGGTCGTGGCACCTGGTCAGACCTCGGAGGTCGCGCATGTGATCCGTATGGCCGCCGAGGCACGGGTCCCTGTCATTCCCTATGGGGGCGGGACAGGTTTGGTTGGTGGCCAGATTGCCGAGGACGGGCCCAAACCCATCATCTTGTCCTTTGAGCGAATGACCAAGGTTCGGTCAGTCAGTCCGCTTGACAATACTATGGTCGTGGAGGCCGGGGCCATCCTGGCCGATGTTCAGGCCGCAGCCGAAGAGGTTGATCGGCTCTTTCCCCTGTCCTTGGCGTCAGAAGGCTCGGCGCGGATCGGAGGGCTTTTGGCGACAAATGCAGGCGGTGTGAATGTATTGCGTTACGGCAATGCGCGGGATCTGTGCCTGGGGCTAGAAGCGGTTTTGCCCGATGGATCGGTATTGCAGGGGCTAAAACGGCTAAGGAAGGACAATACCGGCTACGATCTGCGGCACCTGCTTATCGGAGCTGAAGGGACGTTGGGGGTGGTGACCGCGGCTACCTTGCGGCTTTACCCGCGACCGCAATCCCGTGGCGCGGCCTTGATGGTCGTACCGGATCCTGACACCGCGTTGAAATTGCTGGCGCTGGCTCAGGCGGAGCTTGGGGAAAGTGTGTCGGCGTTTGAACTGATCGGGCGCATGGGGCTGATGTTTCTGGAGGAGACGGAGCAGAATGTGAAGCAGCCCTTTGATCCGAAGCCGGACTGGATGGTTTTGATTGATGTCGGGGCTGGCGCGGGGCAGAGCGCCAATGCGGCGCTTGAAGGGCTATTTGAGAGAGCGTACATGCAGGATCTGGTGAGCGACGGAGTGATTGCACAGTCCGAGGCCGATCGATTGGGGTTCTGGGCATTGCGTGAAACCTTGCCTATTGCCAATCGTGCAATCGGATCCGTGTCGTCCCATGATATCTCCGTTCCTTTGGATTCTATTCCGGAATTCATCCGGAAAGGCGGCGAGGTTTTGGCCGGCATCGGTGACTTTCGCATCAACTGTTTCGGTCATGTGGGCGATGGTAACTTGCACTATAACGTGTTCCCGCAACCTGGTCGGAGCAGGGCGGATCACGAGGTGGAGCGCCCGCAGATCAAGCGTGCTTTACATGATCTTGCCCATGCATTGGGGGGATCGGTCAGTGCGGAACATGGCATTGGTCGATTGAAGGTTGCTGATCTGGAGCGGTATGGGGACCCTGCAAAGCTGGCTGCGATGGCAGCGGTGAAGGCGGCGCTGGATCCGGTGGGCATTATGAATCCCGGCGCCGTGTTGCGCGCCAGATAGGGTGCCGTGAGGGCCGGTCTTCGGGGGCATCGAGCCCTCCTTGACCGGGCGCGGATACCGCGCAGGGCGCAAAGCCTGACCGACGGACTATGACAAAAGAGGGTTGAGGAAGGCCCGTCTTTCGGAACGCATGCTTTTCAAAGCGAAGAGGTGAGTTGGCCGGGTAGGGGCAGTGCCCCGGGGTGGCAAGCGGCTCTGTTTCGGAGATCCGTTGGCGTTGAGACGCGTCGACCTGTCGCGGGCATTTTCTCTTCGATTGCCGGATCCGTTCGGTGACTGCATGAGTTTTGTGCAACAGCGCGCCGAAAACGCTGATCCTCAGCTCAGGTCTTAGACAGGGTTTGGAGCGGTACTGAAAAACCGTAACATGCTGTTAGGATTTCTGAGGCACTAGCGGGGATTACATGCTCCACACCCGCGGTAAAGGCAGGCAAATCGTTGCCGGTACACGACCAAACCTTGGAATTGATGCCTTGGTGTCACAATTGAACAAATTTCCGCCTGATTGTCCCGCTAAGCCGCTGACAGGAGGAAGGTAGATTGAGTGTCTGACCACACCCAATATCAGCTTTCAAAACACATACCCAGTAGGCTCTTTACGAAGCTCAGACAGCCCAGAAGGAACTCGTAACCATGAACTTGAAACGCCCGCTGCTAAATGCCGCCGCCTGCTCGCTTGCAGCGCTGATGGCATTTTCGGTACCCGCCGTTGCCCAAGATGATTCAGTTGTTCTTATATCTAGCGACGGATCGTTGCGTGTCGAGGGCGATCTGATTGATTTCGTCGATGGTCTTTACATCGTCCGCACCGTTCTTGGCGATATCCGCATTTCTGAAAGCCGGGTTCAGTGTACTGGCCCAGGCTGCCCAACGACCGATGCACCGGTCGACGTCACGTTCCGCATTGCCGGTTCCGATACGCTGGGTGACCAGCTTCTTCCCCTGATTGTTACCGGCTACGCGGCATCTCAAGGCGGTGAAGCCCAGTTGATTTCTGGCAATTCCGACGGCCAGGTGATTGCTGAACTGGTCGCTGACGGTGGTTTCGGCGATGAAATCGGCTCGATCATGATTGAAAGCACGTCATCCTCGAACAGCTTTGAATCGCTGACTGAGCGCTCGGCAGAGATTGGCATGTCCTCGCGCCGGATTACCCGCGACGAAGCGCGCACATTGCGCAATGATGGTGCCGGCAGCATGGTCAGCATCGACAGCGAACGCGTTGTTGCCGTGGACAGCATTGTTGTCATCACCCATCCGTCGAACCCGGTTAAGTCCGTGTCGCTCGAGCAGCTGGCTGGCATCTACAGCGGCCAGATCACGAACTGGTCGGAACTGGGTGGCCCAGACAAGCCGATCACGATCTATGCCCGTGGCGAAGGGTCCGGCACACGCACCGAGTTCAACCTCGGCGTCTTCGGCTCCGCTTCCGTGAACAGTGCGGCCGGTACCAACACCGTGGCCGGCAACACTGAGATGGCTGCGGCGATCAATACGGATGAAGGCGCTATCGGATATGTGGGTTATGCCTTCCAGCGCGGCGCAAAACCGTTGGCTGTTTCAAACAGCTGCGGGATCACCACGTTGCCGAACGCATTCTCGGCCAAGACCGAAGAATATCCGCTGAACCGTCGTCTGTATCTTTACAGCCGCCAGGACAATCTGAGCAACGACGCACGTGAATTCCTGGAATTCGCCATCTCTGAAGGCGCTGACGGTGTTGTGGCCAAATCTGGCTTTATCAACCTGGCCGTCGATCGCACCGAGCAGGACGTGGTTCAGGAACGTCTGGCCGATGAGATCACCCGGTTGAACGATCCCTATGAGCGGGACCGTCTGGCCAGCCTGATCGGCGCTTTGTCCGAGTGGGATCGTCTGTCGAGCACCTTCCGTTTTGCCTCGGGCTCCAGCCGCTTGGACGCCAAAGCACAGCGCGATATGGAACGTTTGATCAACTATCTGCAGACCGCGCCTCAAGGAACCGAAGTTGCGGTGGTCGGCTTTACCGACAGCGACGGTGAGTTTGAATCGAATGAGCGTCTGGCCCTTGGTCGCGCTGACTCGGTGGCACAAGAGATCGCAGCCCTTGCAGCGACTGAACTGCAGAATGTTCGGTTCACCGCGAAAGGGTATGGCGAGCTTGCCCCAGCCGCCTGCAACACCACGGCGCAAGGCAAGGCCATTAACCGCCGCGTGGAAATCTGGATCCGCGAGCCTGCATAAACCCCGACTGTTGGGACATCCGGTGAGCGGATGTCCCATAGCCATTACTTGAATTTGGGATCGAGCTTCACAGCCCTCAGACGGGCCCAGCGTCGATCTACCTCACCGCTATTCCTTTATCGAAAGGGTTCAGGAATGTTTCCTAATCAGAGAAAATACGGCAGGGGCTCTGGATTGGCATCGGCTTTGTTGGCGCTGATGGTTGGTATCAGTGCGCCTTCCGTTGGTGCTGCCGATGGCGAAACTGTTTTCGACGGCAGTAAGGCCCGGGTCAATGTCAGCGGGGTGCTCCGCATGCTGACCCAACGCATCGAATCCGGAAGCTGTCGGATCGCCGCGGGTTTTGACGCCGAAAATGCCCGGAGTGACCTTATCAAAGCTCGGGATGACTTTAAGAATATTCTGTCTGCCTTGCGGAACGGCGATACCGCGCTTGGTATTCCAAATGCAGAAGATTTCAGCCGCGTCTTGATTTCGCTCGACAAGGTTCAGGCAGCCTGGGAGCCGGTCGAACTGGCGACCGACCAGATCTTGGCGGGCGACAATGTTGCTGACGCCGCTGCGAGAGTTGCTGTAGATGGCGACACGCTGTTAAATGCGACGTTCGATTTGAGTGCAGAAATCACCGCGCGCTACACCAACCCAGCCGAATTGCTGCAAGGCGATGCGATGTCGATCGGTATCGCTGGCCGTCAGGGCTTATTCACGCAGCAGATGAGCGTACAGGTCTGCGGCATGGCAGCCGACATGGCTGTGTTCGGTACACCTGAGCAGCTTAAGGAAACCGCCGAAACGTTTGACCGAACGCTGATTGCTTTGCGTGACGGTGAGCCGACGGTTGGTATTGCTCCGCCGCCAGAGCAGGTGGCTGGTCAGATCACCAAGGCCTATGAGACCTGGAATGAAGAGCGTGGTTTGATCACGGCCTATTTGGATGGTTCCGCAGAACCGAGCAACGAGTCCGTGACCCGGGTTGTTGCTACGGGAGATGCCCTGCTCAAAGAAATGAATAACGTGGTGACGCTCTATATGCTTTCCACACCTGGAAAGGATGACGTCTATGTCGTGCCGCTGCAGGACTATTCAAAGCGTGTGCTGTCCCAGTGGCTCACCGATCCCGACCTGATCGCCGCATTGAAGGCGCAGAACGACGAGCATGCCGCTTTGTCGCTCGATCAGATCGAAGCTTTGGATCAGGAATGGCGGGCTGAGGCGAAGGCCGGTGGCGGCGCTTTGATCGAACGTCTGTTGGGTCACCCGGTTTCGGGCTGGCTCAAGCAGCAGCAGGACGCAACGGCTGGTTTCGTGACCGAAGTCTTCGTTATGGACAATCGCGGTCTGAACGTCGCTCAAAGCGTCGAGACCTCTGACTATTGGCAGGGGGATGAGGCCAAGTGGAAGCAGACCTACGGCAATGGCTCGGGCGACACCCACATCAGCGAAGTTGAGTTCGACGACAGCACTCAGTTTTACCAGAGCCAGGTTTCCATGCCGATTACAGATCCTGAAACTGGCAAGCTGATCGGTGCCGTGACCTTCGGTATCAACGTACAGAGCCTGCTCTAACGCACTGATCTAAATGTGATAATGGCCCCGTCCTTGCCGGCGGGGCCTTTTCTATTTGACCATGGGGCAGGAGAAACAAGGGTGCTGTGCTTTTTCAAAGCAGAATTTGTTGCGTGCCGCCGTTCAGATATA
>JBCBGY010000215.1:0-7209 GCA_038526275.1 Pseudomonadota bacterium | reverse complement strand
CGTCGCAAGTTGGAAGTAATAGGCCGGGATGATGCTGTTTTCCACAATGCCGCCGCACCCATAGGCGTTGGTCGCCTGGATAAGCCGTCTTGCCTTCACCGATCCAGACGCGGTTTTTACGGTCCAAAATCCATCAGCCTCTGCGATCTCCCAAGCAGGCGAATTCTCGAAAACCTGAGCACCCCGGACCATGGCGGCCTGGGCCAGTCCCCGAACATAGGCCAGGGGCTGGATTGTACCGGCGCGCCCATCCCATAAAGCTCCATGGTAAGCCCGAGATCCCGTCCGCCGTTCCGTTTCAGCCGCATCCAACAGCTCTACCGGAGCCCCTCGAGCCTTTTGCTGGGCATATCGGTCCCGCAGATCTTTCAAACCGGACGGCGCGTGGGCCAAATGCAGCGTCCCATTCTGCACAGCTTCGCATTTGATCTGCAGCCTCTCGATCAGATCGAAAACACGGGCCGGTCCCGTGGCCAGCCATTGGTTCAGCGCTTCACCTGCCTGAGCCCCCAGCAAGCGCTGCACCTCATCGGGCGGCGTCCAAAGCCCCGCATTGACCAGACCCACATTGCGCCCGGAGCCACCGAACCCGATGGTTCGGGCCTCTAGTAACACAACCGAAGCGCCCGCCGCCGCCAGATGGTACGCCGCCGAAACACCGGTGAAGCCACCGCCGATCACTACGACATCCGTGTCCAGATCTGCCTCTAGCTGCTGCCAACGCGCATCTGGCGCCGTCGTCTCCCAAAGATTGGATGCGCCCAATTCAGCCACAGTCCCTCATTCTCGCTGACCAGTTCACTATCAGCAAAACCAAAGCCCTTTCTTATTGGTTAGAATGTCCCCGCCGGAGGCAAAGAATACAAAGCCAGATGGAACCCACTAGAACAGCCCTTTGACCCTATCCACGTCTTCGGCGAGGCGTTAGAAAAGCGCAATGGAATATGTCTCATTCCTGCATGTCTGGTATCGGCGGGCTCTGAACCCGGTTCTCGTTGCCTGCATTGCCTCCCTCGCCCTGGGATTGCTCTTGTTCCCAAGGATCGAAGGCACGTTTATCCGCCGCAATGTCGACGAAAGCACAGCAACGCTCCGGGTCGTGGCAGATGGCATCAACCAGCTGACGCAGCGATACGAGCCTGTTCCCGAACTCATTGCCGAAAGGCCGTTGCTGGTTCAGGTGCTCAAAGATCCCGGCAATTCCGGCCTGGTCCCTTACGTGAATGAACAATTGCGCCTGACAGCACAGGCAATCGACGCGTCCGACATATTCCTGCTGGACCCGACAGGCCTGACGGTCGCCGCCAGCAACTACAGGCGAGCCCACAGCTTTATCGGAAATCGGTTCGACTATCGTCCGTACTTCCAAGAGGCCGTTTCCGGAAGGTCCTCACAATTTCATGCGCTCGGTACGACGTCGGGCGAACGCGGCTTCTTCTTCGCGGCCCCGGTGCTGGACGGCGTAACCGTGCGTGGTGTCCTGGCTGTCAAAGTCCAGGTGAACGATATCGAAATGGGTTGGGACGGGCTGACCAAAGACATCGCAATCGCCGATCCGAATGGCGTCATCTTCTTGTCCAACCGCGAAGATCTGCATTTTCGCACCCTCGCCCCCCTGTCAGAAGAGGTGCTGCAGGCGATGGAGGCGACCCGGCAGTTTCCGCTGAACTTGATTCAGCCCCTGCCCACCCAAGCCGACGTGATCGACGATGACGCCGTTTCCATAGAATTCACCACGAACGACGGAAAAGAGAGCTTTCTCGTCGAAAGCTATCCGTTGGCGAAACCGGGGTGGCATGCCATAGCGCTTTCTCCCTATGCGCCGGTTCGCACCAATGCGCTGTATGTCCTTCTGGTCTGGTGCCTGATTGTGTTGGTGCTGTCCTTGGCCGCGATGGTGTTCCAGCAAAGACGGGCGCGTTTCAAGGAACGAATGGAGATCCAACGCCGCGAACGCGATCTGTTGGAGCAGAGGGTCCAGGATCGGACGGCCGAGTTGAATAAGGCAAACCGAGAGCTTCAAATCGAGATCGAAGAGCGCAAAGCCACGGAAGAGAGCTTGCGGCGCAAGAAAAACGAACTGATCCAGGCGGGTAAGCTCGCGGCATTGGGGCAAATGTCCGCCGCGATTTCGCACGAGATCAACCAGCCTCTGTCGGCGGTTCTGTCTTACGCGGACAATGCGGCAGCTTACCTGGACCGGGGTCGCGCAGATGAGGCCCGCAAAAACATCACGCACATCTCGGACATGGCGGATCGGATGGCACGGATCTCAAAACACTTGCGCAACTTCGCGCGCCGGCCCGGCGATCAGCTAAGCTCCGTCGAGATCTGCTCCGTGATTGACGAGGCGATATCGCTGAGCGAGCCACAGTTGAAACGCCGTAACGCTGTGGTTCGCTTCGAAAGGCCCGGGGATCAGTTCGCAATCGGCGGCCATCTTCGCTTGCAGCAGGTCTTGATCAACCTGTTTTCAAACGCGCTTGACGCGATGGAAAGCGAAACCGAACCGCAAATAGTCATCGAAGTCGAATGCCGTGATGACCAGGTCATCATATCGGTGCGGGATTACGGCCCGGGTTTGCCAGATGACTTGGCAGAACAGGCTTTTGAACCCTTTGTCTCCACCAAGGAGAACGGCTCTGGCCTGGGTCTTGGGCTCTCTATTTCCTATAACATCGTTGAGGATTTCGGCGGCAAGCTAACCGCACACAATCACCCATCGGGAGGCGCAGTATTCTGTGTGGAATTGCGAGCGGCCCAACCCCATCATATGGCCGGAGAATGAACACGCCCCAAGTTATCGTCGTGGACGATGAAGAACACCTTCGCACAACGGCGGCCCAAACGTTTGATCTGGCCGGGATCGCATGCGCTTGCTTTGCCGACGGGACCGACGCGCTCAATCAGATCTCGCGGGACTTTGCGGGCGTTATTGTCACAGACATCCGGATGCCCGGTCTCGACGGCACAGAAGTTCTGCGAAAGGCGATGGAAACTGACCCGGACCTGCCCGTGATTCTGGTAACAGGCCATGGCGACGTCAATTTCGCCGTCGCCTGCATGAAAGAGGGCGCCTACGACTTTATCGAAAAGCCCTTCCGACCCGACCGTCTCGTCGCATGTGTGAAACACGCGCTGGAAAAACGCGAACTGACGCTCGAAAACCGCATGTTACACAAGCAAATGGCTGGAAACGGGCGACCGATCCAGTCCCGGCTTGTCGGGAAAAGCCCGGCAATCACCGCGGTGCAGAACCAGTTGCAGGCTGTGGCAGCGACAGACGTAGACGTGCTGATCACAGGGGCCTCGGGCACAGGCAAAGAGGTAGCGGCGCGGGCACTCCATGCGGCAAGCGAACGGTCCAGGGGCCCTTTTGTGCATATCAACTGTGCTGCGCTGCCGGAAGCCTTGGTGGAAAGCGAGCTGTTCGGTCACGAAGCAGGCGCCTATCCCGGAGCCACGCGCGCGCGCCACGGAAAATTCGAGCATGCCCGGCGCGGAATCTTATGCCTGGACGAAATCGACAGCCTGGCGCCAAACCTACAGGCCAAACTGCTTCACGCCCTGCAAAATCGTCAAATCACCCGCTTGGGGTCAAATGATCCGATAGATCTAGACCTACGCGTTGTTGCGATCAGCAAACGCGACCTCGCGCAAGAGGTGCAGGATGGCCGCTTTCGAACCGATCTCTTCTACTTGCTGAACGTTGCGCAACTGCATCTGCCTGCACTCAGCGAACGGCGCGAAGATATCCCACGTCTCTTTGCAGTATTGGTCGCCGAGTCGGCGGCACGATACGAGCGCCCCACCCCTACGATTTCGCACGCGGTCCTGCAAATGCTGGCCGCGCGGGACTGGCCCGGCAATGTTCGGGAACTGAAAAATATGGCTGATCGGTTCGTGCTTGATCTGGAAATGCAGCTGACGCCGCCGCTCAGTACTGTGCCCACAGATTTGGCATCCACCATGGCCGCCCATGAAAAAGCCGTGATCGCCGCCGCCATTTCCATACACGATGGCCGGTTGCGGCCTACCTACGAAGCGTTGGGGATTTCTCGGAAGACGCTTTATGAGAAGATGCAAAGGCATGGTTTGGCACGCGATGATTTTGCCGATCAGGATTGACGGGCAAGAAATCACCCGCATTTCTCTTCTTATGGGTAGGTTTTTACGCAATTGCGCGCCGAAATTGGCCAGGGACGTAATTTTTCGGGCGTCCGGCCTTCCCGTGCCCGCAAAAAGAACGCTACCAGTCCGTTCGGGATTTGCCTGGAATGGTGAACCAGTATTCGCGAGCGAAAGTTCGCTTCTTGGGAGGATAAAATGACGAAGATCCACATGACCTGCGTTGCCGCAGTGGCAGCGCTTGTACCGGTTTTTGCGCAGGCCGACAGCCATGCCGACAGAACCGGCTGGCCCGAAAGCTTTACGGTGGCCACCGCATCACAAGGCGGCACATACTTTGCCTACGGCTCCGGCTGGGCCAACCTGGTGGCCGAAGAGCTGGGCCTTTCGGGTGGCGGCGAAGTGACCGGTGGCCCCGGCCAGAATATGGCGCTGGTCCACACTGGCGATGCCGCGTTCGGCATGACAACGATGGGCCCCGCTGCAGAGGCCGTGGCTGGCACCAACCCGATCGCGCCTGGTCTGCAGATGACCAATGCCTGCGCGATGTTCCCGATGTACCAAACACCATTCTCGGTAACCGCACTCTCATCTTCGGGCATCACGGCCATCTCTGAAATCCCGGCAGGGGCGCGGATCGGTTTTGGCCCGGCGGGCTCGACCTCCGACACCTACTTCCCGCGGATGATGGAGACGCTGGGCGTCGAATTTGAACGCCGCAACGGGGGCTGGACTGACCTTGGTGGTCAGTTGCAGGACGGCCTTTTGGACGTGATCGCCTTTGCAGCCGGTGTGCCCGTACCAGCCGTCAGCCAGCTTGAAGTGCAGACGGATGTGAACATCATTGAGTTCACAGAAGAAGAGCAAGCAACCATTCTGGAATCCTTCCCGGTCGCTGAATTCGCAATCGCAGCCGACACTTATACGACGCTTCAGGCTGACGCTCGGTCGGTTTCCATGTGGAACTTCGCAATTGCGAACTGCGATTTGCCCGCCAGCTTCGTTGAAGCCGTTGTCGAGATCATCATGTCGGACAATGAGCGGATGGTAGGTATCCACAAAGCCGCTCGGTCCACCGTTCCAGAGAACTGGGATAAAAACGGCGATGTGCTGATGTGGCACCCCGGTGCTGCCAAGTGGTTCAAAGAGAACGCTGGCGCCGACATCCCTGATAGCCAGATCCACGGTTCCTAAGTTACCGTATCTGCGAGGCGGCGGCGGATCGATCCGCCCCGCCCCACGCTTCTCTCATTACAATTTGCCAATAGTTCGGACGGTTCGTTATGTCATCCACCGACACTGACTCCCAGCAACAGGTCATCGCGGAAGGCATCGATGACGAGCCGGTGGAAGCCAACCGCAGAGTGTTTCGCGGCAAGCTTTTGTATTTCATCGCTGCATTTGCTGCGATTTATGCCGCATTCCACATGATCGCACTCAATGGTGTTTCGATCAGTGACTATACCGGGCTGAACATACCGTTCCTGCCGACCTTCCCGCTGGAAACCTGGAATTTTCGGATCGTCCATATTGCGGGGGCGTTGGGCCTCGGCTTCTTGCTGTACTCGGCACGCCCATTTGCCCCTGATCCCACAAACGAAACCCCGTTGATCGGTCGGTTCTCGCTGCTTTTGTTAATCCCTGCTCTTGTGGCGGTCGTGGCAGCGATCGTGTTCAATCAGCAAATTGCGGGCGGCGCGTTGTGGAACGGGCTCGATGCAACGGTCAAATTCCGCGAAACCTGGATCTACGGCGTACCGTTGATCATCGCCACGGCGGGCGGCATTGTCCTGTCTTGGTTCAACCGTCGTGAGAATGACGCCATTTCCCAACCAGATATCGTTCTGGCCGTTTGCGGGGTTGCCGTTGCGATCTACCTGATCACCATCTTTGGCACGCCCATGCGCCAAACAACCGGCACACCATTTGCACCCATTGGCATGTCCCTCGCGGCGGTGGCCGGATCGGCATTGATCCTGGAACTTACGCGCCGCGTGGCCGGGATGGCCCTGGTCGTCATCGCAGCCGTGTTCCTGCTGTATGCCTTCACCGGCCAGCATTTGCCGGGTTTCCTGAACGCGCCCGCAATCTCATGGCAGCGCTTCTTCAGCCAGGTTTACACGGATGCAGGTATCCTTGGCCCGACCACCGCCGTATCATCGACCTACATCATCCTGTTCATCATTTTCGCCGCCTTCCTTCAGGCCTCCAAAGTTGGCGACTACTTCGTGAACTTCGCATTCGCCCTGGCCGGACGGGCGCGGGGTGGTCCCGCCAAGGTTGCGATTTTCGCCTCGGGCCTCATGGGCATGATCAACGGCACGAGTGCCGGCAACGTAGTGGCCACAGGTTCGCTGACTATCCCGTTGATGAAGAAAGTCGGCTACCCGAAAAAGACCTCCGGCGCCGTTGAGGCCGCAGCCTCGACAGGTGGGCAAATCATGCCGCCCATCATGGGAGCCGGTGCCTTCATCATGGCCGAGATCACGGGCATCGCTTACACTGACATCGCGATTGCCGCGATTATCCCCGCTGTTCTCTACTTTGTCTCTGTCTACTTCATGGTCGACTTCGAGGCGGCACGCCTCGGCATGCGCGGTATGCGGGAAGATGAACTGCCAAAGTTCAAAGAGATGGCCCGCCGTGCCTTCCTGTTCCTGCCTATTCTGATCCTGATCATTGCGCTGTTCCTGGGCTATTCCGTCATTCGCGCCGGCACGTTGGCCACTGTCGCCGCCGCCGTCGTCAGTTGGCTGACGCCTTACCGGATGGGTCTCAAATCCGTGGCCAAGGCTTTTGAGATGGCAGGTGTGATGTCGATCCAGATCATCGCGGTCTGTGCTTGCGCCGGTATCATCGTCGGCGTGATCAGCCTGACCGGTGTTGGCGCCCGTTTCTCTGCCGTCTTGCTGGGCATCGCGGATTCATCGCAACTTCTGGCGCTGTTTTTCGCCATGTGCATTTCGATCCTCTTGGGTATGGGGATGCCGACCACAGCCGCCTATGCCGTTGCCGCCTCCGTCGTGGCGCCTGGCTTGGTGCAGCTCGGGATCCCCTTGCTCACCGCCCACTTCTTCGTCT
>JBCBGY010000214.1:0-7302 GCA_038526275.1 Pseudomonadota bacterium | reverse complement strand
GCCATAGAGAAAGACAATCGCTGCCTGCCGGCCCTGGAAGAGATCGCTACAGCCTATCCAAACCGGCTACAGGTTATCGAAGGCGATGCCTTGGCCATCGATCCGCTGGTCCACCTGACCCCGCCAATACATGTGGTGGCCAACCTGCCCTACAATATCGGGACCGAACTTTTGGTGCGTTGGCTGACGCCGGCCAACTGGCCCCCGTACTGGAGCAGTCTGACCCTGATGTTTCAGCGCGAGGTGGCCGAACGGATCGTTGCCAGCCCCGGCACCAAAGCCTATGGCCGTCTGTCGCTTTTGACCCATTGGAAGGCCGACGCCCAGATTGCCATGTCGCTGCCGCCGGAGGCGTTTTCTCCACCACCCAAGGTCAGTTCCGCCGTCGTTCATCTTCGGCCTTTGCCAGAACCGCGCTTTCCTGCCGATCCGGACATGTTCAGCAAAGTGGTCGCCGCAGCCTTCAACCAGCGGCGCAAAATGCTGCGATCCAGCTTGAAGCCATTGGTGCAAGACGCTGAAGTGATATTGCGTTTGGCAGGCATCGAACCCACCCTGCGAGCAGAACAGGTCACACTGGAACAGTTTGCCTCCCTGGCCCGAGAAGTGACCAAGGAAGCGGCAAACCGCTGACTGTCGACAAAACTGCACGAAAAACGGGCAAAGACCCGGCAGGCCAGCCAAGCTTACCCCAATTCCAGCTTGTTTTGTCGCTCGACAAACCGTTTAACCAATTCATCACAGAAGATCGGGGGGTCCTATGTTGAAAGACATGGTTGGTTCTTTGGGTTATTTCGGTGCGATTGTTTTGGTTTTGATGGTCAGTGCTTCGGTTTGGTTCCGGATGGCGCCAACCGATCCAACCGTTTGGCACACCGATCCGGCCCATGCCGAACCGGGGCCCGGCGGGATCGTCATGAAGGTGAAAGGCGGCGACGCGCAGGCACCCGTCTTTTTCGACAAGAATTCGAAGGAACTGCTGAAGCGGCTCGATGCGATAGCGCTATCCGAACCTCGGACAAAGCGTGTCGCAGGTGGCCCTGACGAGGGACGCATCACCTATATCTCACGATCCTTGGTCATGGGGTTTCCAGATTATACCACCGTTGAAGCCATTCCAACGGACGACGGCACACAGTTGCTGGTGCATGCCCGGCTGCGCTACGGAAAATCCGACCTGGGGGTCAACTCAGCCCGCGTTCAGCGTTGGCTGATCGCCTTGGGGAGTTGACGAGATCACGCAGCCATCCCGCTGCTTACGCCACATGGGCACGTTCAGCGACATTTCGCATTTGGCGAGAAACATATTGCCGTCAACGCTTAGGCAAATGGTTTCGCCAAGTTCCACGCGGCTGCCAGACTTGTCCGTACAGTAGCAGTCCTGCGTTTTCCCCTGGGCCATTGCACCGGAATGAGCCAGCAGGATTATCAGTGTCACACCCAATCGTTTCATTGCGCAACGGTAACACGGCTTCTGCCCTTGACCAAGCTTTTGGGATAGGCAAGGACAGCCGTCATGGTTCCCGAGCAGAGACTGGATGAAATTTTAGCCCGCTTTCAATTCCTGGAGGCGCAGATGGCTGAGGGCGGCGGGGCTGACCTTGCCAGCCTGGCCCAGGAATATGCCCAGTTGCGGCCGGTCGTCGAAGAAATATCCGCTTACAAGCAGTGCCTTACCGACCTCTCCGACGCTGAGATCATGTTGGCCGACCCCGAAATGAAGGACCTGGCGGAAGCAGAGTTAAGCGCCCTGAAGCAACGCCTGCCAGAGATGGAACATGCCCTGATGCTGGCGCTGTTGCCCAGGGACGAGGCTGATGAGCGGGCGGCGATGATTGAAATCCGCCCTGGCACCGGCGGCGACGAGGCGTCCCTTTTTGCGGGCGATCTGCTGCGGATGTATCAGCGCTACGCTGATGAACAGGGCTGGCGGTTCGAGATCGTGGAGGAAGCGCTGACTGAATTGGGCGGCGTGAAAGAGGTCACCGCCCACGTCAAGGGAACCGGTGTCTTTGCTCGGCTAAAGTACGAATCCGGCGTTCACCGCGTTCAGCGGGTCCCCACCACGGAAAGCGGCGGCAGAATTCACACCTCTGCAGCCACGGTCGCTGTGCTGCCGGAAGCCGAAGAGGTGGATATCGACATTCCGACCACCGATATCCGGATCGATACGATGCGCGCCAGCGGCGCTGGCGGTCAGCATGTCAACACGACCGACTCGGCGGTGCGAATCACGCATCTACCCTCGGGAATCGTCGTGACGAGTTCTGAAAAGTCCCAGCATCAGAATCGCGCGATTGCCATGCAGGTCTTACGTGCTAAGCTTTACGATATGGAACGGCAGCGTGCTGCCGATGCCCGTGCCGCCGACCGCAAAAGCCAAGTGGGCAGCGGCGATCGTTCAGAACGTATTCGCACATATAATTTTCCGCAGGGTAGAATGACAGATCATCGTATAAATTTGACGCTCTATAAACTTGATCAAGTGATGCAGGGCGATCTCACAGAAGTTATCGACGCACTGGCCGCCGACGACCAGGCCAGACGGCTTGGGGAGCTGGACTCTTGAACCCGCTCTTCATGTCGGGTCAACAGGGCAGCCAAGTCATAGCAACAGCCGTTCGGTGGCTGCGCGCCGCCGGGATCGAAGAGCCCGTCAGAGACGCGCGCATCCTGCTGGCCCACGCCCTGAAATCGTCGCCTGCCGGGATTTCCCCCCGCATGCACGACGTGCTGGCGGATCACGAACTCAAGAGCTTCGAAGGGCTGATCACCCAGCGTCGCATGCGCCAGCCGGTCGCGCAAATCGTTGGGTATCGACGGTTCGCCACCCGCACATTCAAGGTCACGCCGGATGTGATGGACCCCCGTCCCGAAACCGAAACACTCATCGAACTGGCCAAGAAAGAGCCCTACAGTAACGTCTTGGATCTTGGTTTGGGTTCGGGCGTTATCCTTTTGACTTTGCTAGCAGATCGCCGTGGAAAAGCGCGCGGAACAGGGGTGGATCTTACGGAAGAAGCCTGCCATGTGGCCTATGCCAATGCCCAATCCTGCGGCGTAACGGATGTGGCAGACATTTTTATTTCGGACTGGTTTCAGTATGTCGAAGGTCAGTTCGATCTGATCGTGACAAACCCGCCCTACATCGCTGGCAAGGAGATGGAGTTTCTGCAGCCCGAGGTTCACGACTGGGAGCCACATACCGCGCTGACCGATGGCGCAGACGGGCTGACCGCCTATCGACGCATCGCTGAGGACCTGCTGACCTATCTGGCACCCGGCGGTCGCTTTCTGTGCGAAATCGGGCCAACGCAAGGGACGGAGGTTTCCGAGATTTTGGCAGCAGCAGGCCTTGTAGATGTGACCGTGCATCCCGATATGGACGGACGCGACCGGGTGGTTCTAGGCAGACATCCGACGAATTTGGGTTGAATTGAACCTATTTGTGCCTCCTGGACGGTCGAAACGCGAAATTTGGGCTTGTTTATGAGCCCATCTCGTGTTTACTCGCGGAGCAGGGTGATGGTTCGGAAACCTCCCCGCTCAATAGCCTAAACATGGTTGGACCGTAGGGGCGACGCAATTTGCGCCACGTTAGAGAGCTAAAATGGTCCAACAAACCGCAACAAGGCGGGACATAAGAAACGTATGAGATCAAGCAAGTCACGGTCGCGGTCGAAATCCAACCGCTCGCGTTCTATGGGCAACATTGTCAACCGGGTGTTTGACAGTTCGGGGCCAGAGGGGAAGGTGCGCGGCACCCCCCAGCAGATCATTGAGAAATACACGCAGCTCGCACGAGACGCGACGCTGAGCAATGATCGGATCGCAGCAGAAAACTTCCAGCAACATGCCGAGCACTATACTCGGATGCTGGCAGAGGCGCAGCGCGAGCAGGAAGCGCGCCGCGAACAACAAGAGCAGCAGCAGCGCGAACGGGCCCGCGAACGGCAAGAGGCCGAAAATGGCCGCGCGGCGGCGGCCCCGGAAACCGCCTCGCAGGATCAGCCAACCGACGCGGTGCCAGAGGGTGACGCTGTGGCAGATGCCCCCCAAAACGCCCCCATAGAGCCGGCAGAACAACCCGCCATGCCAGAGGTGGTTGCTGACGCGGCGTCCGAACCGCAGCCAGATGTGATCGACCTTGCAAGCGATGGCGAAGGCGATACCGGGCTGGTCGAGACGCCGGAAAGCAAGCCCAAACCCAAGCGGGCTCCGCGCGCCAGAAAACCCAGGACACCAAAGGCCAAACCCGCCGAAGAGAAAGTCGCGGACGTCCCCGCGGCAGAGGCATCTGAAGCGTCCCCTCCACCGGTAACTGACGCTCCAGAAGCAGCCGAATAATGCCAGCCTATGCCGGGTGCGCACCCGGCAGGACACACAGCATTTCGTACAGAAGGTTTGCGCCAACAAGCGCGGTGTTGCCGGTTGTGTCGTAGGGCGGGGAGACCTCGACCAAATCGCAACCGACAATATCCAGCCCCCGCAAGGCACGGATCAATTCCATCGCCTGCGGTGGTGTGAGCCCACCGATTTCCGGTGTACCGGTCCCCGGTGCGAAGGCCGGGTCGAGACTGTCAATATCGTAGCTGATATAGACCTTGTGGCCGTCCAGCGCGGCGCGGATATCCGTCCCCAAGGGCGACAGCGAACGGTGCCAAATCTCTGGGGCCGTCACCAGATTAAACCCCCAGCCGCGCGGGATGTCGAAATCATCGGGCCCGTAGCCCGTGCCGCGCAGCCCGATCTGCCAGACCTTGTCCGGTACCAGTAGCCCCTCTTCATAAGCCCGGCGAAAGACCGTGCCGTGAGCCTCGCGCACGCCGAACATTGCGTCGCTGACATCTGCATGGGCATCCACATGCACCAACGCCACAGGGCCATGCTTTGCCGCTACTGCCCGCAATACGGGTAGCGTCAATGTATGATCCCCACCCAAGGTCATTGGCACGGCGCCAGCACTGAGCACGTCCGCTATGGCGCTTTCGATCAGCCGAATGCTTTCGGGCAAGCTGAATGTATTGATCGCCACGTCGCCAATATCAGCGCAGGTTAAATGATCGAAAGGAGCCGCGCCGGTCTGGATGTTGTAGGGACGGATCATGGCACTTTCGGAGCGGATGGCCTTTGGACCGAATCTCGTGCCAGAACGCCAACTGGCCCCAATATCCATTGGCACCCCCAGGAAGGCGACATCGAGCCCATCTGCCGTCTCAGCCCCTGGCAGACGCATGAAAGTATTTGGGCCACCGAAGCGGGGCATCTCATTGCCGGACAGGGGTTGGTTGGTCACGCCGCCTGACCCGCGGGTTGAGCCGTTTCGACCAGCCGGGCAAAGAAGCTCGCACCAATTGGCGCAGTGGCATCATTGAAATCGTATTTCGGGTTGTGAAGCCCAGGCCCATCCCCCTGCCCCAGGAACAGAAACGCCCCCGGTCGATGTTCGAGCATGTAGGAGAAATCTTCCGCCCCCATCTCGCGTTCGATGTCGGTGCTCACATTGGCAGGACCGGCAATGCCTTCCGCTACACTGGCAGCAAAGGCCACTTGGTCAGCATGGTTCACGGTGGCCGGATAGCTGCGGCCATAGTCGAGGCGCGCTTCAACACCGTAGCTGGCGGCCTGTCCCGCCACGATTTCCCCCAACCGCCGCTCCACCATGTCCTGTACCTTTGGATCAAAGGTACGCACGGTACCGCAAATATAGGCCGAGCCCGGTATCACGTTATCTGTCGTCCCAGCATGGACCTGCGTAATGCTGACGACCAAATCATCAATACCCTTGCGGTTTCGACTGACGATGGTCTGGATCGCATTGGAAATCCCCAGGAGCGCGGTGATCGGATCGCGGGTTTCGTGCGGATAGGCACCGTGTCCGCCAACCCCGTCAATGTAAATCTCAAACGTATCAACCGCCGCCAGAACGGGCCCCGGCGCCGTTGAAATCTGGCCTTCCGGCAGGCCCGGCACATTGTGAATGCCGTAGACCTCCGTCACACCAAAGCGTTCCATCACGCCTTCTTCGACCATGATGCCCGCGCCGCCGCCGCTTTCTTCTGCCGGCTGGAAGAACAAAACGACATGGCCCGCGAAATTGCGGGTCTCTGCCAGGTACCGCGCAGCGCCCAGTAGCATGGTTGTGTGCCCGTCATGTCCACAGGCATGCATCTTGCCCTTATGTTCAGACGCATAGGGCAGGCCCGTTTGTTCCTCCATCGGCAAGGCATCCATGTCGGCCCGCAAACCCAGCGCCCGGTCGCTCTCTCCCCTGCCCCGGATCACGGCCACGACACCGCTGGTGGCGATGCCTTCATGGATCTCATCAACGCCAAACGCCCTGAGTTGTTCCACAACAAAGGCGGCCGTCTGGTGACAGTCAAAATGCAGTTCCGGGTGAGTGTGAAGGTACCGCCGCCAAGCGGTCATATCACTGGCAAAGTCGGCAATACGGTTGACGACGGGCATGGCATGGTTTCTCCGTTGGATAACGTCAGCCAAGCTCATCCAAGGACCATTTGCAATGACCGATCCACGCTCCGACGCCATGGTCCATGATCCCGATGGTGGCCTGCCCCGACTGCTCGAAATCATGCGCAGGCTGCGGGATCCCGAGGCGGGGTGCCCCTGGGATATAGAGCAGACCTATGGCTCGATTGCGCCCTACACGATTGAAGAAGCCTACGAGGTCGCCGACGCGATTGAACGACAGGCCTGGGGCGAGTTGGAGGGCGAACTGGGCGATCTGCTCTTGCAGGTGGTCTACTATGCGCAGATGGGTGCAGAAGACGGGCACTTTACGTTCCACTCCATCGCAACCGCCATTTCCGACAAGATGGTCAAGCGGCACCCCCATGTGTTCGGCACGGACAGCCGGAACAAGAGCGCTGATCAGCAAAGCATGGACTGGGAAGCACAAAAGGCCGCCGAACGTGCCAACAAAGGCGAAACCCGCACGCTTGACGGCGTCGCCCTGAACCTTCCGGCCTTGACGCGGGCCGAGAAACTGCAAAAGCGGGCGGCCCGGGTCGGCTTCGACTGGGGCAACACAGACGATGTGCTGGCCAAGATCGCCGAGGAAGCAGACGAACTGACCGAAGCAGCAGCAACGGCAGATCCCGACAAGATCGAAGACGAGATGGGGGATTTGATCTTCGTTGTGGTGAATTTGGCCCGGCATCTGGGAGTGGATCCCGAATCCGCTCTCCGCCGCACGAATACAAAGTTCACCCGCCGTTTTGCCTATATCGAAGATGCTTTGGCCAGCCAAAACCGGCATCCGACAGACGCGACATTGGAGGA
>JBCBGY010000213.1:0-7323 GCA_038526275.1 Pseudomonadota bacterium | reverse complement strand
TCACCGACAACTCCTCCAAAAGCGTCGTGCACAACGCGGGCGAAAAGCGCCATGGCCGCGACCTTGGGAGCGGTGGCAAAGAATGCCGTGACGGGCGTTGGCGATCCTTCATAAACGTCCGGCGTCCACATGTGGAACGGCGCGGCAGAGACCTTGAAGGCCAGCCCGGCAACCACAAAGACCAGGCCGAAGAGTAAGCCAATGGAAATATCGCCATCCGTCGCTGCGGCGATGATGCCAGAGAACGTGGTAGTGCCCGCAAAACCGTAGGTCAGTGAGGCGCCGTAAAGCAGCATGCCAGAGCTGAGCGCCCCCAAGACGAAGTATTTCAACCCGGCTTCGGTAGATTTCACACTGTCGCGGCGCAGGGCGGCGATGACGTAAAGCGACAGCGACTGAAGCTCCAAGCCCATATAGAGCATCATCAGGTCACCGGCAGAGACCATGATCATCATGCCAACGACAGCCAAAGACACCAGGACGGGATATTCAAACCGCAACAGGTTTCGCTTCAGCAGGTAATCCTGGCTCATAACCAGGATGGCCGCTGCCGATAGCAAGATCGTCACCTTGGCAAAGCGGGCAAAGGCATCGTCCCGGAACATGCCGTAAAAGGCCGAGCGTGATACGTCGCCAGCCAGTGCCACCCACATGGCAAGCGCCAGGAATACGGCTGCTGTGCCCCAAACCAGCAAGGGCGCAACTTCGTCCTTCGTTGTGTAGACGGCAAAGATCAGCGCGCCCATGGCGAAGACCGACAGGAAGATCTCGGGCAGGATGATTGCGAGGTCGGCACCCATGTCAGTGGTCTCCCAATGCGATCTGCGTCGTGGCGCGGAAATCGGCCAGAGCGGTTTCTCGATTATCGATCAGTTCAGCGACCGACGGCCCGATCACATCCGTGACCAGCGCCGGATAGACCCCAAGCAGCAGGGTCATGGCGACCAGCGGTGCGAAGATCCACCTCTCGCGCTGGGTCATGTCGGTGATCGATTTCAGGCTTTCCTTGATCAGGTCGCCCATGACAACCCGACGATAGAGCCAAAGGGCATAGGCCGCCGACAGGATCACGCCTGACGTGGCGACCAAGGCAACCCATGTGTTGACCTGGAACACACCCATCAGCGTTAGGAATTCACCCACGAAGCCGGATGTGCCCGGCAGGCCAACATTGGCCATGGTGAACAGCATGAAGATCAGCGCATAGGCTGGCATTCGGTTCACCAACCCACCATAGGCCGCAATCTCGCGCGTGTGCATCCGGTCATAAATGACGCCGACGCAGAGGAAGAGCGCACCAGAGATGAAGCCGTGGCTGAGCATCTGGAAGATCGCGCCGTCGATCCCTTGCTGGTTCGCCGCGAAGATCCCCATCGTCACGTAGCCCATATGCGCCACGGATGAATAGGCGATCAGCTTCTTCATATCCTCTTGTGCGAGCGCCACCAGCGACGTGTAGACGATGGCGATGGCCGACATCCACAAAACCAACGGTGCCAGTAGTTCCGACGCGATCGGGAACATCGGCAGCGAAAACCGCAGGAACCCGTAGCCGCCCATTTTCAGAAGGATCGCGGCCAGCACGACCGATCCCGCCGTGGGCGCCTGCACGTGTGCGTCGGGCAACCAGGTATGGACGGGCCACATCGGCATCTTGACCGCAAAGCTCGCAAAGAACGCCAGCCACAGGAGCGTCTGCAACCCTCCGACGACCTGGAAGCCCAGCAGCTTGAAGGTGCCCGAGGAGAATTCGTGGCTCAGGAGTGCTTCAATGTCGGTCGTGCCCGCTTCGACATACATCGCAACCATGGCAACCAGCATCAGGACCGAGCCCAGGAAGGTGTAGAGGAAGAACTTGAACGAGGCGTAGATCCGTTCCTTGCCACCCCAGATGCCGATGATCAGGAACATCGGGATCAGGCCAGCCTCGAAGAACAGATAAAACAGGACCAGATCGAGCGCGACGAACACGCCGATCATCAGCGTTTCCAGGATCAGGAACGCGACGATATATTCCTTGATCCGGGCCTGCACGTCCCACGATGCGGCTATGACCAGCGGCATGGTGAAGGTCGTCAGCATGACGAACAGGACGCTGATCCCGTCGACACCCAGCTTGTAGCGCAAGCCGAACAGCCATTCGCGGTCTTCGACGAACTGGAAGTCAGTGTTCGACGGGTCGAACTGGAAGATCAGAAAGAGCGAGACAAAGAATGTAGCACCCGTGGCCCACAGCCCGATCCGCTTGGCATTCAGCCGCGCGGCTTCATCGTCGCCCCGCAGAAAGATCGCCAGGATCAGCGCGGCAATCAACGGGATGAAGGTGATGATCGACAGGAGGTTATCCATCAGCCTGCTCCTCCCACCAACATCCAGGTGACAAATATCAGGATCCCCAGGATCATCGCACCGGCATAGTGGAACAGGTAGCCGGACTGGGCTCGGCCCGCGAGCCGCGTGAAGAACGGGATGATCCCCATGGCCAGACCATTGATCCCGCCATCGATCACGTTGCCATCGCCCTTGCGCCAAAGGAATGCTCCGATCGCACGGGCAGGCTTGACGAAGATGATGTCGTAAAGCTCGTCAAAGTACCATTTGTTCAGCAAGAACTGATAGATGGGCGGGTGGCTTTCGGCCAGCTTCCGCGGCAGTTCCGGCCTGCGGATATACATCAGCCACGACAGCGAAAGGCCGATCAGCATTGCGATGAAGGGTGAGACCTTGACCCATTTCGGCACGGCATGGGCGTCGTCCAGGACGGTATTTTCCGGCCCTATATAAAGCGCGCCTTCACCGGGTTGGCCGCCAAAAACACCGTGGTGCTTGTCTTCGCCATAGGCGTGTTCGTCTTTCGCGTCCTCGCCATGGCCCGCATCTTCGGCATGGCTTTCGTCGCCATGGTCCTCGGCGGAGGCATGAACTTCTCCGGCCAGCGGAATGCCGTAGAATTTGGCAACCTGATCGGTATAGCCGAAGAAACTGTTGAACCAGATCATACCAGCGAACACAGCGCCCAGCCCCAGCACCCCTAGCGGGATCAGCATGGTTAGCGGGCTTTCATGGGCATGTTCGTGGGTGTGCTTGTTGCCCCGCGGCTCGCCGAAGAAGGTCAGGAACATCAGACGCCAGCTGTAGAAGCTGGTAAAGCCCGCCGCGATGACCAAAGCCCAGAAGGCGAAACTGCCGGATAGGGTGCCGCCCGCAAAGGCGCTTTCGATCACCGCATCCTTCGACAGGAACCCGGCAAAGCCGATATGGGTCAGCGGGATGCCAACGCCTGTGATGGCCAGTGTCCCGATCATCATCGCCCAGAACGTGTAGGGCATCTTGTCTTTCAGCCCGCCATAGTTCCGCATGTCCTGTTCATGGTGCATCCCGTGGATCACCGATCCGGCGCCGAGGAACAGCATCGCTTTGAAGAAGGCGTGGGTGAAAAGGTGGAACATGGCCGCCGAATACATGCCCACGCCCGCCGCCACGAACATGTAGCCAAGCTGCGAACATGTGGAATAGGCGATCACGCGTTTGATGTCGTTCTGCACAAGGCCCACGGTGGCCGCGAAGAACGCGGTGATGGCCCCCAGATAGACGATGAACCCTGTTGCGTAGGGCGCGAATTCCATGATCGGCGACATACGGCAGACCAGGAACACGCCTGCTGTCACCATGGTTGCCGCATGGATCAGGGCTGACACAGGCGTCGGCCCCTCCATCGCGTCCGGCAACCAGGTGTGCAGAAGCAACTGCGCCGACTTCCCCATCGCGCCGATGAACAGCAGGAAGGCCACCAGCTCTGCCGCGTTCCAGTCGCGCCATAGGAAATGGATCTGCGTTTCGGCCAGTTCCGGGGCAGCGGCGAACACGTCGCTCAGATTGATGGAATCCGTCAGATAGAACAGCGCGAAGATCCCGAGCGCGAAGCCGAAATCACCCACGCGGTTGACCACAAAGGCCTTGATCGCGGCGGCACCGGCGCTGGCTTTGCGGATGTAAAACCCGATCAGCAGGTACGAGGCCACGCCCACGCCCTCCCAACCGAAGAACATCTGCACCAGATTGTCCGCCGTCACCAGCATCAGCATCGCGAAAGTGAAGAAGCTCAAATAGGCAAAGAAGCGGCTGCGATAGGTCTCGCCCTCTTTGAAATGCTCGTCATGGGCCATGTAGCCAAAGCTGTAAAGGTGGACGAGCGCCGAGACGGTGGTGATTACGATCAGCATGATCGCCGTCAGCCGGTCCATCCGAATGGCCCAGTCGGTGCTAAGCGATCCGCTTTCGATCCACCGCATGATGGTGATCTGCTCTGTCACCCCGTCAAAGGTGAAAAAGACGATCCAGCTGAGCAGCATCGACAGGAACAACAGGCCCGTCGCCACGATCATGCCCGCCTGTTCGCCGATGAACCGCCAGCCAAAGCCACAGATCAGCGCGCCGATAAGGGGGCTAAAGAGGATTATCGTTTCCATAGGCCCTTAGCCCTTCATATTGCTTACATCTTCGACCGCGATCGTGCCCCGGGCGCGGAAGAAACAGACCAGAATGGCCAGACCAATGGCTGCCTCAGCCGCCGCGACCGTCAGCACGAACAAGGTGAAAACCTGCCCGACCAGATCACCAAGGAACGCGGAAAACGCGACCAGGTTTATATTGACTGCCAGCAGCATCAGTTCGATCGACATCAGAATGACGATCACGTTCTTGCGGTTCAGGAAGATCCCGAAGATGCCGATCACGAACAAAGCGGCGGCAACGGTCAGGTAATGTTCTAGTCCGATCATCTTGAACCTTTCTGGTTCCTTGTCTTGTCCCACCGCCAGAACCCGAAGATCACGGCTCCGATGGCAAGGTGCGCGAGGATGTAACCGACCGTGGTGCTCATCAAAGGCCCTGCCCCGGTTTGACGTCTTTCAGTTCCATCGCCTTGGCCGGATCGCGGTAAATCTGGGCCAGGATGTCCTGGCGTTTGATGTCCTGGCGGTGGCGCAGCGTCAGAACGATCGCCCCGACCATGGCGACCAGCAGGATCAGCCCGGCCAGTTGGAACAGCGGGAAATACTTGTCATAGACCAGCAGCCCCAATGCAGCCGTGTTGTGTGTTTCTCCGGGCGGCGGCGCGATTGCACCGCGCATGGCCATGGCCTCGTCCGCGAAGGTCCAGGTGCCGAACACCATGCCAAGCTGCATCAAAAGGATCACGCCGACGACGCCCGCAATCGGCACATATTGCGCCATCTCGGCTTTCAGTTCGGCGAAATCCACGTCGAGCATCATCACGACGAACAGGAACAGCACCGCGACCGCGCCCACATAGACAATAACCAACAGCATCGCCACGAATTCAGCCCCGAGCAGCACGAACATCCCCGCCGACGTGAAGAAGGCCAGGATCAACCAAAGGACCGAATGCACCGGGTTTCGCGAGACGACCACGAAAAGCCCGGCTGTCACCACCACAATGGCGAAGCAATAGAATGTGATGTCGGCGGCACTCATGCGCTGGCCTCCTTCTGCTTTTCGATCTCGGCTTGGGCCAGTTCCATGGCTTTGCTCATGGCCGGCACACCGCCAAACGGCGCCATCTGTGCGATGACCTGTGCGACTTCCTGCGGTGTGGCGCCGGCAACCAACGCATGGCGCACGGTCAGGCGCACCTGGTCTTCTGCCGTGGCCCCCAAAACCGTCAGCGCGGCCAAGGTAACCAGAAGCCGGGTTTTGGCATCCAGGCCGTCGGGGCTCGCGCCTTTGCCCAGGAAGGCCTCCATCATCTCGGCAGGCATCGTCGGCACCCAATCCGCCATGCTGGGCATGGGCGGGATCTTCGTTGGGTCGAAGGCCGGGTTCATGGCTTTGGCCATTTCCTGACCCTGGGCCATCATCTGGGTGAAGAATTTCGTCAGATCATCGCTCATGACGCCGCCTCTTCCGCGTCGAACACTTCAATCGCCGCGTTCAGCGCATTGATCATTGCCGGAAAGCCGCCATAGAGCGCCATTTGGTGGATCACCTCGGCAATCTCGGTAGGTTCGGCCCCGGCATTGAGCGCGTTTTTGACATGGATCTTAAGTTGCGGTGCGGTTTGACCGCCCAACGCCGTTAGCGCCGCAATCGTGGCCAGATAGCGGGTTTTGTCGTCGAGCCCGGGCCGCGTGTAGAAATGCCCATAGGCAACCTCGATCAGGGACCGCGAAAAACCCGGCAGCAGCGCATCATAGCGCTGTGCCAAGGTCTCTTCGATCCCTGGATTGGTTGCCTCCGCCGCCGCCTTGCCGCGGGCATATATGTCGGCTGGAGCGGTCATCGGTAAGGCGCGTCTAGCTCCAGATTGCGGGCGATTTCGGCTTCCCAGCGTTCGCCGTTGGCCAGAAGCTTTTCTTTGTCGTAGTAAAGTTCTTCGCGGGTTTCGGTGCTGAATTCGAAATTCGGGCCTTCGACGATAGCATCCACCGGGCAAGCTTCCTGACAGAAGCCGCAATAGATGCACTTGGTCATGTCAATGTCGTAGCGCGTCGTGCGGCGGCTGCCATCATCGCGCGGCTCGGCATCGATGGTGATGGCCTGAGCGGGGCACACCGCCTCGCAAAGCTTGCAGGCGATGCAACGTTCTTCGCCATTCGGATAGCGCCGCAGCGCATGTTCGCCGCGAAAACGGGGGCTTAGCGGCCCTTTTTCATGCGGGTAATTCACCGTCGCTTTCGGCGCGAAGAAGTAACGCAGGCCCAGTTTGAAGCCTTTGAAGAAGTCGGCGAGCAGAAAGTACTTGCCCGCGCGCTGCCAGTCGATCTGTGTCATCTGTCAATTACCCTCCTGGCACTGGCCAATGGTCGCCTCAAGAACCGACTGCACCTCGGATTTCAAGGTCGCCACGGGGTCTGCCGCGTCGGCAACCAGCTGTTCAACCTGCTCGCTGGCCGATAGCCACTGCGTGCAGTGCAATTTCTCAACGGACGTCTGCACACCCGCCTTGATCCGTGCGGGCAGCGCAGCAATGTCTTCGTCGCGCGGAAGAAGGCAGGTCACCAGTTCCCGCATTTTACCGATGAGCACCGCGTCTTGGCGCATCTGCTCGGCGCTTACCCCGCCATTCATTGCGGCATCCATCAAAGCGATGAACAGCCCGGTGCGATCAGCCTCGGCGATGGTCCATGCCGTGGCACGTGAGGTTTCTGCCGAAATCGGCCATTCGTGGAACCACTCTTCGTCGGCTGGTGTCGACTGAACCACCGCGTCAAACATGTTGCGACCGCTTTCATCGACGGCAGCGTAAGCGTTCTCGCATGTGGATTTTGCGTAGTCCCCAACAACCGCCAGGGCCTCTCGCTT
>JBCBGY010000212.1:0-7467 GCA_038526275.1 Pseudomonadota bacterium | reverse complement strand
GAGGCCCCAGTGCCTAACACCAAAGCCGGTGACATTATTCAAGTCATGACTGAAGGTTTCATGATCCATGATCGGCTCCTGCGCCCGGCTCAGGTTGGTGTGTCGTCGACCCCGGCGGGCTAGGCTTCATTTCGAAAGAGCGGCCTTGAGTTCGTAGATCAGATCCAGTGCGTCCCTAGGGCTGAGCGTGTCTGGCACGATCTCTTTCAATCGTGTTTCGATTGCTGACGTTCTGGACGGCTCGACTGGGCGGTCCTGCTGAAACAGTGGTAGGTCGTCCACGATCGCAGTCGGTTTGCCGCGTTCTCTTTCGCCTTGTTCCAGTGCCTCTAGGATGACCTTTGCCCGGTCTATGACTGATGCAGGTAGCCCGGCCAGACGGGCAACTTGCACTCCATAGGATCGGTCGGCAGCCCCGGGGCGGACCTCATGCAAAAAGACCACCTGACCGTCCCACTCTTTCACCGCAACGGTCGCGTTGTCGACGCCGCTCAGTTTCCCAGCGAGCGCCGTCATCTCATGGTAGTGCGTGGCGAAAAGGGCACGGCAACGGTTCACTTCATGCAGATGTTCGAGTGTCGCCCAGGCAATGCTCAAACCGTCATACGTGGCGGTTCCGCGCCCAATCTCATCAAGGATCACCAAGGCGCGCTCGTCGGCCTGGTTGAGGATTGCGGCTGTTTCCACCATTTCGACCATGAAGGTAGACCGCCCACGCGCCAGATCGTCGGACGCGCCCACTCGACTGAACAACTGTGACACCAGCCCAATATGGGCAGAGCGTGCTGGGACGAAACTGCCGGCCTGGGCCAGCAGGGCAATCAGCGCGTTCTGGCGCAGGAAAGTCGATTTCCCCGCCATGTTTGGGCCAGTCAGAAGCCAAATATGCGGGCCCGCCGCTCCATCTGCCAGGCCGCAGTCGTTGGCGATAAAACTTTGACCCGCATCACGGCGCAAGGATTGTTCCACAACCGGATGTCGCCCGCCGATCACGTCAAAAGCATAGGACTCATCCAGTCGCGGCCGGGTCCAGTCTTCGCCACTCGCAAGATCTGCAAGGGCCGTTGCGACATCCAGTTCAGCCAGTGTACGGGCCGCGGCACCAACAGATCCTGCCGCTTCTTGAACATGGCAGCGCAATTCCTCGAACAACCGTTTTTCAATTTCTAAAGCACGGTCGCCTGCATTTCGGATCCTGCCTTCCAGGTCAGATAACTCCAACGTCGTGAAGCGAACTGCGTTTGCGGTCGTTTGGCGATGGATAAAGGAATCCGACAATGGCGCGGCCAGCATCCGTTCCGCGTGCGTTGCGGTGGTTTCCACGAAGTAGCCCAGAACGTTGTTATGTTTGACCTTCAGCGAGGATATACCGGTCTCATCGGCATATTTGGCCTGAAGTCCTGCGATCACGCCCCGACCTTCATCACGCAAGGTCCGTGCTTCGTCCAATTCGTCGTGAAAGCCCGTTGCGATGAAACCGCCATCTCGTGTTTGGACTGGTGGTTCGGCGATCAGCGCTTCGTCGAGCAGGGCCAGAAGGTCGCCATGGCCGCCGAGGGTGCCACGCCATTCACTGACCAGCGGCAAGTCTTCGTCGGGCAGTTTGGGCCCGACGGTCATGGCGGTTTCCAGCCCGTTGCGAATAGCGGCCAGGTCCCGGGGTCCCCCGCGGTCCAGCGCCAACCGGGATAAGGCGCGATCCATGTCGGGACACTGGCGCAAGAGGCCGCGCAGGTTGTCTCGTGCTGTCGTGTCGTCCACAAAGTATCCAACAACGCTCAGTCGGTTCTGAATGACGGGAAGATCGCAGGATGGGCTGGAGATTCGCCGTTCAAGCAGCCGCCCACCAGGGGCCGTGACGGTGCGATCGATGGCAGACAGAAGCGCGCCTTCACGCCCGCCAGACAGGCTCCGCGTCAATTCCAGGTTCTGGCGGGTGGACGCATCGATTTGCATCATGCTGCCAGACCGCTCGGCAACCGGGTGCTTAAGAAGGGGCAGGTTTCCTTTCTGCGTCAATTCCAAGTAGGCGATGATCCCGCCCAAAGCTGCCAGAGTTGCCCGCGAAAAACTGCCAAACGCTTCCAGCGAGCCGACATCGTAAAGCGACTTTAATCGGTTTTCGGCACCGGCACTGTCGAAACTGGCCGGTGCCAGCGGTGTGAGGGCGATTCCGAAATCGGTAGCAATCTCTTCCATGCCGTCTGCGTGGGTATCGGCAACCAACAGCTCTCTGGGGGCAAGTCGTGCCAGTTCCGGCCCCAAACGGCTCAAAGAACATACCGTCGTTCTTAACTCGCCTGTGGAGATATCCACCCAGGCCAAGGCGCCTTCTTCGCGCACCGTTGCAAAGCTGGCCAAAAAGTTGTGCCGACGCGCATCCAGAAGTGTGTCTTCCGTTAGCGTTCCCGGCGTGACGAGACGCACCACATCCCGTTTGACCACAGCCTTCGCGCCACGTTTCTTCGCTTCGGCCGGATCTTCGAGCTGCTCGCACACCGCAACGCGAAAGCCTTTGCGAATAAGCGTCAGCAGGTAACCTTCTGCAGCGTGTACTGGTACGCCGCACATGGGGATATCAGCGCCTGAATGCTTGCCGCGTTTTGTTAGTGCGATGTCCAGCGCTGCCGCGGCTTCAACGGCATCGTCAAAGAACATCTCGTAGAAATCGCCCATCCGGTAAAACAAAAGCGCATCGGGATGCGCTTCCTTGATTTCCAGATACTGGGCCATCATTGGCGTCGGGCCGGTGCCGCTCACGTTGTCCCCATTTCGGTTTTTCGCAAGCTTAGCCCAGGCCCGGCGCCGGGGGAATGCAGGTTACGACGTTTGAACCTGCGGGCAGTCGCTGTTGGTACCCGGCACCGCAGCGTCAGCTATGTTCGCCGTTCCGCACTCTGCCGCGATCCCAAAAATGATGGCAACGCCAAGGATAATGGGTTTGATCTGTTGAAAAGTATGGGACATCTCGTTCACTCCCTTCGTCTGAAGGCACAATCGCGCCGCGGCGTCATTCATTCAAGTGACGCGACCGCCGTTTCACAGACCGTTGAGAAAGCGAGAGAATTAGCGACTATTGCGAGAGGCCAAAAGACGCAGGCGTAGAGCGTTCAGTTTGATAAATCCTGCCGCATCCGCTTGATCGTAGGCACCTGCATCCTCTTCAAAAGTCACATGTTTTTCGGAGTAGAGGCTATTTTCCGACCAACGACCGACCGTGCTGGCGCTACCTTTGTACAGCTTCAGCCGAACCGTGCCTGAAACATGTTCCTGCGATTTATCGATCAGTGCCTGTAACATCTCGCGTTCCGGACTGAACCAGAACCCGTTGTAAATGAGCTCGGCATAGCGCGGCATCAATTCGTCCTTGAGATGTGCCGCGCCGCGATCGAGCGTGATCGACTCAATCCCGCGATGCGCTTCCAGCAGCAGGGTGCCACCCGGCGTCTCGTAGATGCCGCGTGACTTCATGCCGACGAACCGACCTTCCACAAGGTCCAACCGGCCGCAGCCATGCTTGCCGCCAAGTTCGTTTAGCCGTGTGAGCAAAGAGGCGGGACTCAACATCTCACCGTTGATTGAAACCGCATCGCCCTTATCAAATCCGATCTCCACGAATTCCGGGGTATCAGGCGCCTCTTCCGGGTGAACGGTTCGCTGATACACATAGTCCGGCGCTTCCACGGCGGGGTCTTCCAACACTTTGCCCTCAGACGACGTATGCAGCAGGTTCGCGTCAACACTGAAAGGCGCTTCGCCGCGTTTGTCTTTGGCGATCGGAATCTGGTGTTTTTCTGCGAAGTCCAAAAGTTTTGTTCGGCTGGACAGGTCCCATTCCCGCCATGGTGCAATCACCTTGATATTGGGGTTCAGCGCATAGGCGCTGAGTTCGAACCGCACCTGGTCATTGCCCTTGCCGGTCGCCCCGTGTGCGACGGCCTCGGCTTGTTCTTCCGCTGCGATTTCAACCAGACGTTTGGAAATCAGCGGACGGGCGATTGAGGTGCCCAGCAGATAGAGACCTTCGTACACGGCATTGGCGCGAAACATGGGAAAAACAAAATCGCGGACGAATTCTTCCCTCAGATCCTCGATATATATAGCCGAGGCGCCCATCATCTCGGCTTTGGCGCGCGCGGGCTCAAGTTCTTCGCCCTGACCCAGATCGGCTGTGAAGGTCACGACCTCGCATCGATATTCTGTTTGCAGCCACTTCAGGATGATGGACGTGTCCAGACCGCCAGAATAGGCCAACACGACTTTCTTTGCAGACATTTTACACCCTCCGTCAAAGCCAGAACGCCGCCTAGCGTGAATTGTAGGGAGGGGCAAGGCGGGTCAGCTTGGTTGGCACGATGACCCAGTAAATCGGCGAAGAGAGCGCTCGGTCCTTTTCCTGTCGCTGATTGCTCCAGGAGCATTCACCGAGCTATTCGCCCGCCATCCGTGGAGCGTACATCGCTTCGACTTCTGCTTCTGTGAGTTTGCGGTGATCATCTCCAGCCATCAACAGATCAGGTTTGCGGTCGATATAGGTTTCAGCGCCTAGATGCAGGCCGTCGAGGCTATCCAATGTTCCAGCCGAAAGGCTCAGCATACCGTCCATCGCTTCTGGTGCCACATGGCGGATGAAAAGGCTGCTACCGCAAAGACGGCAAAAGCAATGGCGGGCACGGTCCGAACTGGCATGTTGAACGACATTGCCCCAGCCATGAAACCGCGTGCTGCTGGCGCGCAGCACGATTGTCAGCCCTACACCGCCCGTCCAACGCAGTGTTGACTGGTCATAGTTGGCGAAGACTTTTTCGGCTGGCTTTTCAATGGCATAGCTCACTGCTCCGCAAAGGCAACGCCCCGTTTGCAAGCCGTCCTCTTGCGGTTTAATCGCTTTGCTGGCCATCGATGGCAGCTGATTGCGCGGCATGGCAGACACGACGGCAGTGTGGCTAAATGTGTATCTCTTTGCACCGGAGTCGGGTTTGGCATCAAACCCAAACGGGCATTTGCCGCCTTCTTCTGCATCTGACATGGTCTCAACTCCTCCTACCGGGGCAAGGCACACTATTCCGCCCAAACACTAATGCTGGCTTTCCATGGATCGGCTCATGCTGTCGATGCTTCCCAGCGCAACGCCTTTTCCGGTCCGTCGACCACGTCTGCCGGGCGTCTCCGCAAGGCCCTCCGCGACCAAGTCCCAATGCATCTCCAAATCCCAGAGCAGTTGTTCGTTCTCCATGCTCAAATCTTGCTCATCGAGGATCTGGTTTGCGTACTTCACTGCTTTCTCGGCCGTTAAGCCAGAATAGATGAGCTGAGACGCCAAGGTGCATTCGGCCATCTGATTGTTGTCAGTCGCCAGAACGACGACCTTTTCGCCATTGTCGAGCAATCGCTGGCATTCCAGACAAACGGGCGCGGTGTCCTTAGACGCTGATCGGTCTTGCTCTGTTAAAGGTATCCAGACGGGCACAATGCCAGCTTCAATCAAAGCAGGAAGATTGGGGGGATTGGCTTGCGAAACTGAAATGACAGCTGTCACTCCGCTGTCCGCCAGTGAGGCAATCTCAGTCGAATCCGGATGTTTGTCACGGGGCCAAAAAATACCAAGTTTGTCATTCATGACCCACAACGGTGTATTGCCATCGCGATCCGCATTGGGCTGCAAGTTTAGCGCAGTCGGAACGCCTCTTTGTTCTGGTGACAGGTGATGCGCGGGCGTGTCAGGTCGTGGAACTGTTGTTCCACCCGTGCCGACAAATTGCTGGCCCGCTTTTGACTGTGGTGCCGCGAAGAAAGTGGAAGCGGGGACATGTTCTTGAACACAACCACCAGCCAGAAGAAGGACGGTATCAGCAAAGGACGCGACTTGCCGTTGATTGTGGGACACCATCAAGACTGCCCGATCACGGCTAATTTGAACGAGATGCGACATAACCTGTTCGGCGTCTTGGTCGGTTAAGCCCGCGGTAGGTTCATCAACGCACAATAAAGGCGTGTTACCAAGCACTTGGTCAATTTGTTCGATTATGGAAGAGCCACTTTGGGCCGCATGCTGCGGTATCAGAACTGGTCGCACTTCTTCGCCAAGACTTGAGCCGTTGAAGCTGACCTGTTCGACTTTGGCGGCGTAAGGTGAGTCTTCGCAACAGATCCAGGATAACAAAGACGATTTGCCAGTTGCCACAGGCCCCATAAGGGCCGTGAGACCTCGTTCGGGCAACTCAAACGATAAGTCAGCGAACAGAACGCGACCTGCCACCGAAAGCTTGAGCTTTTCAACTGTCAGTATCGGGCTCATTCCGCGTGTCCTTTGAAGCTTTGGTCAATTCTCCCGCTGCGGAAATGACCTTTCCAAGATTTGCGTTCCTGAAGGCGATGAAAGCTGTGTGCTCTCCGTCACCGACAATACCGAGAGCCAAATTCATGTGGCCCTTCGGTAGTATAACCATCAGATGACGCTTTCCAAGCGCCGGAGTTGCCGCTTCTCGCCATTCTTCAAAGCTTTTCAGCAGTTTGTCCGGATTCTCAAAGTTGAGGTTTTCTGCTTCGTCGACAGTTAAGTCTATCGTGATGCCATCGTTGCTGAGCAAAGCCCCGCAAACCGATACGGACGACAGGTCTGAATAGACTTTCGAAATCAATGACGCTGGAAGATTGACAGGAGTTGGCTCTGTTGCCGGTCTTGGCAGCTCTTCTTCGGACGTGGCTTCCGACCTGTCTTCGGTCGGTTCCTCAAAGTCATCTGGCTCATCTGCTGCGTTGAGCAAACGGGTTAATTGTTGCCGGATCTCCGCGACAGACCATTGTTGACGAGGTGCCGCGCCTTCATCCTCGTAGGTTTCGTCCGATACAGTCAGTATCCCTGCAGTTTGGCCGAAAGAATAGATGGTCCGAACTGTTGCTTCGAGAAACTGGTCCGGTGTGGGGTCCGAGTCATCGCGAAACAAGATGTGATCGTCGCCCGGCTCGAAAATCGATATCGGTTCGGCGGCCAGTACGCGCACAAGGTTGCCGTTTACAACATCCAGGACAAGTTCAGTATGGTCGCCAATTAAGAAGGTAACGGCGCTTGGCCCCGGAGTATGCTCAATAATATCTGCAATCGCGTGGCATTTCTCGGCATGTGACGAGGCATCAACATACTGCCGCTTGACGCCGCTATTGGTCGCAAGACTTCTAATTTGCTCGAGTACGCGGAAAATCGAGTCAGTCAAAGCCAAACGAACACCTCACACCGAAAGCCTCTGATGCCAGGAACGACCCTAGGCCGTTCCTGTTCAGCCTAGTGTAGATTACAGTGCTTTGGCGACCTCTGATACAGCCATCCGGGACTTTGTCAGGACCATGCCAGGATTTGCATTCTTGCGGCACACAAAACACACAACGTGATCGGGATACTCTTTTGTTCGCATGAAAGCGTGTAGCAAATTTTCGGAGAACACGATGATTTCGTTGAAATAGTGCTTC
>JBCBGY010000211.1:4444-7488 GCA_038526275.1 Pseudomonadota bacterium | reverse complement strand
AACCGACCGACGATCTTTTTCGGGCAAATGGGATCGTCGGCCAGATTGCCCTTGTCCCCGGCATGGAGACCCCGCTGGCGAGGATCAAGAAGAGCCGCGATCCGGAGCCGGGTCTCGGCGGGCATGCGTGTCCGCCAAACGCGAAACCCCGAAGGAATGCGGCCTTCTCGACTTGGCCCGTCAACCCGGCATTCGGTAAGGTTGCTCGGCTATGCGGAAATAGCGATGCCCGGTGCCCCGCGCCCAATTCCGCAGGTCGATGTTGAGCATATCTTCCGGTTCGTGCAGTTGGACTGAGAACCGGTCGCCGGAGAAGTTGAACTCCAGAAAGCCCACCCAAGGCACACCGCCCCAAGCCTCGCTTTGCGGTCCCGTTGACATAAAGGCTGTGCCGGGCGCCCAAATATGGGTGATACCGTCGAACACCATGCGCTTGTCCCGGTGCAAGTGACCTGATGCCACAAAACTAACATCCGCCGCCTTGAACTGCGCCAGATAGTCGGCCCGCGGTCCAGGGCGCACCGTTGCGCTGGTGTCGGCGTCGGTTTCGCCGGGATCGTGGGCGAAGAACGGCACATGGGTGAAGACGCCGATGGGGCCTTCATGGGTCAACGCCTCCGCAACCATGGCGCGTTGTTCTTGTTCTGCCGCCTGCCCACTTTCAAACAGAAACGGGTTCAGCCCGATGAACCGCCAATCTCCGTGATCAAAGTGCCAAAAGTCTGGGCCCACGCGGGTCAGATACTCCTGTCGCCTCGCTTCTGTCATCTGTTGTTCTGCATCGGCTGTGGCAGGCGAATAGCCGACATCATGGTTGCCTGGAGTGACGTGGGTCACATCAGCGGCAAAGCGCTTCATCTGGGCGGCGGCGAAGTCCAGATCAGCGGGCGCGTGCGGTCCGTTGAACGACAGATCGCCGGTTACGATGGCCACGTCTGGTTGCAGCGCATTGGCCGCCTCGAGCGCAACATCGAAATTGTGGAAGAAGAACGGGTGCGTGGCGCTGACATGGGTGTCAGACAGCATCACCAAGCGGAATTCAGTCATCTGGGTAACTTTCTAAAGGTAGGGGAGATTGCGGGCCCGTGCCCCGCCAAAGATCAGTCAAAGGAGATGTTGTCGTCGCGGAAATCCATCCAGTACGGGCTGCGAAGGGAAGACCGGACGGGAGAGCGCCAAGATGCGGCGCTCTCCAAGTTCGCTTAGCGATCGTCGCACGTGGCGGTGACGTTCTCGGCGCGGAAATCCATCCAGTAAAAGCTGTAGGGCTCCCATCCGAGGCATTCCCGAACGCCTAAAATTTCAATCGGACGGTAGAAGATCATCCCGGGCAGCTCGTCTTGCCAAAGGTCCAGCGCACGGGTCCAAAGCTCTTTGCGCTCGGCAACATCCAAAGTTGATGAGATTGCCTCGCCAACTTCGGTGTAGGTGTCGGAAAGCTTCAGGATACCGTTGGTCTGATAAAAGCTGGTCGCGGGACCGTAGTTCCACCACCAAGGCGATAGCGGATCAGGCACTCGCAGATTTGCCGAGACCAGAAACGCGTCTTGCACTTCGCCATAGGGCCGCTGCTGCGACCAGTTCTCGACGAATTGCAGGTTCACGTTTAGTCCAACGGCCTTCCACATTTGCTCCATCACCTGAAGCGCACGGTCGCCGTTCACGTAGTAGCCTGCGGTGACGGCCACGGTGATCTCTTCACCGTCATAGCCAGCTTCGGCCATGAGCGCCTTGGCCTTTTCCGGGTCAAAGGCGAGCGGGGCGCGGTTCTCTTCGTAAAGCTCGCCGTAGAAGGGGAAGTTTGGTCCTGCTGGCACTTTGGCCATGCCATTCCACAAGCGGTCCGCGATCTGTTCGCGGTCCACGGCGTGCACCATCGCCTGGCGCACACGCTTGTCGGCCAATGCGGATGGATCAGCGGCGCATTCTTCCTCGGTGCGCTCGCCGCAGCCAGAAAGGAATGTCAGGATGTGCATGTTCTCGACCTCGAAGGACGCCGTGCGGTAACCCGCCTCTCGGTCGATAAGCTCGGCCTGATCTGGCGGGACCGAGGTAATGATGTCGAATTGCCCTGTGATAAGTCCGGCGATGCGCGAGGAGTTCTCAGGGGCGGCCTTAAAGATGATCCGGCTGAACGGCGGCTTGCTGCCCCAGTAATCGTCGTTGGCGACAAGGATCAACTCGTTGCCTTGTTCGTACTTGTCCCACTTGTAGGGGCCAGTGCCAATAGGGGCGGCGGCAAAACCTTCTGGGCCCAATTCGCGGTAGACATCGGCAGGTACCACATGGCCGATGACATGCGCCAAGCGCTGCAACAGCACCGGATCCGGTGCCTTGGTGGTAATGCGCAATGTTTCGTCGTCGACAATGTCCACCGCGGCGAAGGAGCCAGCCATCGCGTGTGGACGCAGGGCTTTCTCGCCCCAAAGGCGTTCTTCCGAGAGTGTGAAATGAACGTCTTCGATGGTCATCGGGTTGCCATTGTGGAACACAACGCCCTGGCGCATCTTGAATTCCCAGGTGAGATCGTCGATCTGGGTCCATTCGGTAAAGAGGCCCGGCACAATCTCGGTTCCGTTGCGGTTCGGACCGGCGGCCCAGTCGCGGTTCAAGAGCCCGTCCATGACCGATTTGATCACGCGGCTGTCGTAGTTCGATTCCGCCACAGCCGGATGGGCCCGCTGGATCAGGTTCATCCCGATGATGAGTTCAGGACGCGGATCGTGGCTGTCCGCCAGGGCAGTGGTTGCAAGAAGCGCGGCAGTCACCGCGCCGAGAAAAAAGCGCTTCATGTCAGTCTCTGTCTTGGTTTGAGTGAAGGCCGCCATGCATGGTGGAGGCGTGATATATCGGGTGTCGGCATTACCGCTTTAGCTCGCTCCGCGAAGGCAACGTCGTGGTCGCGGAAATCCATCCAGTATGCCGAATACGGGGTCCATTCGAGGTTCCTGCCGCTTCATCGGGCTGCTCGATCACGGGTATGGGGATCATGGCCATCGGCGAGAGTTGTCGTCGCCATCAACGTGGCGAACAGGGCAGGAGCA
>JBCBGY010000211.1:0-4344 GCA_038526275.1 Pseudomonadota bacterium | reverse complement strand
GTGCATGGCGGACCTCGACAGTCAGGGTTTGGGGCTGCAAGCGCACCTGCCGTGACTTCAGTTGGTGGCGAAGGAGACGTTATAGTCCCGGAAATCCATCCAATAGAAGCTGTAGGGCGTCCATTGCAGGTCCTTGCGGACCCCGTAGATTTCGATCGGGCGGTACATGATCAGGGCTGGGTTCTGTTCCTGCCACTCGTCGAGACCTTCGTGAAACGCCTGGATCCGGGCTTCGCTGTCGAGTGTCCGCTCCAGGATGTTGCCCACGCGAAGATATTCTTCTGTCGGCTCCTGTACTTTGCGGGCCAGGTAAGAAGCGGCGGGCTCAGCGAAGCGCCACCAGAACGGCGAAAGCGGGTCCGGAATGCGGATGTTCGACGAATTGATCCACACGTCCTGCCAACCGTACGGGCGCTGCTGCCCCCAGTTTTCAACGAACTGCAGACGGACATTCAGGCCGACGGCCTTCCACATCTCCATCATCACCTGCACTGCGCGGTCGCCATTCACATAGTAACCGGCGGTCACAGCGATCACGATCTCCTGGCCGTCGTAACCCGCTTCGTTGATCAGGGCTTTGGCGGCTTCAGGATCGTATCCCAGGGGTTCACGGTCCGCATCATGCAGGTCGCCATACATCTCCCAGGTCGGGCCTGCCGGAACCTTGGCCAGACCATTCCACAGACGATCCGCGATCTGTTGGCGATCCACGGCCATGATCATCGCCTTGCGGATCAGCGGGTCGCGCACAGCAGCTTCGCGACCATCGCCCCGATCACATCCCACACCTTCTTCACCGCAGCCGGTCATGAAAGTCAGGTGGTGCATGTTTTCCACTTCGATTGACCGGGTCTCGTAAGCGTCCTCGCGATCAATCAATTCCGCCTGATCCGGCGGAATCGACGTGATAATGTCGTACTCACCGGTGATCAGGCCAGCGATCCGGGCCGAGGTCTCAGGCACAGACTTGAACGTGATCTGCTTGAATGGCGGCGTGCCACCCCAATAGTCATCGAATGCCTTCAGGACGATATAGTCATCGGCCACGCTTTCGGCCCAGTAGTAGGGACCGGTGCCAACCGGCGCGGCACCGAAACCCTCATATCCGCGCTCCCGGTACAGCTCGGCTGGCACGACATGGCCGATCACATGGGCCAGGCGGTGCAGCAGAACCGGGTCTGGATACTTTGTCACGACGCGGATCGTTTCGTCGTCGATGACGGTAACGTTGTCCAGGGAAGAGGCCAAGTTGTGCGGGCGGATTTCAAAGCGTTCCTGCGAGATTGTGAAAGCGGCATCTTCCGCCGTCATTTCTCGACCATGGTGGAACTTCACACCTTGGCGCACTTTGAATTCCCAGGTCAGCTCGTCGATCTGTTCCCAGGCTGTGAAGATGCCCGGCACAATGTCTGTGCCGTCATTCCCGTTGGGGCCGTTCAACCAGTCGCGGTTCAACAAGCCGTCCATCACCGATTTAATCACACGACTGTCGAAGTTCGACTCCGCAACCGCTGGGTGCAGGCGCTGCATGGCTGCCATGGCGATTGTGAGTTCGGGTCGGTCGTCCGCAAAGGCCAATGTCCCGAAAGTTGACAAAGCGGTAGCGCCGGCCAGCAGACCGGCGAGAAGCGTTTTACGCATAGAATCCCCCTGAATTGTTGGGTGAGTGGCACACTCGGCGTTGAGTAATTGGCCCAATTGATACAAGGCCATGACAAAAACAAAATTTAAGCTGAAAAGATTTCAATTTCAGCATTTCAAAAATATGAGGTCGCAAAGCGAAGGATTTTGCGAAAATTTTTTATGAACTTTTTACTGCCCTGAGAATGCATTTATAAACTATTTGTGAATTTTGCAAAAAACTGAATTGGCGGATCGATTTGTAAAAAACTGTCATAGGCGGCCAGTAGTCAGCAGGGTGAAAGGGAATGTGATGCTTGGTTTTATCTCACTCAAGATCGCTCGTGCGGTTGCGACCTTGTGGATCGTGGTGACGTTTGTCTTTGTGATCCTCCGGGCGTCAGGCGATCCGACCTATGTTTTGCTGCCCGACGACACTCCGCAATATATCATTGATATCTATAGAGAACGTTGGGGGATCGATCGACCGATGTGGGAACAGTACCTTACCTACATGGGCTCATTGCTCCAGGGTGATTTCGGCGTAAGTTTCTTCGATTTTCGACCGGCATTGGATCTGGTCATGGAACGGGTGCCCAAAACCTTGCAATTGGGCCTGGTTGCCTATGCTGGCGGCGCAACAATTGGCGTTAGTTTGGGAGTGATCGCAGCGCTGAACCGAAATACGATCATTGATCGGCTCACCATGGCAGTCGCTGTTTTCGGTTATTCCATGCCGAATTTCTTTTTCGGATTGCTGATGATTATCCTGTTTTCGCTTCAGCTTCGTTGGTTGCCACCATCCGGATCTGAAACGTGGCAGCATATGGTAATGCCCGCAATTACCCTCGGCCTGGCGGCGGCTTCACAAATTGCGCGTTTCACGCGATCATCGGTTTTGGAAGTTTTGCGTCAATCCTACATGCGCACTGCCCGGGCAAAGGGGGCCTCCTGGACCCGCAGAATCCGGTGGCACGCGCTGCCCAATGCGGCCATCCCGACCCTGACGGTTCTCGGGTTTCAGTTCGGGCTGATGATTGCCGGAACGGTTGTGATTGAAACGGTTTTTGCCTGGCCCGGCATGGGTCGCCTCTTTTATCAGGCCGTAAATGCCCGTGATTACGCTGTGGTGCAGACGATCATTCTGATGATTGCCGCCTCCATTATTCTCATCAACCTGATGGTCGATCTGCTCTATGCCGTGCTCGACCCGCGGGTGCGACTGCGCGGGAGTGCCTAAGATGGCCGTAACGGATCCCATGAGCGACGCCATCATCGTCAAGCCACCGTCCTTTGTGAAACGGATCGGGCTCGACCGGCCTTGGATTGTGATCTTTGCCGGCACCTACTTGGCGTTGGTCGTGCTCGTCGCCATCTTCGCGCCGTTGCTGCAGCCCTATGACCATGCGGCCCAAGACTTGTTCGAGATTCGCAAACCACCGGTCTTCATGGGTGGCGACTGGAACTATATCCTCGGGTCCGATGACCTTGGGCGCGACGTGCTCAGCCGCGTGATCTACGGCACAAAGATTTCAGTCGTGATCGCGGTGGTGGGAACCGGAATTGGCGCTGTCCTCGGATCGTTTCTGGGGATCATCGCGGCCCATTTCAGGGGCTGGGTGGACGATCTGATCATGATGTTTGTCGATGCGCAATCATCTCTACCATTCCTGATTTTTGCGCTGGCCGTCCTGGCCTTCTTTTCCGGATCGTTCCTGGTGCTTGTGATTGTTGTCGGAATCGACGGGTGGGAACGCTACGCCCGCCTGTCGCGCGGGATGACCCTCGCCGGGTCATCCAACACGTACATTGAGGCCGTTAAAGCCCTGGGTGTTCCGACGTGGAAGGTTTATGCTCGGCACCTTCTGCCCAACATCCTTCCAGCACTGATTATCCAGTTCACGATTAATCTGCCTGGAACGATCCTGCTGGAGACATCACTGTCTTTCCTCGGCCTTGGTGTGCAACCGCCGATGACGTCGTTGGGTCAGATGCTTGGCTATGGCCGCGACTACCTGCTTCAGGCGCCGTGGATCGCCATCGCCCCTGGCCTCACAATTTTCTTCATCACCCTATCAATCTCGATCCTGGGCGACTGGCTCCGGGACTATTTGGACCCGAGCCTGCGATGAACCTAGCCAACCCAGACCTTGCGCCCCTGGCCACAACACCCGCCTCGGCGCCACCTCTCTTGGAGATCCGAGACCTGCGCGTCGGTTTTGAATCGGCAGACGGTGACCGGGTGGTCGTTGCGGTGGATGGCGTCTCGCTCCAGGTGCCCGCTGGGGCCACCCTTGGCCTTGTCGGGGAAAGTGGATCGGGAAAATCTGTGACGTGCCTGTCGGTGCTGCGTCTGCTGGCAGAGAAGGGGCGCATCCTCGGGGGCGAAGTGCGTTTCGGCGGGCGCGACTTGCTCAGTTTGAGTCATGAAGAGCTGCAGTCCTTGCGTGGCGGAGAGATCGCGATGATCTTTCAGGATCCGATGAGTTCCCTCAATCCCGTGAAGCGCGTTGGTTGGCAGATCGCGGAAGCGCTGATGATCCACGAAGCGCTTGGGGTGCGGGCAGCGGAGGAAATGGCCGTTGAACTCCTGTCCCAGGTTGGCATCCCGGAGCCAAAGCTGCGGGCGCGGGCATTTCCGCACCAGCTCTCGGGGGGCATGTGCCAACGGGTTATGATCGCCATGGCTTTGGCCTGTCGACCGAAGCTCTTGATCGCAGATGA
>JBCBGY010000210.1:0-7489 GCA_038526275.1 Pseudomonadota bacterium | reverse complement strand
GTGCTCGACACGATGATCGAGCTCGCGGAAGAGGGCATGACCATGCTCTGCGTGACCCACGAGATGGGCTTTGCCCGTCAGGTCGCCAACCGTGTGATCTTCATGGATGCCGGGCAAATCGTGGAACAGAACGAGCCGGAAGAGTTCTTCAACAACCCACGTTCCGAACGGACCCAGCTGTTCCTGAGCCAGATCCTCGGGCACTGATCAGCCCAGCTTTTTTCCAGAACAGGGGCCGGTTCATTCCGGCCCCTTTTGGTTTGCCAAGGCGCGCGGTTCAGTCCACATCTTTGGGGTATTGATCATGCCTTGAAGGAGCGGCCCCGTGGCGGAAGAGGAAAAACCCAAACCCGTCGACAAGTATGGCTGGCTGACGCGCCCATTGGAGTTCGTGCTGAAGTGGGGTTTGCTGGGGCTGGTCATTTTGGCGCTGATCACCTTGGCCGACTATATCGGCTACACGGTCAGCGTGACCAAGATCTTTGGACAAGAGATTTCCATCACGGAAAAGGTGACCGAGCGGGTCGAGTCGAATGACGAACAGCTCGCCAATGTCGAGGCACGGGTCCGCCAACTGACTGACAATCTGGCGCGCCTATCGGAAGATCTGACGGAACAGCAGGGGGTCACGACGGTCAGCCCGGCTGCGATCCGTGAACTGCCAAGCCAACAAGGGGCCGTGACGGAGCCCCTCGTTCCTGCGGAACCCGTCCTTGGTCAAGGTGTGATCTGGTTGGGAGAATGGGATGCGGATGCGCAGGTTTGGGCGGACGGCGTGATTGACGGATTGCCTGACCTACCGGCCCCGGACGATTTGGTTGGACAGGCCCTGACCCTTGCGACCCGGGTGAACGTTCGGGAGGATTTTCCGGCTCCCGCCCGTGATGGATATTACGGTACGGTCGCCACAAAAGGCGTGGCCGCCGACAACAGCACCGTCACCATTCTGGAACGCCCCCGATCCTACGAATTCGAAAACGGCGTGCAGTATTGGGCGCGGGTTGAAACGCAATTCGTTCCAAAGACGGCCGCCCTAATCCCGTAGTCGACGGGCTTCTATCCTCACCCCGCTTCGGAATTTTCTCTGGACGAAAGTGTGCATTCGCAGCGCGGTATTTTTGTGATATGCAGCGCGTATTTTCAAAAGCTTTATTCCTGGAGGATGATTGCAATGTCAGATGTGGCAGACGTTAAGACGCCCAGAAAATTGGGATGGCTCGTAAGACCCTTAGAATTCGTGCTGAAGTGGGGACTTTTGGGATTGACCATCCTGCTGTTGATCGTGTTGGCCGGGAAATTTGGCTATCAGATCCAGATCACCAAGCTTTTCGGCCAGGATATCTCCATCACCAAAGTCACGGAACGGGTGGAAACGAATGACGAAATGCTGGCCAACCTGGAAGAGCGTGTCACGCACCTCACTGAAAGTCTGGCCCGGTTGACGCAAGATTTGTCGGAAGGGAATGCAGTGCGATCTGTCAGCCCTTCGTCCATCCGGGAGTTTCCGTCAGAACAGGGGGTTGTCACGCAGCCTGTTCTGGCGTCGCAGCCCATTGATGGTGAAGGCGTGATCTGGCTTGGCCAATGGAGTGCAGAGGCAAATGGCTGGCTGGACGGCTCAGTCGCAGCTCTGGCGTCGTTGCCCAAGCCGGTGGATCTGGTTGGAAAAGATCTGGAACTTGCGACATCCGTGAATGTGCGTGCGGATTTCCCTGCACCGCCGTCCCGTGGGTATTATAGCGTCGTTCCTTCGAAGGGTGTGGCGACAGGCCAGACGAAGGTGACGGTGCTGGAACAACCCCGCGCCTACCGCTTCGAAAATGGCACGCAGTACTGGGCCAAAGTGGAAACCCAATTTGAACCCAAGGCTGCTGCCGTGACGCAATGAATAGGCGTTACCGGGCTTTCTGATCCGCGTCTTCAAGATCGGCGGGGATCAGGAAGTTCTGTACCTGACCACGGCCCGGTCCAACCTTCGTCCAGTCATCAGTGTCGAAGTGCAGAACGGTCGTGGCGCAGGTCGGGTAATCGTGGAACCGTTCATGTTTGGGCGGTTTCTTGGCCAGAAGCTGAGCGAGCGCCCCGATGCCGGGATTATGGCCAACCAACAGAACGGTGGGCGCTTTCTGTTGTTGCAAAAGCCCCAGCATTCCATCTTCGGTGGCATGATAGAGCGAGCGCATCAGAATGGGCTCCGCTGTCAGGTTCAGCAGGTCCAAGGTCTGCTGCGTGCGTTGCGCAGTTGAACATAAGGTAATATCGGGGCTCAGGCCTTCGTCTTTCATCCATCGACCCATGGCTTCGGCGCTCCGCTCGCCGCGGCCATTCAAGGGCCGGTCATGGTCTTCCAGTGTCAGGTCGGTCCAGCTGGACTTGGCGTGACGCATAAGGATTAAGCGGTGAGTCATGGGTCAGCCTGTTTCGCCACGGGCGGCTTGATCAAGGTGCCTGCGCCATGGTCCGTGAAAAGTTCCAGAAGGCAGGCATTGGGCGCACGGCCATCCAGGATCACCACCGCGCGCACACCGTCGCGAATGGCGGCCAGCGCGGTTTCGGTCTTGGGGATCATGCCGCCGGCGATCACACCGTCCTCGGTGAGACCGCGCACATCATCCGGCGTGAGTTCGGTCACCACATGGCCATCACCGTCCTTCACGCCTGCAACATCTGTCAGCAGCAGCAGGCGGTCGGCGCGCAGCGCTGCTGCAACCGCACCCGCTGCCGTATCGCCGTTTATGTTGAAGGTCTCGCCGCCGCGCCCTGTTCCGATGGGCGCGACCACAGGGATGATACCCGACTTGTGCATTTGGTGCAGAACGTCCGGCGTCACCTCCACGGGCTCACCCACAAAGCCCAACTGAGGATCCGCGGGGTCGCAGACAATCATGTTGGCGTCCTTGCCTGACAGGCCCACGGCACGGCCGCCTTGCTGATTGATCGCCTGGACGATCCGTTTGTTGACGCTGCCGGTCAGGACCATTTCGACCACCTCGACCGTGGCCGCATCGGTCACCCGTTTGCCTTTCACAAAGGTGCTTTCGAGCCCAAGCCGGTCGAGCAGGTCATTGATCATCGGCCCACCGCCATGGACAATGACGGGTCTCACGCCGACCTGGCTCATCAGTACCATGTCGCGGGCAAATTCGGCCATGGCGGCGTCGTCGCCCATGGCGTGACCACCGATCTTGATCACCACGATGGCCCCGTCATACCGCTGCAAATAGGGCAGCGCCCGAGAGAGCGTCCGCGCCGTGGCGATCCAGTCCTTGTTCATGGCCGTCTGTTGTTTCATCCAAAATCCCCTGGCTCCCCGGTCTACGCCGGTGGCTGCCCTGTGCCAAGTGCCGTTTGCGTCTGCCGGAGCGTCGGGTAGGTTGGCCTTATCACGAGGTTCGACATGAACGATTCCCCCAGTCCCAAGACCCTTTTGCTGACGGGCGCGAGCCGCGGGATCGGCCATGCCACGGTGAAGACCTTCTCGGCGGCCGGATGGCGGGTCCTGACCTGCTCGCGCCAGCCGTTCGATCCACGGTGCCCTTGGCCTGGGGGCGAGGAAAACCATATCCAGATTGATCTGGCGGACCCTCACAACACGATTGCCGCCTTGGAGGTCATTCGAGAAAAGCTGGACGGTGGCCGGTTGGATGCGCTGGTGAACAATGCCGGGATCTCGCCAAAGGGAGACGGCGGTGCGCGGCTGAACACATTGGACACCGACCTTCGGACCTGGGGCCAGGTGTTTCATGTCAATTTCTTCGCGCCAGTCGTTTTGGCCCGTGGACTGAAAGACGAACTGGCCAAGGCAAAGGGCGCTGTCGTCAACGTCACGTCTATTGCGGGCAGCCGGGTCCACCCCTTTGCGGGCGCCGCCTACGCCACCTCCAAGGCCGCGCTCGTAGCTCTGACCCGCGAGATGGCCCATGACTTTGGCCCGTTGGGCGTTCGGGTCAATGCCATCGCGCCGGGCGAGATCGAAACCTCTATCCTCAGTCCCGGCACCGAAAAAATTGTCGAGACCTTGCCATTGCGTCGTCTGGGTCAACCGGCAGAAGTGGCCGATGTGATCATGTTCCTCTGCACCCAATCCTCCAGTTACGTGACCGGCACCGAAATCGAAGTGAATGCCGGCCAGCATGTGTGATGCAGTTTGATGAGCGAAGAGAGCTGCTGCTAAGCTCTCACGCACCTGTTTCACTTCGACGGGATACCTTTAGACTATTCACCTGGTCATGGTCCTGATGGTCCCGCAAGTTGCGCCACTGCCCGAGGTTCATTGGCTCGAAGGCACATTTGTGCGCGCAGATCTGGATGTCGTTCTTGCGCGCTTTAGGGGCGAGATGGCGACTGTGATCGCACGGCAAAACGTGCAGCAGCACGAAGCGACAGGGGAGAATGCCGGGATCCAGAAACCGTTGGGGCAAGAGACATTTCCCCACATGCATCCACCGCATCGCAGAAAGGCCGAGCAGGGATTTTCGGTTCATGGATTTGCGCGGGTGTCCGTGCCGATCTGCAATCCTGACTGGGTATTTGTTGAACCACCTTTCGGTTTAGGAACCGGACATTTCTTTTTGCATGAATGGTGCCACAAAGCACCCGTGTTGCACGTTTGGTCGGGTTTGTTCAGCTATGAACTCGATGCCGCGCATGACAAAGATGCCATGGAAACGCATGGTTTTTGCTACGAGGCCGAAGGTCGCCAGATGCGGTGGTTGGAATGGCGTCGCAGCGTCGATGAGGGCACACGCCTGATCAAGCGCCGAAAGCCCCTGCCATTCGAGAATACGGCACATTACACGGCAAAGCGAACGAAGGATCGCATGAACAGGCGGGTTCTGTTTGAGCTACTCGGAAATCTTGAAATTGACGCTCTATCCGTTTTCGGAAATCGCGCATTGAAAGATCCCCATCTATATACCATCGAACCACTGGGTGAGACCTGTGCAGGATATGTCGAAGATCGCGCCAGATATGAAAGCCTATATTCCTAGCCGATCAAACGATGCGCTAAATGTTGGACATCTCTGTCACTGGCTGCGTTTCAGGTCGTTGCTCAGACATCCTTGCCCAGCACAGAGGTCAGGTTCTTGCGAAGTTTGGCCTTCCCCAGTTGAACCGATTGCGCCATATCCGCCCCATGCTGGACGAAACTGACGAGATCCATCCCCTGTTCCACGGCGCACCGTCGACGACGGAGTTCAAGAAACTCCGGAAACGCATTGTGCGCTATACCCGAGAGGCCGTTGAACAATATGGGATGGTCGAACGTGGCGCGCGATGGCTGGTGTGCCTGTCGGGTGGCAAGGACAGTTTCACGCTTTTGGCGGCCCTTATCGAGCTGAAATGGCGAGGGATTTTGCCGGTCGACCTGTTGGCCTGCAACCTTGATCAGGGCCAGCCGGGCTTCCCCGCGACCGTTCTGCCGGAATTTCTGACCAAGATGGGCGTTCCCCACCGGATCGAGTACCAGGATACTTACTCTGTTGTCGTAGACAAAGTTCCTGCGGGACGAACCTATTGTGCTTTGTGTTCGCGATTGCGCCGGGGCAATCTTTATCGAATTGCGCGGGAAGAGGGCTGTTCCGCCGTGGTACTGGGCCATCATCGCGACGATATTTTAGAGACATTCTTCATGAACCTCTTCCACGGCGGGCGATTGGCCACGATGCCGCCGAAGCTGGTGAACGAAGAAGGTGACCTTTTCGTTTTGCGCCCCCTTGCCCACGTGGCCGAGGCCGACTGTGCAAAGTTCGCGCAAACAATGAATTACCCGATCATTCCCTGTGATCTGTGCGGATCCCAAGACGGGCTGCAAAGACAACAGGTCAAGCAAATCTTGGATGGTTGGGAGAAGAATTCACCGGGCCGGAGACAGGTAATGTTTCGGGCGCTCATGAACGCGCGCCCCTCGCATCTGCTTGACCCCAAGCTTTGGGACTTTGCTGGACTTGCACTAAACGTGGACTTGTCGAAGCAGACAAATTTGCCAAACATTGGTGTCCAGGATGCTCCGCAGGCATCGCATTCCGAAAATGTCGGCGAAAAGTTTAGCGATAATCAAGATTCGCGTTAACGCGACTATGAGAGGGCTATCATAAGTAATTACCGATCGAAACAATGTGTTTTCATCGGGGAACAACCTCATGCCCAACGCCAAACGCCTATTTGAACATCTGACCAAGGCAGTTGGCTCATTGCAGTTTAAACCCTGGATGCTGAGCTTTGCGCCCTTGGCGGCTTTGGTCGGAATTTGGTTTGGTCTCTCAGGCCTTTTGTGGTTCACCGCCTGTGTCATCCCGTTTTTGGCGGTTGTGTCGCGTTTTGTTGAGGCAGGAAACCGGGATGTCGGAGATTACATTACAGGTCTTCTTAACCGGAAAGGATTGTTAAGCAGTTTGGACAAGGGCCTTGCCGCGGCGCCCGAAGAAACTGCCCGTTTCGTCCTGTTTGTCATTGAAATTGATTTCTTTGGCGAACTTGCCGGCAAACTGGACAATGCTGAAAGTCTGGAAGAGGTCCAGCGTCAGTTTGGCGACAGGCTTCGGCGTGCCGTACGCGGTCGCGACATGGTGGCGCGCTTGTCTCCGCGTCGGTTCGCGGTCGCCGTTAAGGCGGTGAGCGAGGCAGATGTTGATCTGGCACTACAAATTGCTGAGCGTTTGCAACGTGAACTGGGTATCCGGTTCGACATTGATGCATCCACACTCTTTCTGTCCTCGAGCATCGGCTTTTGCATGGCGCGTCGGCTACAGACAGTAACAGCTCAAGCCATGTTGGAAGGCGCGACCGTCGCGCTGGAAGAGGCCCAGCGACAGGGCGAAGGGATGATCCGTTCTTTCTCAGTCGAGTTGGGCTACAAGGTGGCGCAACGCAATGATCTCCGAGAAGAAATCTCGTCTGCCTTCGACAATGACGAGATCGGTCCCTGGTTTCAGCCGCAAATTTCTACCGATACGGGAGAGGTCGTTGGGTTTGAGGCGCTCGCGCGATGGCACCACCCCAAGCGTGGGATGATACCTCCTGGGGATTTCCTGGCGGCGGTCGAAATGGCGGGCCTGATGCCGCATCTGGCGTCGACCATGCTCCGAAAAAGCTTGGCCGCGTTGTGCGAGTGGGATCGGGCCGGATTTGGAATTATGACGGTCGGAGTGAACTTTTCCCGAGAAGAACTGCGTGACCCGAAGCTTCCGGAAAAGGTCAAATGGGAACTGGACCGGTTCGAGCTCGGGCCTGAGCGCCTTGCCGTGGAAGTACTGGAAACGGTTGTGGCAAGTACCGGCACTGACTCGGTCACCCGGAACATTGCCGCCCTCTCCCAAATGGGATGTCACATTGATCTCGATGATTTTGGAACGGGAAGCGCCTCTATCGCCAATATCCGGCGGTTTTCTGTCAACAGGCTGAAAATAGACCGATCATTTGTGACCAATGTGGACACAGATCTGAATCAGCAGAAGATGGTGTCAGCCATCCTTTTGATGGCGGATCA
>JBCBGY010000209.1:0-7493 GCA_038526275.1 Pseudomonadota bacterium | reverse complement strand
GGACAAACCGGAATTGTGCACATGCGGCTACTGCTGACGCAGCATCCTTTTGCTGTTGCGGCACATCGACTGCTGCCCCGCAGCGAAGGTCACCGAACCGGACGTTCGCCAGCGTTAACTCGGCCCAAACCGAGACTGCACATTCGCCGCAACCTGGTCAGACCAGCGCGGTGCGGACTTTGCCGACATTGATGTTTGGGCATGTTGCTGACGCAGCATTTGCTCGCAGTTGCAGCACTTTGGTGGCGCCACGCAATTAGTGTCGTCAAACTGACCATTCGCAATAAGCCCACATCCTCGATCTTTACGTTCGTCTTAGTACGGTTGGACAGGCCACGCGCGGGTCGAGTTGCTTATGGCGTTTCCCTCGTCGCGGACGCCACTCACATGAGCTCGCATCGTGGCGAAAGCGGCTCTCAATCTGTACCAGCCAAGTCTATTCTGGCCGATCTAAAGTCCTTTCGCACAGCTTATTCACCGCCGCGTGCAGCAGGATCGTTAGGATCGCCAGCACGATCAGGGCTGCAAACATTAGGTCCGTCTTGGCGCGGCCATTTGCCAGAAGCATTAGATATCCCAAACCCTTTGAGGCCCCCACCCATTCACCAATGATCGCGCCGATGGGTGCGTAGACCGCCGCCAGCCGGAGGCCGGAGGCAAAGCCCGGCAACGCCGCAGGGACCCGGATATGCCACATGATCCGCGCACGGCTCGCGCCCATGACCTTTGCCAAACCGATCCAATCGCGGTTCGTCCGCATGAGTGCGTCAAAAAAGGAGGACGTCACCGGAAAATAGATGATGATCAGGGCCATGGTGATCTTGGACCAAAGCCCAAAGCCCAGCCAAAGGGTCAAAATCGGTGCTAAGGCAAAGACCGGAATAGATTGGCTAAACACCAAGATGGGCCGCACCAACGCACGCGCCGTGGGGGACGCCACCAGTCCGATCGCCGACACAAACCCAAGAACGGCGCCCAAGGCGAGGCCGATCAGCACCTCGGCCATCGTGATCACCGCATGTTCCGCCAACAGCGCGCGACTTTCCCAGATGGTCTGCGCAACCAAGGCGGGCGGCGGCAAAATGAACCGGGCGACGCCCGTAGTCCAAATCACCGTTTGCCAAAGCGCTAGCATCAAAAATGCCGCCGCGATCCCGGCCCGCCAACCTGTCATTTTGCGACCATAAAGCCAGCCCAAGACGCATCAAAGAAGGCGCGCTCCAGACGGACCGCCCTCGTGAAGTTCGCGGTGACATCGGCGCGGGCGTCGTCGTCGAGCGTATCCCACGCAGCGTCCAGCTGACCGCGCAAATAGGCCACGACCTGTGCAAATCCGTCGCCGGAATGCAGCGTAATCCACTCCCCCAGCCAAAATGGCAGGTTGTCGGCGCGGTCTTCAAGCGGAGAGGCCCAGTCAAGATAAATCCATTCGGCGACCACCAGAACCGACAGCATGATCTCATAGCGCCCCGAGCGGCGCGCCTGATCCATTAGCTGTTGGAACGCGACCGTCTCAGGGGCTGCCGGAGCAGTTGATGGCACCTCAAGCGCCCCCATGGATCGCAGGAAATAGGTGTTTTCCGGGCCACAAATCAGCCCCAGAAACTGCGCGCCGGGCACGGCATCCGCCAAGCTGGGAGCTTGAGCCACAGCAGACGCCAGCAGCCGCACAAATCCTTCGATGAACTGGTAATCCTGTTGCAGGTAGCCCGCCATTTTTTCACGGCTTAAGGTCCCGTCAGCCAAGGCATTGGTAAAGGCGTGATGCGTCGCGGCGTGCCAGTCCTCGGCGACCAACGATTGCAAATGTTGTGTAGCTCTCATGTCGGTCTCCGTAGGTGGTCAAAAAGGGCGGCCTGCGCGCGCAGCACATCCGCCGCATGTATGTCGCGCGGGATGGGGGAGGTCGGGGCCGCGATCTCCACAAGCCCGGTCGGCGTCATGATCAGGATCGTCTCGCCAAGCCGCGCGGCCTCGTTGGGATCATGGGTCACCAGCAATACCGTGCGCCCGTCCAGCAGCTCTGCGGTCAGCTCTTGCATCTGCGCACGGGTCAGCGCGTCCAGCGCGGAGAACGGCTCGTCCAGCAGCACAACTGCCCGGTCCTCCATCAAGGTGCGCGCCAAGGCGACGCGTTGCCGTTGCCCCCCCGACAGCGCGGAGGGCTGTTTGTCCGCCTGATCGGCCAAGCCAACCTGTGCTAGCCTGTCGCGCGCAAGGTCATGGTCGGGCCGTGCTCCGCGCAGCCGCGCGCCCAGTAGGACATTGTCCAACACGCTCAGCCACGGCATCAGCAAATCTTGCTGCGCCATCATCGCAACGCGGCCGGGGTCGCTGAGGTCTCCGTCAAAACGGACCCCCTCCGCCAGCCCCGCAAAAAGGCGCAGAACCGTGGATTTGCCCACCCCGCTTGCCCCCAAAAGGCAGGTCCAGCTTTGCGGTTTCAGGGTCAGGTCGAGATGCGAAAAGATCGACACCCCGTCGATCTCCGCGGACCCCGAAATGCGCAAAGGCTGGGTCACGGATCAAGCCCCATGTCCCAAAACCTGACCTCCAGCTGCGTGGCCATCGCAAACCGCGCCTGCAGGCTGGCCCAACGCGGGCTGGCCTCCGCGCCATCCCCAAGACGCCGCGCAACGGCCCCGTCAATCAGCACGCCAACATCTTGGCAAAGCTGTTGATACTCGGCGCTGGCATAAGTGCCGATCCATTCGCCGTAGGTGTCGGAGGTCTTGGCGCGTGCCAGATGCGCGCCAATTTCGCCGTAGCCCATGACGCAAGGGGCCAAGGCAGCCAGCAGGTCAAGCAAATCACCCGAGTGCCCCGCGTCCAGCACATAGCGCGTATAGGCCAGATTTTCCTGCCGTTCCTGCGTGACAAACAACGTTGCCTCATCAATGCCGGCCGCGGCGCAGGTTTTGATATGCAGCGCGATTTCTTCGTTGATCAACCCGTTGACGGTGCCCGCCGCCAAGCGCATCTCCTCGACCGTGTCGGCCTTGGTGATCGCCAAGGCCCAAGCGCGAGAAAAGTGGATCAGGAAGACGTAATCCTGCTTGAGGTAATGCAAGAATGCCTCGGGCAGCAGCGTGCCGTCGCCCAATCCCTGCACAAACTTGTGGCGCGTGTATGCAGGCCAAGCGGGGGTATTGTCCCGCCAAGCCGCAAAGGTTTTTCCGTAGGTCATTCTGCCCCCAGATCGATGGCAAGTGCCGAGACAGGGCGCGTGCCCTCGACCAGACCGCTTTCGGCCAGAAACGCTTCGAACCGTGTGTAGCGGCCCTCATCAAGGGCTTCGGGGCGTAGTGCAAAGCGAGGCAATGTGTCGATCCAGGCCTTTGCGTTCAGTTCGTCGTCGAGCTCAGGCGCATAGCTTTTGAACAGCTCCCATGACGCGTCTGGGTTGTTGACGATGTACTGCGTGGAAAGTTCTGTGGCGCGCAGGAAACGGCGGACCTGCCCCGCATCCAACCGGTCGGGGTTGGCCACATAGATCAATTCGTCATAGGTCGGCACGCCTTCTTCCTCGACATAGAAACAGCGCCCCTCAACGCCCTCAATCTCCATTTGGTTCAGCTCAAAATTGCGGTAGGCCCCGATGACGGCGTCAACCTGACCCGACATCAGCGATGGGCTGAGTGAGAAGTTCACATTGACCAATTCCACATCATCCAGCGCAACACCGTGAAGGCCCAGCATCGTGCTCAGGACGGCCTCTTCCACACCGGCGACGGAAAAGCCGATCGTGCCCCCTTTTAGCTGGCTGATCTCCTGAATTGGCCCGTCTTTCAGGACCAGAAGGCAGTTGAGCGGGGTGGCCACCAACGTGCCCACGCGGGTCAGCGGCAGACCTTCGGCCACGTGCAAATGCTGGCTGGGCTGATAGCTGACCGCAATATCGCCTTGACCAGCCGCCACCAGTTTAGGCGGGGCGGAGGGGTCTGCGGGTGGGATGATTTCGACCTCAAGGCCTTGATCGGCGAAATAGCCCAGCTCTTCGGCCACGATGATCGGGCCGTGGTCGGGGTTGATGAACCAGTCCAGCAGCAAGGTCATCTTGTCTTGTGCCAAGGTCGGGGACGCCACCAAAAGGGCTGCTGCGGTGATGAGGTATTTCATGGTGTTTTCCTTATGTTCCAAGAGCGAGAAGTTTGATCTCGCCCTGCCAGTGTTGGGAAAGCCGATCCGCCGCCTGCCAGGCACGTAGGCCAGACCGACAGGCCAGAACGGCACGTTGGTTTTGGTTTGGCCTTGGGCCATGTAGCCCAAAGTCGGTTACAGCATGACGCGTCGCGTGCGGCAGGTCCGGGCCGGGTTCGCCTTGCGTGCGCAGGTCGACCAGGAAATCGTGGTTGGCGATATCAGCGGGGGCGATGAAGGCCGGGTTGGGCGCAGGATCATCGGCTGTATCAAAGCGGAACCCGCCGAACCGCAGCGTGGCGGCATCATAAGTAACAAGCTGCCCCAAACCGCGCATGTCGCCCGTTAGGACCGCCATCGTCATTTGCGCCTGCAGGCTACCGATCACACCGACGCTCGGTCCCAGCACGCCGTCCGTATCGCAAGAGCCAAGCTGGTCCGGCAGGTCCGGAAACACCGCGCGCAGGCCCGGCTTTCCACCACAAAATCCACCAACATAACCGTCGCGCCCCACCACACTGGCGCTGATCAGTGGCTGGCCCGTACCAAGGCAATGATCGGACGCGATGTAGCTGACCGCGAAACTGTCGGCGCAATCCAAGATCAGCGACATGCCCTTGCACAGGGGGGCAATGTTGGCTGGATCGACGCGCTTGCGAATGGGTTCAACGGTCGTATCAGGGTTGAGCGCTGCCAATGTCGTCGCAATCACACTGACCTTTGGCTGGCCAATATCCGTCTCACGAAACAGCGTTTGACGGTGCAGGTTGGACAGGCTGACGACGTCCTCATCAGCAATTCGGATATGCCCGACACCCGCGCCTACGAGGTATTGCATCACAGGCGCGGCCAGACCGCCAGCACCAATGACAAGGACGGATGTCTCCGACAGCCTGTCCTGCGTTCCATTCCCCAGCACCGCAATTTGACGAGCGTAGCGGCTCATCCGCAGACCTTTAGCCATTCGCGGACTCGGCCCTCAGGGTCGCCGTGAAGCGTAATGTCCGTCACGGCGGAGACAACATCCGCGCCGGCCTCGAATGCCCCCGGTGCGCGGTCCGTGCTCATCCCTCCAATCGCCACCAAAGGCGTGTCGCCAACAAGGTCTTTCCACACGCCCAGCTTTTCAATGCCCTGCTGATGCCATTTCATCTTTTTTAGGATCGTCGGGTAGATTGGGCCAAGGGCCACATAGTCAGGCTGCAACGCCAGCGCGCGGGCCAGCTCGGCCTTGTCATGGGTAGAGACCCCCAGCTTCAGACCCGCAGCCCGGATCGCCGTAACATCCGCCTCGTCAAGGTCTTCTTGGCCCAGATGGGCCCAGTCACAGCCCAACTCAATCGCCAGCTGCCAATGGTCATTGACCACCAGCAGGGCGCCGTGGGCACGACACAAATCCCGGCCTTCGCTCAGTTGAGCGCGCAGCACGTCTTGTGGCTGGTCCTTGATGCGCAATTGCACCAGCTTGACACCCAAGGGCAACATCCGACGCAGCCATGCCACATCGTCAAAAATCGGGTAAAACCGTGGTAGCATCATAGCAAGGCCTTCCCAAAGACGGGCGTGGACGGGGCCGCCATATCGCGCGCGTCCATTGGGTCGGCGTGGGCGGCCAACGCGCCAGCTTCTACTGCAAGGCCAAAGGCCTGTGCCATTGCAGCGGGATCACCCGCTTTTGCAACGGCGGTGTTCAACAAGACGGCGTCATAGCCCAGCTCCATCGCATGGGCGGCTTGCGACGGCAGCCCCAGCCCCGCGTCGACGACCAAGGGAATGTCGGGAAAATGTGCCCGTAAGCTGCGCAACCCATAGATATTGTTCAGGCCCAGCCCTGTACCAATGGGCGCGCCCCATGGCATCAGAACTTTGCAACCAATCTCAACCAGCCGCTCGCACAGCACCAGATCTTCGGTGCAATAGGGGAACACCTCGAACCCATCCTCTGCCAATTGTGCCGCCGCGTCGACAAGGCCGAACGGGTCCGGTTGCAGCGTGTCCGCATGGCCGATGACCTCCAGCTTGATCCAGTTGGTGTCAAACAGCTCCCGCGCCATTTGCGCAGTGGTCACGGCTTCGCGCACCGAGTAGCAACCCGCCGTGTTCGGCAGCACCGCAACGCCCAGATCGCGGATCAACGCCCAGAAATCCTGCCCCGCCTGATCGCCGCCCGCCTCACGGCGCACCGACACTGTCGCGATCCCCGCGCCCGAGCGGCGAAACGCCTCCGCCAAGACAGCCGGAGAGGGGTATTGCGCGGTCCCCAGCATCAGCCGCGATGTCACTTCGGTGCCATAAAACGTTGGCATGCTATCCTCCTTGTCGGGGGGCGACGATTTCAACGCGGTCCCCCTCATTCAAGCTATGATCCGCGCGCTGTTGCTTGGGCACGAACCCCTCGTTGACGGAGGTGGCGACCTTGGCCTCGCCCTTTCCAAGTTCGTCGAGCAGCGCCGCCAGCGTGGGCGCGCCGGTCTCCTGCGCCTCACCGTTCACGATGATCCTCATACCAAACCTCCGGTGTCTTGCCCTCCAGCACCAAATCCGCCGTCATCTGCGCCAATGCAGGTGCAAGCAGGAATCCGTGCCGAAACAGGCCATTTGCGTAAATCACATCCCCGATCCGCCGAATACGAGGCTGGTTATCTGGAAAGGCAGGCCGGGCGTCGACGCCGATCTCCAGCAGCTCCGCCTCGCCGAAGGCGGGGTGCAGGGCGTAGGCCGCATTCATTAATTCCATGACGGAACGCAGGGTGGCGCGGCCGCGCTCGCCCGTTTCAATCTGGGTGGCACCCAGCATGAACACCGCGTCGCCGCGCGGCACAATATAAAGTGGAAACCGTGGGTGAAGCAGCCGAACGGGCCGCGACAGCGTGACATCAGGGCAGCGCACCACAAGCATCTCGCCTTTGACGCCGCGCAAATCCGTCAGCGTGTCACGCGCCGAAAGGCCGCGGCAGTCAATTGCCTGACCTGTGATCTCATCGCTAAAACGCACGCCCTGTTGCGCAAGCCGCGCATGCAAAGCCGTCAGGGTCGCGCGCGGGTCAAGATGGCCTTCATCCGCCACAAATAGCGCTTTGGAATAGCGCTCCGCCAGATGCGGCTCGTGCTCGGCGATCTGCCCTTTCGACAGGGTGGTCGCACTTGGCGCGCGCCGTGCAAACGTCGCCAGATCGCTTTGATCGCGATCCAGAGCGATAACTAGAGTCCCCTCATGATAGACCTTGGCGCCTGATTGCGAAGGGGTCAGCGCGGAGTCCGAGATCGTGCGCCAAGGCCGCAAGGCCGCCCGGTGGTGGGAAAACCAAGGAGCCAAGGTCTATCATGAGGGGACTCTAGTTATCGCTCTGGAT
>JBCBGY010000208.1:0-7495 GCA_038526275.1 Pseudomonadota bacterium | reverse complement strand
CACGGAGATTGCATCAACAGAAAACGAATGGAGCTTGATATGGCCCAGGTTGAACGGACAGAGCCGCCCTATCGACGAAGACGCAAAACCGTTTCACGCATCCGGGCGTCGCTCTCCGCAGAACCTGCGCCAAATCCGATCCCACCATTCAGCGGGCCAGTCTGGACCCACGGAGCATTTCGTCCAGCTTACGAGCAACAGCGAAGCCGGCAGAACCAGCAAGTAGGCCATGCGCGTTTGCCGCCGTTCCAGCAGAGATGCAACGCCGGATCAAGCGGCTCGTGGCGTCGCGTATCATCGCGGCCCAAACGGTCACCATAGACCCCGCACGTTTCGGACCTGCCTTGACCATTGTCGTCCAAGTCGAATTGAGCGCTGAGACGGGAGGGGCAATCGATGTGGTCAAGCAAAGCTTCATCGACGCTCCCGAAATCCAGCAATGCTATTATGTCACTGGTGAAGCCGATTTTGAGATGATCATTCTCGTGCAAGACATGTCTGAATACGAGGCGCTGACGCAACGCCTGTTCTTTTCAAATGAGACGATCAAGAAGTTCAAAACCTATGTCACGATGGACCGCACCAAAGTGAGTTTAGAGATCGACATCTGATTGCGTCAGAGACCGGTGTTCCCCTGGAAACGTCGGATCATCCATCGCCGGCGGGCGCGCACTTAGCAGGTTTTTGCGAGTTTTACAAACCTGTTACATCTCCGGCGGCACTTGGCTCAATTCGGCCGTCTATTTCGGACGATCAAGCTGCTTTGTGCTCACAATTTGTGCGGCCCACTCCTCGGATTGCCCATGTGCTGGGCTCTACATAGTGTCCGGACTATTGGATGATACGCCCAGGTCAACGGTGATTCCAGAAACATAACTAGTGGATTTTATTATAGTAAATCTCAATCTGCACAGATTGGGACGCGATAAGGTTCTGGCCGGGTGTTCCTGGCCAAACCAAGAAAGATGGGCTGCCTGCATAAATTTTATGCAGAGCAGATTTCATCACAAGAAAACCGGATTGGGGCAGGCCTGAACCGGGAGAAACACCAAAAGGAGACTACAATGTCACAAGCAAGTGCATTGGAACAAGAAATGCTCGCACTCTTGAATGCAGAGCGAGCTAAGGTTGGCGTTGACCCGCTAACGTTTGATGACAACCTAAATGCTGCAGCCGAGAACCACAGCAGTTGGATGCTCGAAAATGACATCTTCAATCATACTGGAGTTGACGGGACTGAACCTGAAGAACGAGTTGTGGACGCAGGCTATGTCCTAGAAGGCACTTCTGCTGTTGGTGAAAATATTGGCTGGCAATCCACGCGTGGCGAGCCTGGCCTTTCGGACGACATTGAACAGGTTCATGAAAGCTTGATGAATAGCCCCTCTCACCGAGCTGCCATCCTAAACCCGCTGTTTACAGAAATCGGCATTGGCATCGAAGATGGGGATTTCTTCTCTAATGGAAGGGATTGGGATGCAGTCATGGTGACCCAGAACTTTGGGACAACTGAGGCGGAAGATAGCGCACCTGTAGAACCTGACATCATCGCAACAACAGACAAAACTGAGACGTCAGACGAGATGGTCCCGGAAGACAGCGAAGAAACTATTGCGGTGGCGGAAGCCACCGATGAAGAACGGCCTCAAAACACGGCAGACGAAGAGGTTATTCAGCAACCAGAGGAAGTTACCGACACTCTCATCTTTACTGGCAATGACTGGGGGTCGTTTGACTGGAGCGACTGGTTGAAGCTAGATTTTCTTGACGATCTGCCCACCGGAAGTGGCAACAATAACGGCAATGGAAACACTGGCGGCGGTACAAACGGCCAAGGAAACGGCCTTGGTAACAGCGGCACAGGCGTGAATGGGACCGGCAATGGCAACGGGAATTCCGATTGGTGGAACGACCAGTTTGAATTGACGGAAGCCGCAGCTGAACCAGATACGGCTGACACTACAAACAGAGCCTCTAGAGACTGGTCATGGGATTTTATGGACATTGCGGATTTGGGCGAATTGCCCCTGTTCTTTGATGATTGTTTCATGATGTAAGTCGTGATCGTATAAGGCGTTTGGCGGAAAATTGTCCGCCGAACGCTATTCCTTGTTCGGCGAGAATTCCGTTTAATCCACTTAGCTGAGCCATTTTGCTAAGCAATCCGTGAAGGCACCCGCATTCGAGTAGGGTTTGAGACACCGAGTGCCTTTATCCATGCTTTCCGTACGCTCGTCGGGGTAACACCTGGACAGTTCTTGGGGCGATAAGTGGCAACATCACACATTGGTTTTATTCTAGCGAACGGCAGAAAGTTTAAGATTTTTTGATGCGGGCCAATGCGTTAGGTTTGGTCTTGGCGGGATGGCCCGCGTTGACAAATCTGACAAGGTGGAAGCCCGGAACGCTTGTGTTGGCGCTATGGGGAAAGCACGGGCATCTGCCCCTGTTATTGGTTTGAGTTTCGCTTAGTTTGCCAATTTTGGTCGGTGAGTTGGGGCGTCTTTGGCGGCCCTAGGCGAGGGTTTGACGTGTCTTGAGCCGTTGGTTCTCTTTTGCTCGTGCCCTGCGTACCGCATTGAGACAAAGGACATCCGCGACCGGCACGATGGGTGCTGGTGCGGCGGGCAGTAAGAAGATTTGCGTTTCATCATGCGGCCTGCTTTCTGGGTGGTGCTCGGGTTCGTGGTTTCTGCCCGCGCTGGAAAGTCTCGATGATGCGCATCTGCCCTCCGCAGACGGGGCACGGTTCACGCAATGTGAGGGATGATGGCGCTTCGCCTAACGATTGGTCTGTTTGCTCCGGTTTGATGTAGCCTCGGGTCGCGCCCTGAAACCGATCTGCCATCGATCGCCCGTCAGGAAGTCGAGCGCACGCTTCACTGTACACGCCGACCGGATCCAGAGCCTCGGATTGCTGACTGGCACAACCAACCTGATCTCACGCGACCATCCATCTTGCGATTCCGTGGTCCGCGCAAGCCGTGTGTCGGCGGCATGGACATGCGCGGCCAGTACCATAAGATTCACTGCAACCTCGCTCGGTCCGAAGTTCAATTTCTCCATATCAGACAAGTATCAATCAAAGACTATGCCGCAACGTCGCGAAGCTTGTCCTTCTTTGGGAAAGTAACGCTGACCCTCAATCCCGGGCCATTGTCGTAGGCTCGAACTCGCGCTCCGTGACGGGTGGCGATCGCACGTACTAGAGCCAGCCCCAACCCGTTGCCACCGCTTGAGCGACTGCTGCTCGTGCGAAAGAAAGGATCGAAGATGCTTGCGCGTAAGTCATCAGCTACGCCCGGTCCATTGTCAGCGATAATGAGTTGAGGCGCGTCATCTCGATTGTCTGCGAGCAACTCAATCTTGGTGCCATTGGGACAATGTTCGATGGCATTTTTCACAAGGTTGTAGGCGAGTTGCAGAAGCATCTTGTGATCTCCCCAAATCACAACTTCATCTGAGTTTCCCGATCCAGCGACAAAAGCTTGTCCTTTTTCTTCGGCGACGGCAGCGAATGTATCATGCATTTCGCTGACAACGTCGTTGAGATCCATGTTGTCGAAGTAGGTTTGTGCCCCGGCCATTTCGATACGAGAAATGCGCAGGATGGTATCAAAGACGGAACTCAGCCGCTCCAGTTCACTTTCAAGGTTTTCGAGTTCTTCGCGGGGGTCCTCGGCTCGTTCAAGCTTGCCGAGCGCTTGCTGTAACGCCATGAAGCCATGTGACAGGGGTGTTTTGAGGTCGTGTGCAATCGCCGCAACTGAGGATTTTGTCGTCGTCATCAATGCTGAAAGCTGCTCGAGATGTTCATTTACTTGTGCGGCGATCCGATCAATCTGATCGTTGGATGGCGATACTGGCAATCGAGCCGCCATATCCCCCAAAGAAACCTGGTTGAGAGTTTGCTCAATGGTTTGCAGCTTGAGCAGGTTGCGACGGCTGAGGACATACCCGAGCGAGAGTGTCGTCAAAAGCACTACTATGCTTAAGAGCATTAGTCCTTCGATAAGGGTCGTGAGGGCCTGGTTCTTTGGAGCCAGTGAGCGACCTACAACTGTCTGAAGACTATCCTGCAGCGAGGCATTGAGAAGATTGCCATCTTGCAGGCCAAGAAAGCTGCGTTCTCCAGAAGACCTGACTTGCCAGCCGATGAAATCAGGTGCCAGATCGATATTGCCCGCGAGGTGCTGCCCATTTTCATCAAACACGCCGACCATGTGCCGCTGAGAGGAGAGGGGACTATTTAGCTCGGTCACGGCGCGTCCGAGAGCTTCACCGCCACCGTCTCTCAGAATTTCGTGCAACAGTATTTGCTCTTCAAGGATTTGAGCCTCGAGGTTTTGTTGCAGTGCGGCCTCCACGCGCTGATATGCGAACCAGCCAGCCCCAAATAAAACAAACGCAAAGACGACGGCTGCATAGAGAGCCGTTCTAAATGGAGCACCGGCAAGTACACTAGCGCGGTCCATGCATCGAGTATCCTGTGTTGCGAATTGTGTGGAGTAGGGGGATATCAAAGGGCTTATCGATTTTGGATCGCAACCGGCTTATGTGCGTTTCCACTACGGTCGATTGCGGATCAAAGGTGAAATCCCAAACCCGTTCGAGAAGCATCGTCTTTGTAATGACGCGACCAGGATTGCTCATGAAAACCTCAAGCAACGAAAACTCTTTGGTTTGAAGTTCGATTGTTTGGCCCTGCCGGATTGCTGTGCGTGACAACAGGTCAAGTTCAAGGTCATGGACAACCAGCTTTGTGTTCTCAGCCGTGCACTTCCTTCGAGATAAAGCCTTCACGCGCGCCAGAAGCTCTGAGAAATGGAAGGGCTTGACCAGGTAGTCGTCTCCACCTGCGGAAAGCCCGGCGACTCGATCATCAACGTCGCCAAGTGCAGTGAGGAAAATCACAGGCGTTTCAAGTCCAGCACCTCGCATGGCCTTGAGCACTGACAAGCCGTCCATACCTGGCATCATACGATCCAGGATGACGACGTCACGTTCATTGTAGAGGCAGAAATTCAGCGCATCCCGGCCGTCGTCGAATACGTCGACCTGATAGCCGCACTCCTGCAAACCTTTTGAAACATAGTCCGATGTTTTCGCATCATCCTCTGCCAGCAAAATTTTCATCGGTGTTTGTCACTTCCTAAAAACGCGCAAAATGAGCAGCGCCGTTGATTGATTTCCTACATGTCTGAAGGCTTTCGCAAAACTTACAAATTTTCAAAGTTCAGGCAAAACCCGCGTGAAATGGCCGTGCTTTAAGCAAGCTCGACCCGACGCTTCCGTCGGATTCGAAAGCGCCTTGGCGCCAAAATAGCTTGAAAGGCAAAGACTAATGCCAACCGTTTCAGCACTGATTGATGGCCCGAGAACCTGTTCTTCAGAGACCCAGAAGAAAATCTTCATGATTTTGCAGGCCAACTGCTCGACCGCCAAATGTTCGGCGCGATAGTGCGCGACAAGGACCGCGACGTCGTCGGCGTCATCACCGAACATGACATGATCAGAGAGGCCTATCGGAACAACGCTCATCTAAATGACATCAACGTTGGGCAGGCCATGACCGAGAACGTTGTGATGTGCCAAGCCACAACAGATCTGGCTGAAGCGCTTACTCAAATGGGCAAGCACCGCATCCGTCACCTTGTTGTCAAAGATGGGGATGAGGTTCTGGGCCTCGTCTCGATCAAAGACATCCTCCAGAAGATCCATGCCGATGAACAGCTTGAGCTTTCGGTGCTGCGCGACATGGCCGGTATGCGGGGCGCTGCCTGAGGGTTCGCAAATTCAAAGGACATGCAAATGCCACCGCAAACATTTCAAATAGACCGTGCTCGGCGTGGGAGTTTCGATGGTGGGTCACAGCCTCGCTCGCTTGCTGCAACACTCGGCCTCTCGCTGAAATCCCCATTATTTGGCGGCTCCACTGATCAGATAGACGATCACGAGCACAACCCATCTAAGACCTCATTTGGGCGCGATTGCGGCGTATTTCGCGTCACTCGCCGCTCCCGATTGAAATCACTTGCCACGCGGTTCGCCGCGCGGTCCAGGCGCAAATAGCGCTTACGACATACCAGACTTAAGGAACAAGACGATGCAACGAAGACAAGTATTGCGAGTGCTGGCGGCCTGCCCGGTTTGCGCAGCAGCCGCTCAGACAGCTATGGCCGGTACAGGCCATGAATGGGGGTATGAAGGAGAAACAGGACCAGATCACTGGGCCAATCTTTCAGAAGACTATCATGTGTGCGGCGCAGGGCGGCAGCAGTCTCCGATTGACCTGACACATGCAACGCGAGCGGACGTGGACCGGGTCACCACTCAATGGAAAGCGGCGAGCGACTTTGAAGTGGTCAACAATGGGCATACTTTGCAAGCCAACATGCCAAAAGGCAGCGTTTCGATTGTGAACGGAAAACCCTATGATCTGCTGCAGTTTCATTTCCACCACCAGAGCGAACATACTGTCGATGGAGAGCACTTCCCTATGGAGGCGCATTTCGTTCACAAATCTGCTGATGGTGACTTGTTGGTCCTGGGTGTCTTCTTGGACGAAGGTCAGAAAAATGACGTGCTGGCACCGATTTGGACTGTCGCGCCATCGTCCAAAGGAACGGCACGCGTCGTTGAAACAAACCACCTTCAGGATCTGTTGCCCAATTCATCCAAACACTTCACCTATGCGGGCTCACTGACAACCCCGCCCTGCAGCGAGATCGTGACTTGGGTCGTCTACGAAGAGCCGGTTGAAGCCTCCGAGCAACAAATTTCGGACTTCGCCGAGGTCTTCCCGCACAACAACAGACCGCTTCAATCGTTGAACAGACGACAAATCTTGCAGGGTTTCTAGGTCTTATCACCGCAGCCAAGTAGGAGTGACCCGGGGCGGCATCTTGCTGCCTCGGGTTTTTGATTTGCGTGGTTCACGATGGCTGGGGTCTACAACGGATAGTTCCCCGTGTTGTTGCTATCGAGCAAAGACTCCAAGAAATCGAAAAGGAGTTTACGATGGCAAAGCGAGTAATCACCAAGCTCTATAGCAACCCGACATCCCCGTTTGCGAGAAAGATCCACGTCTTTTTGCGTGAGGCGGCGATGATCGATCAGGTGGAGATCGAGACGGTGGCGGGGCACCCAACAGACAGCGGATCAATACCACTTGAAGCCAACCCTCTTGGAAAACTGCCGATTATGGTTCTGGACGATGGTGAGTTCGTCTATGATAGCCGGATCATCACTCTGTACATCGATAGTGTGGCCCAAATGGGTCTTTATCCTGCTGTGACTTCCGCATTGCGAACACATGTTTTGGAAGCAGCTGCCGATGGGATTATGGATGCGGCAGTATTAATGGTCTACGAAGCACGCTCGCGGGCCGAAGACAAAATCGACCCGCAATGGGTTGAAGGCCAATGGGCGCGGATCGATCGTAAGCGCAGGCTGATCACCCATTGGGTTACAGCTTGACGATGCTTGGATTGCG
>JBCBGY010000207.1:0-7511 GCA_038526275.1 Pseudomonadota bacterium | reverse complement strand
AGGTTCTTTTCAGCGCGTTTTCGCTCAGCAATTTCGCGCTGCAGAGCCTGGTTTAGCTGGCGAAGCTCTGCCGATTCTCGTTGAAACCGTTTCGACTTTGTCCGTTCCCGGCGACCGATCACGTAAAAGGCGAGTGCGAGAAACATGGCGAGTCCCATGATCTCTAGCGCTAACACCCCATTCACCCGTTCTCGAACGGACTGGTAGTTCGTGAAGGTCGTCATGCGCCACCCCTGGAAGGGTATGCGCGCTTCAGACTGCATTACGGCCTCGCCCAGCAGGTAGGCGTCGGGCGGAAGGAACGACAGCTCAGCCGTAGCGTTCAAGGCCCGCCGTATCGCGCTCGGGGCCGGCTGCCGTGCCAAAGCTTCGTCGATGGATTCTCCGCGCCAACGCGGCTCCGTCGCCAAAATCACGCGGCCTGTGCTGTCTGCGACCATCACGGCATGGGTCAAACCCGCCCAACTGCGTTCAAGTTTTGCAAGATCAACGAAGACGACGATCACCCCGACCTGCTCCCGATCCGACACCATGCGGCGCGAATAGGTAAACTCGATCGCACCATTTTCGCGCTCTATCGTGCTGAAAACAGTGTCATTTGCCCGAACCGCATCGATGAAATATCGCTCGGATCGATGCCGCGTGCCAAGCTGGTTCCGGTCGGTCGCCGCGACGGCGCGACCATCTTGGTCCAGCAAAAGGAAACCGGCGGAGCCAATCTCTTCAAGATAACTGATCAATTGCTGGCTGCTGCGGGAATAGTCGGAAGAGTTCAGAGCCCGCACCAAGACCGGGTCTTGGCTGAGCAATAGCGGAACGACGCTGTTCCGTTGCAACTCGCTCACCACGTTACCGGTATATAGCGCCATCCGGATTTCGGCCTGGTTGCGCGTTGTCTCGGTAAACCGCTGTGTCAGAAGCGTGCTGGTGACGTACAGAAGCGCCGCGGCGAGCGTGAGAAATGCGCCGAGAGCCAAGCGAACCCGTAGCCGCTTTTGCCGTTGCACCACAGTCGTGGGCGCCGTTTGCTTGGAACCGTCAGCCATGGCGCAGTGTACGAGAAAGTTTCGTTAAGCCCAAGTACGGATTAGGCGGGCACCCCTGCTGCAAGAACGCTTTCAAACAAGGTCCGTCCATCTGATCCGCCAAGAACCGGGTCGATGGCCCGCTCCGGGTGCGGCATCATCCCCAGGACCCGACCGTTGGCCGAGGTAATGCCGGCAATGTCGCGGGCCGCCCCATTCGGCGTGTCACGGTAGCGGAAGGCCACGCGCCCCTCGCCTTCGAGCATGTCGAGCGTGGTCTGCTCGGCCTGGTAATTGCCGTCATGGTGCGCCACCGGGATCGTGATCGCATCAGCCCGGTAGCCTTCGGTAAACATGGACGTTCCGACGATGTCCAACTCAACGGACTTGCCGACAAATGTCAGGCTGGCATTGCGCATCAAAACGCCGGGCAGCAAACCAAGCTCGGTCAGAACCTGAAACCCATTGCAAATACCCAGAACCACCCCGCCCCCTTGCGCAAACCGCTCGACCTCGCGGCAGATCGGAGACTGCGCGGCAATCGCCCCGCACCGCAGGTAATCGCCATAGGAGAACCCACCGGGCAGGCCCACAATATCCGTACCGTCTGGCAGACTGGTGTCTCGGTGCCAAACCATCTGCACATCGAAACCCGTCGCCTCGAACGCTACCGCTAGGTCTCGATCGCAGTTGGATCCGGGAAAGGTGATGACAGCCGCGCGCATCAGGCCAACTCGATCCGGTAGCTTTCGACAACGGTGTTGGCCAAGAGCTTCTCGCACATCTCGGTTACGGTTGCTTCAGAGGTCCCATCCGCCAGATCGAGTTCAATCACCTTGCCCTGACGCACAGCTTCCACTCCGTCGAACCCCATATTGCCCAACGCAGCCTTCACCGCCTCGCCTTGCGGATCCAGAACGCCGTCCCGCAGCGTCACATGGACGATGGCTTTCATGTGTATTTGCCCTCCTGGCCCTCGGTCAGCACGGCGGATTCCCATCCGTCATACTGCCAGCTCTTCCCCAAAAATACCGCTTCCAGTTCTTCGGTATGACGATCAAACTCTGTCGATGCCACTTCGCGGACTTCGCGCAAGATCGCACTGGGCCGCGTCGGGTCGGAGTCGAGAAACTCCATGCCCAAATAAGCCAGATCGATCATCAATTCATTGCGGTCGGCACCAGCACCATCTGGCGAAGGATAGGCAAAGTGCACAACCTCCCGCGGTTCTGATCCGTCATCGCCATAATCCGCCAAAGCCGCACGCAATTTGTCGTTCTTCTGCGCACGCTCCGAACGTTCTCCCCGATCAGATCGTTTCAACCAACCGAACATGGGCCTCAGTTGATCAAAGTCGGCTTGGTAATGGGAGAGGCATTGGCAGGCAGAACGCCCAATCGGCGGGCAACCTCGGTATAGGCATCGGCCAGATTGCCCAGGTCGCGCCGGAAGACATCCTTGTCCAGCCGATCGCCTGTTCGAATGTCCCACAAGCGGCAACTGTCCGGGCTGATCTCGTCGGCGACGATCAGTCGTTGGAATTCGTTGTCCCAGATCCGTCCGATCTCGATTTTGAAATCGATCAGCCGGATGCCCACACCCATCATGACCCCGGAAATGAAATCATTCACCCGCAGCGCCAGCGCGACCATGTCATCCAGATCCTGCTGGTTGGCCCAACCAAACGCGATGACATGTTCTTCGGTCACCAGAGGATCACCCAGTTCATCATCCTTAAAGTAGAATTCGACGATAGGCCGTGGCAGCGGCGTGCCCTCTTCGATCCCTAACCGCTTGGAAATTTGACCAGCGGCGAAGTTGCGGACAACAACCTCCAGGGGAATAATCTCAACGGAGCGAATGAGTTGCTCGCGCATATTGATGCGCCGAATGAAATGCGTCGGCACACCGATCGCATTCAGCCCGTTCATAAAAAACTCACTCAACCGGTTGTTCAGAACGCCCTTGCCCTCGATCACATCGCGCTTTTCGGCATTGAACGCGGTCGCATCATCTTTAAAATATTGGATCAGCGTTCCGGGCTCGGGGCCTTCGTACAAGATCTTTGCCTTGCCTTCGTACACCTTCTTACGCCGTGCCATGGGATCCTTTCCGCGCGGGCGCTGCCTGGGCCAACCCCGCCTCTTTCGCTGTTGCTATAAGGGATGGCGCGGTGGCAGGCAACCTGCGCGGTCCCAGAGGGGCCTTGACGCCGCATCGCAGAGGCGGCACGGCTAAAGTATTAGCAGGGGACCCGGGCGGGCATGACTGAAGATTTTGCGGTGCTGGACTTCGCTTTTCTGGCATTGCCACCAACTGATGTAGCTTTGTCGCTCAACGCGTTGCGGCTTGAAGTTCCAGAAGAAACCGAGGCGACGACCGGAATGCTGTCGCGGTTGGTTGGCCGCGGCGCAAAGACCGGGCCTCGCCCCTTGTTGGTACATGCCAGCCAATTGTTGCCCCAGGGACCCCATGCCCGAATAGACATCAGTGACAACCGGGTTGGGTCCGACATGCCGGTTCGGTTGTCGATCGCGCCCGGTGACTCTGGCATGACGTTGCTGGAATTTGTGGAAACCGAAGTCGGTCAATCATCCATTGCCCGCGGCCTAAGCGCCCGACATCCCGAAGCCGAAGTCTACTACTTCCGCTATAGCGGCGCCCGCCATCCGGGCGCCGATTTCGCCTTTCACGTCTACAAAGCCGGGCGGGCCACCCGCAGAGCCTCTGCGCTGAGTTTCAAGGGGAACGGCCCCGAAGCGAACTGGACCGCGACAGACTTTGGAACGCCCCATGCGGCCGAGGCGGCGTGCCTACCATCCCCAAACACGCCGCGGAACGAAGTTATGACCCCAGCGCATCAGGGAATGATCCTGGAAGCTTTGGGCGTCGACCCAGAGAAACTCTTTTCGGCCAACCAGAGCCCAACAGAGGTGTTGGTTCTGTCGCCAAAGCCAGGCGGCCAGCCCTTGGATGAACTGGTCGGAATCGTGTCTCAGGACGCGCCAGACGCCGCCCCCCCTGTCGACGAACCTGTGCAAATGGCGCCAGAAAATTCCGTCGTTCCAACACAGGAACCAGAACCTTCTCCGCAGCCCACTGAGAGAGAGGCCCCTGCCCCAACAGACCCGGAGCCCGAACGACCGACAGTTGCGGAAGCAGAACCTGATCCACCTGCCGCGCCGGAACCCGAAACGGAAGAGATCGCCGACACCCCAGATGTCGAACCCGAAACAGTGGCTGAACCCGCGGTCGAAGCCTTTGAGCACGCGGATCCAGACCCGGAACCGATGCAAAGAGAGACAGAGCCTCAGCCGGTCGAATCGCCGATCGAGCCGGATGACCTGCCGCTTCCTGCTATCGGGTCGAAGGACTGGGAAGATGAGGTGACACGGTTGCTGCTGGAGGCCGTCGAGGCCGGTTTGCCTCCGGCGGAACAAGTGCCCTGGCTGGATCACCTGACACGACAGTTGGAAGCAGGGCAAGTGACGGACGCGATTGCGAATGCCACGGACTTGATCCGCAAAGGCAACCGCAGCGTGCCTGCAAAGGAACACGCCATCTCGCGCCTGACCGCACTTTACCGAGCGCCGACGCCCCGCTGACTGCAGCAATCGCTGGCCATTTGGCGCCGGAGTGCTTAGCTACAAAACTGAGGATTATCTTCTGACGGAGACTGGTGGATGTCGACCTTCGACGAACGCGAAAACGCTTTTGAAAACAAATTCGCCCATGATGCAGAAATGCAGTTCAAGGCGGAAGCCCGCCGCAACAAACTGCTTGGCCTTTGGGTTGCTGAATTGCTTGGCAAGTCCGGGGATGATGCGGAGGCCTATGCGAAAGAGGTCATCGCATCGGATTTTGAAGAAGCCGGTGACGAAGACGTTTATCGAAAGGTTGCCGGTGATCTCGGCGACAAGGCCGACGAAACCGCGATCCGGGCCAAGATGACGGAACTGATGGGCGTTGCCAAAGCCCAGTTGATGGACGAGGCCTGACCCGGCCGTTTCCAATCAGTTAAGCGCGTTGCACAAAAGTGGAGCGCGCTTAAGGGCTTAGTAGTTTCTCGCACATAGCGTGCCCCCGGGTTGTGCGAGGAAATGTCATGGCAGACGCGGCACCACAGGACGATGTCCTGCGGAATATACGGAAACTCTGTGCAAAACAGGCCCTTCCCGTTCTGGTGATTGTCGGCCTGGCACCCCTATTGGTGAGCGGCTTGTCGGAGCTTGATGTGCGCGCTGCCTTTCAGGCGCTGGCCGATTTGCCCGCCTGGCAGTGGCTTGTGGCTGTCGCGCTGACGGCGGTCAGCTACTGGGCTATTGGGCGCTACGACGGCGTGGTGCACCAAATGATGCGCAGTCCCACAGAGCTGCCCACCGCTCGCACGGCCGGGATCGTGAGTATCTCTCTGTCTCAATGTACCGGGTTTGGCATCATCGTGGGCACATTGGCCCGCTGGCGCATGTTGCCCGACACGAGCCTGCCCCGCGCTCTCGGGCTCACGGCTGTCATCAGCACATGTTTCCTGGTCGGATGGGCTGCGGTTACTGGCTTCGCTTTGCTCGCCATGCCATCGGCACTACCTTTGGCGGGTTGGCTTGGCGCCGCAACACTCCTTTGCATTGGTATGATTGCCGCGCTTTGCTTGATCTGCCCAACGCTCAAACTGGGAAGCATTACGGTATCGCTGCCAAACCTTCCGATTTGCGCCAAACTCGTCGGCCTCGCGGCGGTGGATCTGACTGCGGCGGGCCTCGCCTTTTGGTTTCTGTTGCCGCCAGACGCGGCACTGAGCTTTGCGCTCCTGTTTCCGGCATACCTCATCGCATTTACCGCCGGACTGCTGGGATCGACTCCAGCGGGGCTAGGGCCGTTCGAAATGATGCTGCTCAGTCTATTGCCTTTGGCTGCTGAGCCCGACCTGGTTGTGGCCCTGCTCGCCTTTCGCATCGTCTATTACCTGCTGCCCGCCTCTGTCGCGGCAGTGGCGTTGTTCATAGGCCCTCCCGGCTCTCGCGGAAGCAACAGGCCCAAAATGCACGAAGCCGGGGCAGACCTGCCCAATGTGCTCCGGGCAGTCGTGCGGCAAAGCCGCCGCGCGGAACTGGCGCTGGTCCACCAAGGGACCCATCGACTGCTTGAAGTCGTAAATCCCCGACGCGGCTGGCTGGTTGGTGAAACGCCCAGCTTTGACGTCGGCCTGACCGATCCTTTCGGCCCGGCAGCGACCCACAAACACGCCATCGGCGAACTGGCATCCCTGTCGCAAAGATGGAGCAAAATCCCGGTCATCTACAAATGCTCTGCGCGGCTGGCTGTGCGGGCCCGACAGGCCGGCTTTGCCTTGGCAAAAATCTCGCAGGAGGCCGTCATAGATCCGTCCCGGTTCAACTTGCAGGGCTCCGCGCATCGGCAGCTTCGCCGCAAACTGCGCCAAGCCTGCAAGGCAGGGGTCGAGGTGGCAGCCGAGCGTGGCCCCTTGTCGGATGAACAAAGCGCGTCGCTTGCCGCGATTGATGCGGCGTGGCAGTTTGACCGGCCTGCACGTGGCTTTTCCATGGGCCGCTTTTGTCCGGCCTATGTCGCCTGGCAGCGCCGTTTCGTGGCCTACCATCGCGGGGCACCCATCGCCTTTATCACGTTACATTCCAATCAACATGAATGGGTGTTGGACCTGATCCGTCATAACCCCGACATTCCCGACGGAACAATGCACGCGCTCGTCCTGGCGGCAATTGATGAAGCGGAGGCGCTCGCCTGCACAAGGTTCAGCCTGGCCGCACTGCCGCTGCCTCCCGATAACTCCGAACCCTGGTTTGTCCGCTTGATGCGCAGAAGGCTTTGCAATGAGGCTGCGGGCCTGCGCCAGTTCAAGAACTGTTTTGCGCCACGCTATGAACCGCTCTACGCCGCCGCGCCATCTTGGCCAACCTTGCTGTGGGCCGGTTGGGAAATCTCTCGCGCCATCCTGCATCCCGAACCGCTACCGGAACGCCCTGTCCAGAAAGACACAATTGTTCCCCTAACGTCAGAGGCCAGCATACAGCGGGCCGCCTAGCTCAAGCCAGCCTCATGATCATTATGACAAATATAGGTTTGCGCCTCTCGCCCGGCCCATGCCACACGCCATGAGCATAGTTTATGGAGTTCCCCCTATGTCACCCGCCAAGCCTGAGCTCTTCACGAACCTTCTGTCGACCCGGGACTGGTTGCTGGCGGATGGTGCAACGGGCACAGCGCTCTTTAATATGGGTCTCCAGGCGGGCGACGCGCCCGAATTGTGGAATGTCGACCACCCGGACCGGATCGAAAGGCTCTACCGAGGTTCCGTCGATGCGGGCAGCGACATCTTTCTGACCAACACCTTCGGTGGCACTGCGGCGCGCCTGAAACTCCACGATGCGCAATCGCGGGTCCGCGAACTCAATCGCGCGGGCGCCGAAATTGGCCGCAATATCGCGGACCAAGCCAATCGCCCGATCA
>JBCBGY010000206.1:0-7617 GCA_038526275.1 Pseudomonadota bacterium | reverse complement strand
CCGCGCCAGCACCACGCAAGACAATCTGGCCGACGCTGTCGCCTTCCAGGACCACCATGTTGGTCGCACCATCGAGTTGGCCCAATGGGCTGGTCAAAGGTACTAGGCAGGGCGACATGCGCTGTTCCAGCCCCCGGGCCGTAGGTTGCGCTACGCCCAGCAGTTTGATTGCAAAGCCCATGTCGGCCGCTTGGCGGATATCGTCGATGGAAACCCGCTCGATCCCTTCGATCTCAATACCGCCAAAGTTGGGTGCCGTGCCGTAGGCCACCGCGGCCAGCAGCGCCAGTTTATGGGCCGCATCGATGCCGCCAACATCGAGCGTCGGGTCCGCCTCCAGATAGCCCAGTGCGTCGGCCTCGGCGAAAACCTCGTCATAAGACAGGCCCGCGCTTGCCATCCGTGTCAGGATGTAATTGCAAGTGCCATTCATGACGCCCATGACCCGCGTGATCTCATTGCCTGCCAAGCCTTCGGTCAGGGCTTTCATTACAGGTATCCCTCCTGCGACGGCGGCCTCAAATCGAATGGTCGTGGTGTTGGCCTCTGCCCGTTGGGCGAGGTCCTGACCGTGCAGCGCCAGCATGGCCTTGTTGGCTGTGACCACGGCTTTACCCTGATCCAGAGCCACCTCGGTTGCTGCCTTGGCCGGGCCATCTCCGCCACCAATGAGTTCAACAAACAGATCAACATCATCTCGGCGGGCCAGCGCGATAGGATCATCTTCCCAGGCATAGTCCGCAAGTGGAACGCCCCGGTCTTTTACTCGGTCCCGCGCTGACACCGCCACCAATTGCACTGGACGACCGGCACGGGCCTCCAATTGTTTGGCGTGGCGGCGCAGGATCTTTACAACGCCAATGCCGACGGTCCCGAGACCGGCAATGCCAAGGCGAAGGGGGGCGGCGGTCATGGGCAGGTCTCCGGGTATGTTCTGACTGCCGGGGCGTGTAACGCGGAGAGGCTGCGGCTGCAACGGTGGCTCAGGGGCGGTCGGCGACAGCCTGTTCCAATCGCTCTCTCTCGGTCTGACTGACGACCGGTCGGCGCAGGCCCGCTGCGCGGCTCTGGGCGCGCCGGGCCCGGCTTTCTACAGTCGCGGCCGTCTCTGGTGTGGTGGACGTTTCAGATACCTCTGCCAGCAGCGGATCCAAATCTACGATCATTGGGAATGGCGCGGCCTGACCAGCCGGAGTGATCGAGTCCTCAACGGTCGGAAAAGAACCGCAAGCAGCGACCGGGGCGACAAGCGCTAAAGCGGCTAAGGCGCGGCGGACCATGACTTCCCTCTCCCCGGATCTGCCGCAACCATAGCGGTGCGAGCAGCCCGGGTGCAACCGCGCCCGTCAAATCAGGCTGCGGTCCTGGAGAAGGTGACCTGGTTCCGGCCAGCTGACTTTGCGCGATAGAGCGCCGCATCAGCCCTGTCGAGAAGATCTGACACGGTCACCCGCTGGTTGGTCTCTGGTTCCAAGGCACCATCGAAGATGGACACACCGATAGAGACCGTCTGGTGGATTGTTGTCATGGGCGACTGTTCGCCCCGGGCTTCTTCCACAAGGATCGGGTCTTCCTGAATAATCTCGCAAAGACGCTCCGCCGCAATCCGAGCCTGTTCGGCATTGGTTTCCGGCATCACCACCAGGAATTCTTCTCCCCCCACACGAGCAACGAGATCGACCCCGCGCAGATTCGCCTGCAAGCGGTTGGCCACTTCGATCAGAACCTGATCGCCAGCACGGTGGCCATAGTCGTCGTTCACCCGTTTGAACCTGTCGAGGTCCAGCACCATCACCGCAAAAAGCCGCCCATGATCGCAGGCCCGCCGATAGGTGCGGTCAAGATGCGAAAGGGCGTAACGTCTGTTGTAAAGACCCGTCAGCCCGTCGGTAACGGCCATGCGGAGACCCACTTTAACGCTGCGCCGCAGGTGATCTGCGCGGCGTTTGCGTTCCATCTGGATCCGCAACCGATGGGCCAGTTCGTCGTAATTCAGGGGTTCATACAGAACATCTGCGGCCCCAAGGTCCAAAGCCATTGCCGCATCGCTCGGGCAATATTCGGGCAGCACCATCAGAATGCGTGTATCTCTGAGCCCCGGCCGCGCCCGCAATTCACTCAGCAGGTGCAGGCCTTCCCGCGCGCGTTTAAGGTGCGAGCGGATGACAAAAAGGTCTGGGAACCGGTCGTCCGGCAAATCGCCCAAGGCTGCCGTACGTCCCATGATCAGGCGGCGATGTATGATCCGGTCCTTGAGTTCATTGCGCCAAGCCAGTGATAGCGGTGTGTCGTCCGTTATGATGGCAACAGTACCCGGCGTTTCAAATGCCTGAGGGGCCTCTGCCAATCCCAGGGCCGAGGTCGTCGTCTTGCGCAGGGACAGTTCTTCCGAGATATCTCGCGCCCGCAGCGCGGTCCGCAGACGTGCCGTCAGGAAAATCTCGTTCAAGGGTTTCAACATATAGTCTTCGGCGCCGGCCCGCAGGGAGTCCATAACGCATTCGGGCGACTTGTCCGTCCCGGCCATGATCACAGGTATGGATGCCGTGGCTGGATCTTCCTTCAGCGCCTTGCATACATCAAGGCCGTTGATATCGGTCAGATCCATATCTAAGACGATCAAGTCGGGGCTTTCTGCACGTGCAATCTCTAGCGCTTCGGCGCCGCTCGATGCCTGGAGTGCATCATAACATGCAGCAGAAAGCTTAACCCGTAATATGATACGGTTAGTGGCGATTTGTTCGACGATGAGCACGCGCCCGGCCATCTACAGCCTCCGACCCAAAACCTCGTTGGCAGTCACAAGGTGTTTCAACATGCTGACAAGTATCCCTTTAGATAGGTTAAGGAACCCTTTCCTGATCGACGGAGGCGAAACGATATGAAGCAGGAATCCGCCGAGGCGATTGCTTTGCAGGCATTGGCCTGGCTGGCAGGCGAAGGCGACTTGCTGACCGTTTTTTTCAACGCCACGGGCTCCGGCCCCGATGATGTCAAGAGCCGGGCGCAAGATCCTGTTTTTCTTGGATTTGTGCTTGATTTTATCTTAATGGACGACGCGTGGGTGACCGGTTTTTGCGATGCTGAACACCATTCGTACGACGTTCTGGCACAGGCCAGGGCCGCTCTTCCGGGTGGAGATTTACCCCACTGGACATAATTTCGAATTTGTTGATTGTACAAACGACAACTGGGGTGCGTTAACCCTCTGATAACGAATGAGATACTTTCTGCACCGCAGCTAACGGATCAATTGTTACGGCGCCTTTTTTTGGGGAGTTGACGTAGAGTGATTCTCTTGGCAGCGCCGTTCGTCCCGGCCAAAACGGCCCCGGTATGCCGCACCTCTTGACATCGAATTGAGTGAGTCGAACCGCCTTGGGCTTCTTTGTGGGCCCGCCCCAACACGCGTTTCAGCAAAGCGGCATAAGGTGTCGGAAACAGACGGCGCGCGGCACCGCCATCTTGGCAGCCTGAGGAAAACAAGCTGGAGGCGCGCCCAATGGAACAGCAGACGACTGCCCCGACCGGTCGACGGCGTCGTGCGGGAGGACGTGATCGCGTAGCACGACAAGCTGCTCGTCAAAGTTTGGCACAAATGCCGTGGCGTTTACCTCAAAATACCGATGCCCCGACCGAGCCGTTGGCGGAAGAAGGTATCCTCGCCATGCACGATACCGTTATGCGCATCCTGGAGGAGGTCGGCGTCGAGTTTCTGAATGAAGAGGCGCAGGCGCTTTTCAAACAAGCAGGCTGCCGCGTTAACGGTAGCAATGTTCGCATGGGTCGTGATTGGGTCATGGAGATGGTTGCGCAGGCGCCAGCTGAGTTTACGCTGACCCCGCGCAATCCTGACCGACGATTGACCATCGGTGGGCGCACGATCCTGTTTGGTAACGTCTCCAGTCCGCCGAACTATTGGGATATTGAAACCGGCAAGGTTCCCGGCACTCGGGCCCAGTGTCGCGACTTTCTGAAACTCACGCAGGCGTTCAACTGCATTCACTTTGCGGGTGGCTATCCTGTGGAGCCGGTGGATCTGCATGCCAGCGTCCGCCATCTGGACGTTCTGTTTGATAAGCTCACTCTCTGCGACAAGGTCGTTCATGCCTATTCACTGGGGAAGGAGCGGGTCGAAGACGTGCTGGAAATGGTGCGGCTTGCGGGCGGATTGAGCGATGAGGAATTCGCAGCCACGCCGCGCATGTACACCAACATCAATTCAACGTCGCCGCTAAAGCACGACCACCCGATGATTGACGGCAGCCTGCGCTGCGTGCGCAGAGGCCAGGCCGTGATCGTGACACCGTTCACTTTGGCGGGCGCCATGGCGCCGATCACCATGTCGGGCGCCGTGGCCTTGTCGCTTGCCGAGGCACTCAGTGCCGTGGCGCTATTCCAACATGTTCGCCCTGGTGCGCCCTGTGTTCTTGGCACATTCACGTCCAATGTCGACATGCGCTCCGGCGCGCCTGCTTTCGGCACGCCGGAATATATGCGGGCCACGCAAATGACCGGGCAAATGGCGCGGTATTACGGCCTGCCGATGCGGGCGTCAGGATCCTGCACAGCCAATGTGCCGGACGGTCAGGCGATGTGGGAGACCTCCAATGCGCTCTGGTCTGCCGTGCAGTCCGGGGCCCATGTCGTCTACCACGCTGCCGGTTGGCTGGAAGGCGGCTTGATCGCGAGCCCCGCCAAGTTCGTCATGGACTGCGAGCTGCTGCAAATGATCCAACGTTATTTTGAGCCGGAACTGGTCGCGACGGGTCCGGACGATCTGGCCTTTGACGCAATACGGGACGTGGGCGACCTTATTCAGTCCCAAGGGACCGCCCACTTTTTCGACTGCGCCCATACTCAGGACCGCTACGCCACCGCGTTCTACCAACCGATTGTCTCAGACTGGACGAACTTCGAGGGTTGGGATCTGGCCGGAGGCGTCTGGACGGCAGAACGGGCCCAAAAGCTGTGGAAACAGATCGTAGCGGAGTTCGAGCCCCCTGCCCTTGATGAAGGCCACCGCGACGCATTGGCCGACTTTGTCGCGCGCCGCAAAGCCGAAGGCGGCGCACCGACGGATTTCTGACATCTGTTCCGCCATCGGGGCAGAGCCATCACTGGCGATAAGCGTTGGAGCCTCCGGCGGAAGTATTTTTGCCAATAAGAAAGGGCGGGGCGGGTTTGGATCGGGGTTCTAGCGGTGTTCCGGACATTTGAACGACGCATTGCGTGAACTAGGATTTGAGGTCTAACTTTCGCTTAAGCGGTATCCGACCGAAAGCACTTAGTGAAAGTCGCGGGATTTCGGGATCACGCGCACATTGCGCGGATGGCGACGGGTATCTGCAGGCATGGGACGGTTCACCTCGTCCGCGCGGGCCATGGCCACATCCAGCGGATCGTTGGACAGCCTGTCGAGCGCATCGGTCCGGTCGCGCAAGTCACGGGCCACCACATGGATGATGTCCGCATCGCGCTGGATCACGCCATGCACCTCCATCAGCCGAGCCGTCATGATCACCTTGCGGAACTGCGCCATCACCTTGGGCCAGACGACAAGGTTCGCGGTACCGGTCTCATCTTCCAGCGTAATGAAGCAGACCCCTTTGGCACTGCCCGGGCGCTGGCGGATCAGCACGATCCCCGCCAAGCGCACCCGCTGGCCGGGCCGGGTTTGCCAAAGCTCCTTGGCCGAGACATAGCCTTGCCGCGCCATGCTCCGGCGCAGGAACGAGATCGGATGCGCCTTAAGCGACAATCGCAGCGTCTGATAATCCGCCACCACATGTTCGCATTTCGGCATGGCGGGAAGTTGCACGGGCACCTCCCCCCCTTCGTCGCGCGCGCCAAATAGCGGCAAGTCAGGCGCATCCCGCAGCGCCCGCGTGTCCCAGAGCGCCTGCCGCCGGTCGAGCCCCATGGACCGGAACGCATCCGCCGCGGCCAGTTTGCGCATCGTGCCAGCATCCGCCCGCACCCGCGCTTTCAGATCCGCCACATCGTCAAACGGCATGTCCCGCACCGCCATCAACCGTTCGGCCACGTCCTTGCGCATCCCATCGACCTGCCGCAGACCCAACCGCACTGCGAAAGCGTTCGATTGCGTCGGCGCGACGGGTTCCAGAAGATTGTCCCAATCGGAATAGTTCACATCCGGCTCGCGCACCTCGACCTGATGTTCCCGCGCATCCCGCACGATTTGCGCGGGCGCGTAAAAGCCCATGGGCTGGGAATTCAGCAGAGCTGCGCAAAAGACATCCGGATAATGGCACTTGATCCAGCTGGATATATAGACCAGCAGCGCGAAACTGGCCGCATGGCTTTCCGGGAAACCATAATCCCCGAACCCTTTGATCTGATCGAAACAGCGGCGCGCGAAATCTTCCTCATAGCCGCGTTCGACCATGCGGCTGACCATCTTGTCCTGCAACTCGCCAATCGTACCGCGCGACCGGAAGGTGGCCATGGCCTTGCGCAACTCATTGGCCTCTGCCGGGCTGAACCGTGCCGCCTCGATCGCGATCTTCATGGCCTGTTCTTGGAAGATCGGCACGCCCAGGGTCCGGCCAAGGATGTTTTTCAACTCATCCGGGTCATGCTTTGGCCCGGGCGACGGAAACTCCACCGGCTCGATCCCATCACGCCGCCGCAGGAAGGGATGGACCATATCGCCCTGAATGGGCCCGGGCCGGACAATCGCCACCTCAATTACCAGGTCATAGAACTTACGCGGTTTCAGGCGCGGTAACATGTTCATCTGCGCCCGGCTTTCCACCTGGAACACGCCCACACTGTCGGCCCGGCAGAGCATATCGTACACAGCCGGGTCCTCCTTCGGCACCGTCGCCAGATCATAGCGCTGGCCGTAATGCGCATCGATCATGTTAAATGCCTTTCGAATGCAGGTCAGCATGCCCAGTGCCAGCACATCGACCTTCAGCATCCGCAACTCATCGATGTCGTCCTTGTCCCACTCAATGAAGCTGCGGTCCGGCATCGCGCCATTGCCAATGGGTACGGTCTGGATAAGCGGTGTCTCGGTCAGGATGAAGCCGCCCACATGCTGACCCAAATGCCGGGGCATCCCGATCATCTGGCTGGCCAGTTTCATGGTGCGGTTGATCAGCGGATCGCTCAGTTCGATGCCGGCCTCCCGCGCCTCCGCCTCACCCATCTCGGTGCCCCAACTGCCCCAAACGGTGCGGGCCAGCGCGCCTGTCACATCCTCGCTCAGTCCCATGGCCTTGCCGACCTCGCGAATGGCAGAGCGCGGGCGGTAATGGATCACGGTGGCACAAAGCCCGGCCCGATCCCGGCCATATTTGTCATAGATATGCTGAATGACTTCTTCGCGCCGCTCATGCTCGAAATCGACGTCAATATCGGGCGGCTCCTTGCGCTCTTCGGACACAAAACGCTCAAACAGCAGGTCATGCTTGGCCGGGTCCACAGCGGTAATGCCCAACACATAGCAGACAGCAGAATTGGCAGCCGATCCTCGCCCCTGGCACAGGATCGGCGGTTTGACCCCATGGCGCGCATACTGGATCACATCATAAATCGTCAGGAAATACTGGGCGATGTTCAGCTTCTCGATCATCGCCAGCTCTTTTT
>JBCBGY010000205.1:0-7645 GCA_038526275.1 Pseudomonadota bacterium | reverse complement strand
CTTCGGCCGAACCGCCGCTGGTATAGGTTGACAGAACGCCATTCTGGAACGGATCCTCTGGCTCTGGCTCTGGCTCTGGCTCTGGCTCTGGCTCTGGTTCCGGTTCGGGCTCCGGCTCGGGATCTGGTACCGGATCCGGTTCGGGCTCTGGCTCCGGAATTGGCTCCGGCTCCGGTGTGTCGTCCACGATACTGAAGTTGATCGTATCGACAGCCACCCGCTCACCTTGCGCCCGATCTTCGCTAAATGCCGCGTAGCGGAACTGATATTCACCCTCACCAAAATTGCTGATGCCCTGGGTAAAATCACCACTATCATCGCCGAAAATGGTATAGGGATCGAAGTTCTCGACCCGCGCGATCCGGCCAATCGTGTCTCCGGTCAGACGCACCCGAACGCTTTCCACATTTTCCGCGTCAGTGGTCGCGAATATGGTGACGGGACGGCCCTCTATAAGGTCCGCATCCACCACCGAACCATCGGTCAACTCGGCGAGTATGGTTTGCTCCCCCAAGCCGCCACGAATATCAATGAGGAAAAAGCGGAATTCCGGGTCTTCTACCTCTTGCGCGGCCACCGAAACCGTGACTTCCGCTTCGTCCGTGCCGCCATTGCCGTCGCTGATCTCGTAACGGATGGTGGCTTCACCGCTAAAGCCCTCATCAGGGGCGATGGCGATCCGTCCGTCTTGGATCGCCGCCGAAAGGCCAGGTCCGACCTCCAGCAATTGGGTCAGTGAAAGCGTGTCGCCATCCGGATCAGTGTCATTGGCCAACGCATCGAAGCTGCTTGTCTCGCTTGCCTCTAGCGCCAAAACATCATCGACCGCCACGGGAGCGACGTTATCGCTGGACTCAGATGCGCCAACCTCAAAGGCAATCCGTCCGCTTTCCAGCAAGCCTCCCGTTGCAAAATCTCCGGCATAGGCTTTGTAGGTCACAGCGTAATTGCCACCCGCCAGATCCAGCCCCGTCAGAAAATCCCCGGCATCGTCGCCAAACAAGGCATATGGCTCGAAATTTTCGACCTTGTAGACCGCATCGACAGTACGACCATCCTCGATCTCGGTGTACAACAGTTGCACACTGCCAATGTCGCCCTGCTCGTCCATGGCAAAGACAGTGACACGGCGTCCTTCCAGCAGCGCCGGGTCTACGACAGCACCATCTGTTAACTCCGTCAGGATTTCCTGCTCACCAACGCCGCCCGACACATCCGCGAGATAAAACCGAAGTCGGCTTTCGGGCTCTGGGCTATCCGCTGCAGGTTGTTGGATGATCGTTTCGGCAATGCGTTCCCGCAAAGTTTGCAGTCGCTGTGTATAGTTTTGCCACATAAGTGCCCCCACAGGTCCCCGTTCAGCTCGGCATTTCTCGCAATGGGGACCCCCATCCCTAACGCATCTTGGGTTTTACAAGTATTCCCCCTCCCGACAAACCGATGGCCCAACAAACCGGCAAATAATCTCCAAAACGGTATCATAATGCCGCTCATCGTCGGCGGGTCGGCAGGATTGAGTTTGTTATGACGCGTCAACACTATGTTTATTGGATTGAAATACCGGAGGCATTTCAGTGCGATTCGTGATTTCGGGTTGTTCCAGCGGCGGAAAATCAACGTTGTTGCAGGCACTTGCCGACGTTGGCGAGATCGTGGTGCCGGAACCAGGTCGCCGGGTGGTGCAGGCCGGTATAGATCCCTACGGCGATCCGGTGGCATTTTGCCGGGCCTGCCTCACCACGGCGATGGAGGATCTGCGCATGGTCGCGGAGGAGCAGGGCCCGGTGTTCTTTGACCGGTCTGCCGTCGATGCGCTGTGCAATCTCGAACGGTTGGGGGCGCCCCTGCTCGACCCACCGGACCTCTGCTATCACAGACTGGTCTTTCTGGCCCCGCCTTGGCCCGAAATCTACACTCTCGATGCGGACCGAAAGCATGGGCTGGCGGACGCAATCGCGGAATATGATGCACTGGTTGTGGCTTACCAACGGCGAGGCCATGACCTGCTGACCCTTCCGAAAGCTTCTGTGGCAGAGCGTGTGGCCTTCATCCGGCATCACGTAGCGGGTCTGGTCCCGGGCCACACAGACCGATAAGCATCAAACCAAAGTGGAGGATTTGCGATGATCCCGGTTCAAGGGTTCGAAGGCGCGCGGGTTGGTGTGCTGGGGCTGGGGCGGTCGGGTCTTGCGGCAGCCCGCGCGCTGACGGCTGGCGGTGCAGAGGCAGTGTGCTGGGATGATGGCGCAGAAGCCCGGTCCAGGGCAGAAGCCGCAGGCCTTACCCTGTCTGATCTCAGCCGGGCCGGGGCATTTGAAGGCATGGCGTCGCTGATCGTGTCGCCTGGTATCCCGCATCTCTATCCCGCGCCACATCCCGTGATCCTGGCGGCGCTTCAGGCACGGGTACCGGTTGATAATGATATCGGGTTGTTCTTCCGGTCTTATGCCACGCCCGACTGGGATCAGTTTGATGTCAGCCCCAAGGTGGTGGCCGTCACCGGGTCGAACGGCAAATCGACCACGTCTGCGTTGATCCACCATGTGCTGGAAACGGTTCACAGGCCTTCTGTTCTGGCGGGCAATATCGGGCGCGGCGTCCTTGACATCGATCCGGCAGAAGATGGCGGCGTGGTGGTGTTGGAACTGTCGTCCTACCAAACCGAACTGGCCCGCGCGCTGACACCAGATATTGCCGTTCTGACGAATCTTACCCCCGACCATCTGGACCGCCACGGCGGGCTTGGCGGCTATTTCGCGGCCAAACGCAGGCTCTTTGCCGAAGGCGGGCCGGATAGGGCTGTGATTGGTGTGGATGAAGTGGAAGGGCACTTTCTGGCCGGGCAGCTTTCGCAAGGCGGTGGCGATGACCGGGTGATCCGCGTGGCGACGGGGGCCAAGCTTTCCGGGCCCGGCTGGCATGTCTTTGCCCGAAAGGGGTTTTTGGCCGAATGGCGCAAGGGGCGGCAGGTGGCCTCGATCGACCTGCGGGAGGTGGCCGGTCTGCCTGGGTCTCACAACCACCAAAATGCCTGCGCCGCCTATGCCGTAACGCGCGCGCTGGGTCTGGCGCCACGCGTGATTGAGCAGGCCTTCCACAGCTTTACCGGTCTGCCGCATCGCAGCCAGATCATCGCAGAGGCGAAAGGTGTTCGTTACATCAACGACAGCAAAGCCACCAATGTAGATGCCGCCGCCAAGGCGCTTTTGGCGTTTCCACGCGTCCGCTGGATCTGTGGTGGGCTGCAAAAGGACGGGGGGCTCGATGGACTCGGCGACGGGCTGGCGCACGTCATTAAGGCATACGTCATCGGGCGCGAGGCAGAACGCTTCGCTCTTTCCCTGGGTCAAGTCGAAGCAGATATCTGTGGCACAATGGCAGAGGCTGTGGCGCGCGCGGCCCGCGACGCGCAACCTGGTGAGGTCGTTCTACTGGCTCCTGCCGCAGCGAGCTTTGACCAGTACGATAATTTCGAGCGCCGGGGGGAGGATTTCGTCGCAGAGGTACAAAGCGCATTAGGATCGTAGGGCGATTTCGTTCCCCGCGGCCCAACCGCTCGACCACGCCCATTGAAAATTGTAACCGCCCAGCCAGCCGGTTACATCAACGCATTCCCCGATAAAGAACAGGCCCGGGACCCGGCTTTCCATCGTTCGGGAAGACAGAACCGACGTGTCGACCCCGCCCGCCGTCACTTCTGCGGTGCGGTAGCCTTCGGTCCCTGTCGGGATGATCCGCCAGTTGGCCAGCCTGTCTACAACGCGGCTCAAAGTGGCATCGGATTGGTCGGCCATATTGCCGGTCAGTCCAATGTCCGTCGCGGTCATCTGTGCCAAACCTTTCGGTAATTCTGTGGCCAGTACCGTTGCCAGGCTTTTGCGTGGGGCCGATTGGCGAAGGGCTTTCAACCGTTCCATCCAGTCCAGCCCGGGGCACAGCCGGATGGCGATGGGCGCCTGTTCTTGCCAGTAGGACGAAGCCTGCAAAATCGCTGGCCCTGACAAGCCGCGATGGGTGAAGAGCAGGGCTTCCTCAAAGCAGGTGCCGCCCGCAGTGACAGCCGCAGGTGCGGATATCCCGGCCAGAGGCTTTAGACGTAGCATTATTTCCTCGCCAAAGGTCAGAGGCACCAGCGCTGGCCGTGTCGGGGTAACGGGCAGGCCGAACTGTTCGGCGACCCGGTAGCCAAAGCCAGTTGCACCCATCTTCGGAATAGATTTCCCCCCGGTGGCCACCACGATATTCTTGGCGCGAACGGCCACGGTCGTTCCGGCCCGGTTCAAAGCAACATCGAACCCTCCGTCGCGGTGAGCAATCTCATCGATGTCGGTTTGAAGCCACAGATCGGCGCCTGCGACCCGGGCCTCCGATAGCAGCATCTCGGTGATCTGCGTGGCCTTCCTGTCGCAAAAGAGCTGGCCCAGCGTTTTTTCATGCCATGCGATGCCGTGGCGGTCGACCAGCGCAATGAAATCCCATTGAGTGTATCGGCTTAGCGCGGACTTCGCGAAGTGCGGGTTCGTCGATATGAAATTTTCCGGTGACGTATGCATGTTGGTGAAATTGCACCGCCCGCCGCCCGAAATTCTGATCTTTTCGCCGGGCGCGCGGGCGTGATCCACGACCAGCACCCCAGGTCCGGCATGGGCCGCGCACATCAGCCCGGCTGCGCCCGCGCCAAGGATTAACGTAGTCACCTCCATGGCGGGGGCTGTGCCTGAACGGCGTCACCGCGGCAAGGGGGTGACGGTCGGAGAACATCCGGTTCAAACTTCTGGCAAAAGACGGTCATTCGCGGTAGCAGACTCACAGACCCGGACAACCGGGCAGAGCAGAGGCATGAGTGGGCGGTAACCCATGACAGAAATGGTGTACGGCACCGCGCCCAATATCGTGGGCGATCCGGTGCTTCCACGATGGTGGCGGACGGTCGACAAATGGTCGATCTCTTGCATTTTGCTGCTCTTTGGCATCGGCCTTTTGCTGGGCCTGGCATCTTCGCCCCCATTGGCGGCAAAAAACGGGCTTGAGCCGTTCTACTACGTGCAGCGCCAGGCCTTTTTTGGCACCGTAGCGATTGTGACCATGCTCATCGTATCGATGATGTCGCCCAACCTGGTACGCAGGCTCGCCGTGCTGGGATTCTTTGCCGCCCTCTTGTCCCTGATGCTTCTGCCGATCTTTGGCACCGACTTCGGAAAGGGGGCGACGCGGTGGTTTTCGTTGGGTTTTGCCAGTGTGCAACCGTCTGAGTTTCTGAAACCCGCCTTCATGATCTTTGCCGCCTGGCTCATGGCCGCCGCGCAAGAAACGGCGGGCCCGCCGGGCCGATCCTTGTCCTTCTTCATGGCTATGATCATTGTGGCGTTTCTGGCTGTCCAACCGGATTTCGGTCAGGCTGCGCTGATCCTGTTTGGCTGGGGCGTTATGTATTTCGTGGGCGGTGCGCCCATTGCCTTACTGATCTCTATCGCTTTGCTGGTCGTCCTCGGTGGTGTCACGGCCTACAACATGTCTGAACATTTTGCCCGGCGGATCGACGGATTTCTGGCGGCGGAGGTCGACCCGACGACCCAGTTGGGCTACGCCACAAACGCCATCCGAGAAGGCGGGTTTCTGGGGGTCGGCGTGGGTGAGGGCCAAGTCAAATGGTCTTTGCCCGATGCGCATACGGATTTCATCATTGCTGTGGCCGCGGAAGAGTACGGCCTGTTGCTCGTCTTGGTCATCATTCTGCTCTTCGCGACGATTGTGCTGCGCAGCGTGACCCGGTTGATGCGCGAACGCGACCCGTTCATCCGCCTGGCGGGCGCGGGGCTGGCCTGCACGTTTGGCGTCCAGGCGCTGATCAATATGGGCGTGGCCGTCCGGCTGTTGCCTGCCAAGGGCATGACCCTGCCATTCGTCAGCTACGGAGGCTCTTCCCTGATCGCAGGCGGGATCGCTGTGGGCATGCTGCTCGCCTTCACGCGCGCCCGTCCCCAGGGCGAGATCGGCGATATCTTTCAACGGCGGGACAAGTAGATGGCGCCGTTGCTGGTCATCGCAGCGGGAGGTACAGGCGGGCATATGTTCCCCGCCCAGGCCCTATCGGAGGCCATGCTGGCCGAAGGCTGGCGGGTCAAGCTTTCCACCGACGAACGTGGCGCGCGGTACACTGGCGCATTTCCCAGCGCAGTAGAGATCGAACAAATCACCAGCGCGACCTTCGCCCGGGGCGGTTGGGTCGAAAAGATCAGTGTGCCTTTTCGTATCGCAGCAGGGGTCCTGAGTGCGTGCCTGTCGCTCCGGTCAGCACGTCCAAGCGTGGTTGTGGGGTTCGGGGGATACCCGACAATCCCAGCGCTTGCCGCGGCCACTCTGCTGCGGATCCCACGAATGATCCATGAGCAGAACGGCGTTTTGGGACGGGTGAACGAACAGTTCGCCCGCCGCGTCAGTTGCGTGGCTTGTGGCACCTGGCCAACCGACTTGCCTGCCGGGGTCGAGGGACTGCCAGTGGGCAATCCTGTTCGCGCCGCGATCCTGGAAAAGAAGGCGGCACCCTATCGCCCGCCGGAAGGTCCGCCTTACAACCTGCTGGTCATGGGGGGCAGCCAAGGTGCGCGTATACTGTCAGAACGCGTGCCCGCCGGCCTTGCGCTGTTGCCGCCAGAGATCCGGGCTGGCCTCAAGGTCTCGCACCAAGCCCGCGAGGAAGACGGCCCGAAGGCGTTGCAGACCTATCAGCAGGCCGGCATCAGCGCTGAGGTCTCTTCCTTCTTCCATGACGTTCCGGAGCGGTTGACCGAAGCGCAACTCGTGATTTCCCGCTCGGGTGCCTCGTCTGTGGCCGATATCAGCACGATCGGTCGGCCCTCTATCCTGGTGCCCCTTGCCGCAGCGATCCGCGATGAGCAAACCGCCAATGCCCGCAGCCTCGTCGATGCGCAGGCGGCAATTCTTATGCCGGAATCGCAATTGACCCCTGAAAATGTGGCTGAACAGGTCCTGGCCGTCCTCAACCAGCCGGAAGCAGCGTTGCAAATGTCACACGCTGCGTTGGACCAAAGTCGACCGAACGCAACGGAACGGCTTGTCGAATTGACCCTCGACCTGTCGAGAAAAAACAACAACAAGAACGGAGGCTAGGCCATGGACGGAAGCACTATCATGCAAGGCGTCACGAAACTGCCGACCAAACTGGGCGCGATCCACTTCGTGGGGATCGGCGGTATTGGCATGTCTGGCATTGCGGAAGTTCTGTTGGAATTTGGCTACAAGGTCCAGGGCAGCGACCTGAAGCGATCGAAAATCACCGAACGGCTGGAGATGCTGGGCGCAAAGATCTTCGAGGGCCAGGCCGCTGAAAACCTGGAAGGCGCCGAGGTTATCGTGATCTCGTCGGCCATCAAAGCGGGCAATGTGGAACTGGACGAAGCACGCTTGCGCGGTCTGCCCGTGGTTCGCCGCGCCGAGATGCTGGCCGAGCTGATGCGCCTGAAATCGAACGTGGCTGTTGCGGGCACCCACGGAAAGACGACGACCACGACCATGGTTGCGACTCTGCTGGATGCCGGTGGGATTGATCCGACGGTCATCAATGGCGGCATCATCCACGCCTACGGCTCGAACGCGCGCATGGGGCAGGGCGAATGGATGGTGG
>JBCBGY010000204.1:0-7674 GCA_038526275.1 Pseudomonadota bacterium | reverse complement strand
AAGGCGTTTGCGCCTCGAACTCGGCCGCGCAGGTATCGATCCGTTTGAAAACGGCGGTTACGCCAAGGTTCAGACGGGCGCGACGCACCTGCCCTTCCGTGCGGCCCGTGAGCGTCGCCAAACGCGCATCAGTGAACCCCATCATCTTCAGGCGGCGCAGGTCGGCTTCGTTTAGGAGCAAGCCCTCCTCACGAATGTGCGCCTCCATGTCGATGATCTCGCGGATACGGGCCAGAAACCACGGGTCGAATGACGTGGCCGCGTGAATGTCGTCGTCCGTTAAGCCATGCCGCATGGCCTGCGCGATGACGAGGAGCCGATCCGGGGTTTGCTGAGAAAGGGCCGCGATGATGGAGGTCCGATTTTTTCGTGCCTCCTCGTCCTTTGCCCTCTGTAAATCGGCCAACCGGCGTTGCATCTCAGAGGAGGTGACTTTACCGGCCGTTGTTGTCGATCGTTCAACTTTTTGATCCGGCGCCACCTCTGCCGGTGGCAGCGCATTTGATTTCGCGCCGAGAATGTCAATTTCGTCTAGGCCGGTGAGGCCGGTCTCCATCGAGGCCAGCGCCTTTTGCAGGCTCTCATGGAAGGTCCGGCCGATGGACATGGCCTCGCCCACGGATTTCATGGCGGTGGAGAGGACGGGTTCGGCGCCGGGGAACTTTTCGAACGCGAAGCGCGGGATCTTGGTGACAACGTAGTCGATGGAAGGCTCAAAGCTCGCAGGCGTCACGCCCGTGATGTCATTGTCCAACTCGTCGAGCGTGTAACCCACGGCGAGCTTGGCCGCGACCTTGGCAATCGGAAACCCCGTGGCTTTGGAGGCCAGCGCGGAAGAGCGGCTGACGCGGGGGTTCATCTCGATCACCACCATGCGGCCATCCACCGGGTTCACCGCCCATTGGACGTTGGAGCCACCGGTTTCGACGCCGATCTCGCGCAGAACGGCAATCGAAGCGTTCCGCATCATCTGGTATTCTTTGTCGGTCAGCGTCAGCGCGGGCGCGACCGTGATACTGTCGCCGGTATGCACCCCCATCGGGTCCACATTTTCGATGGAACAGACGATGATCGCATTGTCGGCGCGGTCGCGAACGACCTCCATTTCAAACTCTTTCCAGCCCAGCAAAGATTCGTCGATCAGGATCTGGCTCACCGGAGAGGCATCCAGACCCGTCCGGCAGTAATATTCAAAATCCTCGCGGTTATAAGCCACGCCACCACCGGTACCCCCCAAGGTAAAGGCGGGGCGGATGATGGCAGGCAGCCCGATCTCCTCCAGGGCCGCCATGCATTCGTCCATATTGTTCGCGATGGTGGCCCTGGGGTTTTCGAGGCCAATACGATCCATCGCCTCGCGGAAAAGCTTGCGGTCTTCGGCCATCTCGATCGCTTCGCGCTTGGCCCCGATCATTTCGACACCAAATTTTTCCAGCACACCCATTTCTTCCAGCGCGAGTGACGTATTCAGTCCAGTCTGCCCGCCCATGGTTGGCAAAAGCGCGTCGGGGCGTTCGCGTTCAATGATCTTGGCCACCATCTCGGGCGTGATCGGCTCAATATAGGTCGCGTCCGCCATGTCCGGGTCGGTCATGATGGTGGCCGGGTTGGAATTGACCAGGATCACCCGATAGCCTTCTTCTCGCAGCGCTTTGCAGGCTTGGGCGCCGGAATAGTCGAACTCGCAGGCCTGACCTATGATGATGGGGCCCGCACCGATGATCATAATCGACGAGATGTCCGTCCGTTTTGGCATCTGGTGCGCTCCCCTTCGCGGCAAATTGACGGCGTTATAGGCAAGACCAGACGGGGCGCAAGGCGATGTTGCAGAAGTCGGCCGTCGCCACAGCAGGGAGCTTGCCTGTTTACGGAGTTTTCCAAACCTTTGGCCCGGTCGGTCTCCGGGGAAAACCACAAACTCCAAAGCCGCTGAAACCGAATGCAAAGGGCGGACCTTGATCAAAATCGCTTGCCCAACCTGCAATCGCAGATGCTAGGGTGAGAGGTCATGACCGCAAAACCACCAAAGCGCGCGGGCCGCACTGCCCGCCTGGCCAAACGCGCCACCAAACCTGTCGTGGGCCCCTGTCCTCCGGGCCAGATCGGTGGTGCCTACAAGCCTCTTTCGACGCTGGAAATGGAACGCATCTACCGCACTGCGCTCAAACTATTGAGCAATCTGGGGGTCGGCGCGGTACCGGCTCGGCTTGGTCAAGACCTTTGCGCCATAGGTGCGCATGACAATGGCGCAGGGCGGATTCTGTTTCCGGAAGACATCGTGGAAGTGGCCATCAAAGCTGCCGCGAGTTCGTTCACATTGCATGGTCGCGATCCGGGCCGATCGATCGAAGTGGGAGGATCAAAGGTCTATTTCGGCACCGGCGGAGCAGCGGTTCAAACCCTGGACTTGGACACGCAGACCTACCGCCCTTCGACCCTGAAGGACCTACATAACTTCACCCGGCTGCAAGATGTTTTGGCCAATGTGAGTTGGTACACGCGCTGCTGCGTCGCTACCGACGTCCCGGACAACTACGACCTTGATGTGAATACGGTCTACGCCCTGCTGAAGAACACCACCAAACCCATCGCAACATCCTTCACGCTCGCGCATCATATTCCACCCATTGTCGAAATGCTCGACATTGCCGCAGGTGGCCCAGGTGCGTTCGCTGAACGGCCGTTCCTGAAGGCGCATATCAGCCCGATGATCTCGCCCCTGCGCTACGGCGAAGATGCGGTGGAGGTCGTATATGAGTGCGTAAAGCAGAATATCCCGATCTCCTGCATTACGGCTGCGCAAGCGGGGGCAACCGCACCTGCCACGCTGGCAGGGTTTTTGGCACAATCTCTGGCGGAAACGCTGGCCAGCCTGATGATGGTCCACGCGATCAAGCCCGGATTTCCAATGATCTTTTCCAACTGGCCATTCGTCATTGACTTGCGCACCGGCGCATTTTCGGGCGGCAGCGGCGAGACGGCTGTTTTGAACGCGGCATCTGCCCAACTGTCGAACTGGTTGGGTTTGCCCTCTGGCGTGGCGTCATCGATGACGGATGCCAAAGCGGTCGATGCACAATATGGCATGGAAAAAGGACTGACCTCCCTGGCGGCAGCATTGGCCGGCGGAAACCTGATTTATGAAAGCTCTGGCATGACCGCTTCGCTTCTCGGGGCAAGCTTTGAAGGCTTCGTTCTGGATGACGAGATGCATTCGCACACCTATCGCGCCCTACGCGGGATAGAGGTCTCGGAAGATAATCTGGGATATGACGCGATCTGCAGAGCCGTTTTGGGCGAAGGGCATTTCCTGGGCGCGGAACAGACCCTTGCGGCCATGGAGCGCGACTACTTCTACCCGACATTGGCGGACAGAGACGATCCGCAAACCTGGTCGGGCAAAGGGGGCAATGATGCCCGTTCCGTTGCGCGGGATCGGGCTCGGGCCATTCTGAACACCCACCACCCGGTTTATCTGACGCCCGAACAGGATAGCGCCATACGCAATCGCTTCCGGATCCTTTAGGCCAATGCGTCTGTCTGACGAAATTCCTGAAACGTCATCTATCCCCGCGGGTATTGGGCGTTCGTTGCTGGAACCAAGCCCCACCCAAGACAACCAACACGGCCACAATCATCCATCCCGTCCCGAGGCGACCCAGCAGAAAACCGAACTGACCTTGCGACAGGATGACGGACAGGAGGACCGAAGAAAACAGCCCCAACGTGCACAGGATGAAAAGCATCGCCCAGGCCCGCCGGACCAAGGTGAATATCCCCGGAAGCAAGAGAAAGGACAGCATTAGATAATGGGCCCATCCCATCGGCCCGCACAAAACCACCAGCACGGATAGACCAAACAGTTGGGGCCAAAACGGATCTGCCAACCGAACCGTAGCAAGATACAAGGCGGCCACCAGGACGACAAAACTGACCCTGCTGACGGTTTTGACCCAACCAATTGCGTCGACAACGGCAAAGCGGGTGGCCACACCGCCATCGGCCAGGAACACATCGGCCCTTGCAATCTGGCTAAGCACTGCGGATAGGCCCAGATTAACGTCTGCGACGGCTGTTATCGCATTGAGCCGTTCGATTTGGTCCAGAAACGCGACATGCAGGTCTGGCCCGGCCAGCAGAAGGCTGAGCAATGCGAGCCCTGCCGCCACAGCGACACTTACGCCGGCGGCGGTCCACCGTCGCCCGGCAAGGAAAACGAGGACAAAGAGGATCGGCATCACCTTGAGCGCAGCTGCCACACCTAGTGCCGCGCCAGCCGCATACTGTGCTCCTGCCCTGTCCCGCTCAAAGGCAAGGATCAGCAGGAAGGTCACCGTGATTTGCAACTGGTTCAAACCGAATGCCAGCAAACTGGGATAGGTAAGTACCAAGACCGCGCAACTGATGCCGACCCATGCGGAAACCGGCAGCGCAGGCCGGATGGCGCGGTGAGCCAAGAGCACAGCCACAAGCGTCATGAGGATCTGGGCAATCAGGATCGCATCAAAGAATGGTTGTGGCGGCAGGCGCACGGCGATTGGGGCAAAGATGGCCGACCAAAGGGGCGGATAAAGGTAGGGCACCACCATTTCGCTTTCATGTCCCTGCTCAAGCATCATTTGAGCCACAGTCGGCGACGGGGTTTGGACAAAGAAATTTGGAGCAGATTGGTAGATCTCGGCATATGCGCCAAAACCATACAGGCGCGCGGCATAATAGAAGGCGCTCAGATCCAGCGACCATGTGCCGAGATAGGTGAAGGCCAGAAAGACACCGGTTGCCGCCAAGCAAATTAATGCCAACGACCAGTCTAGTCGGCGGCTCATGGTGCTGCGCTCTCCTTAGAGATCAGCAAACCTGCTCTCGCACGGTGGACGAACCACGCCGCAATGCAAAGGATCAGGACGGTCGACCAAAGCTGTAGCCCCAAAAGCTCAAAACCGGCCCATCGGTATAGAGTACCAGTTGGCCAGCCCAGTAAAGTTATGAAAGCCAGGATCGCGGCGGTTCCGAACCGCGTGCCAAGCACACCCAAGACGGAAGGCAGCAACGCTATGGCCGGTAAGAAGTGATAGGCCCAGGCTATTGGAGCTAGCATGGCCAGGACGATCATGAATGCGGGCCAGAGTGCAAGATCGCGGGTATCCGCATCCGCCCGCCGGAATAGGGGAAAGGCCAAGGCCAAAAGGAGGAATGGGGCAATCTGGGTCAGCAGGGTCCACAAAACCGGCTTCGCATAGAGATACCAACTGGCAGCAGAGCCCGGCACAGATAACAAGACAAGCTCGTCTCTATAGAACAGTTGAGCGACGACCGCATGGACGTTCCAGTTGAGCGCGCTGACAATGCTGCTGGCCGCCACCCGCCCCATTTGTTCGATGAATTGCTGGTGCAAGGGCCAGCCGGCGACAGCGATGGAAAGTAATCCCAACAGGGCACCAGCCGCGGCGAAGCTGAAAAACGCCCGTCTTTGACCCGTGGCCAACCACAGTAACGCCAGCAGCGCAGGATATACTTTCAATGACGCCGCCAGTGCCATGGCCAGCCCCGCAGTCGTCTCCGACCCGTTACGGGCACGTTCCAGGGCCAGCAAAATCAAGAAACTGACTAAGATCTGAGGCTGGTTTTCGTACAGCGCGACCGTCCCGATCTGTGTCAGGAAAAAGCAAAGCAGGCACAGAAACACATACAGAACGGGCGAAACTCCCTGCCCCGCAATACGAGCGCCCAACAAAGCAATCCCGCCCAGCAACGCCGCATTCAGCGCTGTGGCATAGGGTTCCAGCGCAAAGAATGAGATGTCCTGGAAAAGTCCTGCCAGCCAGGCCCAAAGCGGCGGATAGATGAAGGGAAACAGCGGTTCAGAATGCTGGTAGGTTTCGGCCATGTAGTCGTACCAGGCGGGATCAACCTGCATGCTGAAGACAGTTTCATCGGTCATGTAGACAAGTTCGGTCTGGCCGGAATGCAAAAACTTGCCCGCCAACCACATGGCCATCAGATCAGACGAGCGCGCGTCGCCAAACACCTGGAAGGCGACATAGCTGCAGACAGCGGTCAAAAGGACGGCCAGCATCCATTGTCTTGAAAGACCGAACATCCCGACCCTTTCCCCCATGACTGGGGCGGTTCTTCACACTAATCGGCGGCGCAATTGAGGCATTCGTTAGTCGGCCATAGTAAATTCATAAAAAGACCTTACATGACTGGTGTTGTTTTTACCGTAGCTGGCGATTGTCCGTCAGTTGAAGTCGTACTGAGTTAGGAGATTAGTCATGTTTGTACGTTCATTGATTTTGACATCGGTGCTGATCGGAATGGGGATCGGCGCGCTGATCGTATAGATCGTCTTTGGGATGGCGAACTGATTTCGCCCTCCGAACATCAGTCTGTCCCTCCAATGGGGGCAGACTTACCGAGCGCGACGTAGCCGAATAACAACGTCCACTTTGCAAATCTCAGCACCGTCCGGCGCTTCAGGCAGACGGGAAATCTCGAGTTGATCCGCCGGGGCATCTGTCAGGTTGTGGCTGTCTTCCCAGTAGAAATGCGGATGATCATCCATCCGCGTATCAAAGTAGCTTTTCGAGCCATCGACAGTGATTTCTTGCATCAAGCCTGCGTCGCAGAAGGCCCGCAATGTGTTGTAGACGGTAGCTAGCGATACTTTCTCTCCGCTTGCGCGACAAGCGTCGAACAGTGTCTCTGCGGTCACATGGCGGTCTTTGCCATCCCCCACCAATAGCCCGGCCAAGCACAGTCTTTGGCGCGTGGGTCGTAAACCCCCGTCGCTCAACCATTTTGCTGCCCGATCTGATGCCTGGGTAGTCATCCTAGGATATCGCTCCGCTTAGCTTGACCTAATATAAGGCGCTGTCACCCTGACTTTCAAACAAAAAGGCGTTCCGGTCCCGTGCTTTACCCAAGGGCGGTGCTATTGCGCCTCCTTTCCACGCGGTGTTACAGACGGGAAGTGAACGATAACATAAGGAGGGAGCAGCGTGACAATGGCCGGATATCCGACGCAATTTGACAAAGAAGCGCTGTTGAAATGCGCCAGGGGCGAATTGTTCGGCCTAGGAAACGCTCAATTACCGGAACCTCCTATGCTGATGATGGACCGGATCACCGAAGTGTCCGCCGATGGCGGTGCGCACGGTAAGGGCCACATCATTGCAGAGTTCGACATCACGCCGGACTTGTGGTTCTTCAAGTGCCACTTTCCGAACAATCCGATCATGCCCGGCTGTCTGGGTCTAGACGGACTATGGCAACTGACCGGCTTCAACCTTGGTTGGCGCGGCTGGAAGGGCCTGGGCATGGCGCTGGGTGTGGGCGAAGTGAAACTGCGGGGCATGGTCACGCCAGCCCGCAAGATGATTACCTACTTTGTCGATTTCACCCGGGTGATTGACCGCAAGCTGAAAATGGGCGTGGCAGACGGACGGGTCGAAGCGGATGGCGAAGTGATCTATTCGGTGAAAGACATGAAAGTCGGCCTCTCAGCCGGTGACGCCTAGGTGCAGGGGGATCTAACCATGCGCCGTGTCGTCGTCACCGGGCTGGGCATTATCTCACCAATTGGAAACAACCGGGCGGAGGTCGAGGACGCGCTTCGAAACGGCACGTCAGGCATCGAACTCAACCCAGATCAGGCTGACAGGAATTTTCGCA
>JBCBGY010000203.1:0-7686 GCA_038526275.1 Pseudomonadota bacterium | reverse complement strand
TCCGCGCTTTACCTCGGCTTTGCCTGGCGCGGGATCGAATGGCTGGGTGTCGAAGAGATGACCTTTCGCATGGGCAACCCCAATGGCTGGGATATGTTGTTCGGCTGCATCCTGATCGCGCTTGTTCTCGACATAGCGCGACGGACCTTGGGATGGATCTTGCCGTTAATCATCTCGGTCTTCATTTCATACGCGTTGTTCGGCCCCTATTTTCCAGGATTGCTTCAGCATCCGGGTGTCAAATTCAACACGTTCGTCTCCTCGATGTACTTCCCCCAAGAAGGCATTTTCGGCGTTACGCTTTGGGTCGTTTCAACCATCGTTTTCCACTTCGTGCTGTTTGGCGTCATCGCGCAGCGCACAGGGCTGGGCCAGCTCTTCATAGATAACGCGACCATTCTTGCGGGCCGGTATACCGGCGGACCGGCAAAGGTATCGGTCGTTTCATCGGCGTTCTTTGGCACAATCTCCGGTTCGTCCGTCGCAAACACGGTTTCGACAGGCGCGCTGACGATCCCCAACATGAAACGCCTGGGCTATCCGGGGCACTTCGCAGGTGGCGTCGAGGCCGCCGCTTCGGCAGGTGGTCAAATCACTCCGCCGATCATGGGCGCCGCTGCATTCATCATGGCCGAGTTCCTAGAGGTCCCCTACACGACGATTGTCATTGCGGCGATCTTCCCGGCATTGTTGCACTACGTGGGTGTCTTCGCCGTCGTCCATCTGATGGCTCGCCGCCTTGGTTTGAAAGGCCTGTCAAAAGAAGCACTGCCGCAGTTTCGTGCTGTTTGGTCCGACGGATGGGCGAACATTGTTCCCCTTGTCGGGCTGCTCGTCGTCCTTTTCTCAGGCTACACGCCATACATGTCCGCATTCTGCGGTATCTCGCTGGCGATCATCGCGGGTATGAGCCGGATGAAGGAGCCATTGTCGCTGGTCTACGCGCTCGCATTCATCACCTTCGTCATCTGGAAATACCAAGGTGCCGGCTTTGACCTGAACATGTCCGCAATACTGATCGCGGGCGCCGTCTTGGCAACGTTGAACCCGCAACGCCGGGTGACTTTGACCGAGATGGCGGACACATTTGAAACAGGCGTGAAATATGCGCTTGCGGTCGGTGCGGCATCCGCGGCCGTCGGGATCGTCATCGGCGTGATCAACACAACGGGCGTCGGATTTCGGATTGGCTTCATGGTCACTCAGGCTGCCTCTAACCTTGGCAATGACCTGATCTGGATGTTCCAGTTCGGCACGTATGAGCTCTTCAGCGTCGAGGATCTGACGCTGTTCATCAGCCTCGTCTTCATCGCCTTGGCCTGCATCCTCATGGGCGCAGGTGTGCCAACAACAGCGCTTTACATCATGCTGGTCTCGGTCGCGCAGCCAGCCTTGGCGCAACTTGGCATCCCGCCAATCGCCAGCCATATGTTCGTGCTCTACTATGGTGTCGTCGCAGAGATTACGCCACCTGTTTGCACCTCGGCCTATGCGGCAGCGGCCATTGCCAACTCCAACCCGTTCCGGACCGGGATCAGCGCCTTCACGCTGGGTCTTGGCAAAGTCTTGGCGCCTATGGCGTTTGTTTATGCCCCGGTGCTGTTGTTCGTCTCGTCCACTGGTTTCGACTTTTGGGAGTTTTCTTACATCGCCTCGAGTTGTATCGCGGGCGTCATTGCGTTGTCGTCTGCGGTCGTTGGTTACTGGCTTGCCCCGATGGGAACGCTCTTTCGCATCCTGATGGCTGTGGCGGGGCTGGTATTCATATCCCCTTCCTTGCAGGCCGACCTGGTTGCCCTTCTGATCGCGTCTCCGGCCATCATAAGCCAGATCATCGAAAGACGCCGTGTCCGTGCCGATGCAGCCGCCTGACGCGGAAGCGCCGGTCATCATCCTTGGTGCCGGCATTGTCGGCATTTGCACAGCGCTTTCTTTGCTGGAACGCGGCGTTCCGGTGAGCCTGATCGACAAAGGTGAACCGGGCCAAGAAACATCAATGGGCAATGCCGGCGTGGTCTCGCCTTGGTCGGTTATTCCGCAATCATTGCCGGGGACATGGAAGAGTATCCCAAAGCTGATATTTGGCCATGGCCGTCCCTTATCCATTCATCCAAGCGTGGCCATGCAAATGGTCCCGTGGGGGCTCCGCTTCTTGAGGCATGGTCACGGGGAAAAGGTCCGCTCCACAGCCGAAGAGATGTCGCATCTTTGCGGCCCCTCAATCGAGCTCTATACAAGGCACTTGTCCGGTACCGGCCATGAGCACCTGATCACCGACAGCATGTATGTTCATGCATTTCGGGACGGAAGCCGCGCCAACCTGAAGGCCATAGATTATCGCATCCGCTCCGAACTTGGAGCCGATCTGGAGTTGGTTGGCAGAGACAGGCTGGCCGAAATTGAACCCGCGCTTAGTCCCGACTTTAACGCGGCTGTATTGATAAAAGACCAGGCGCGCATGCGCTCCCCCGGCAAGCTCGGAAAGGTCCTCGCAAAAAAAGCTCAAGCGATGGGAGCGGTATTCCACCGCACATCGGCCAAACATCTTGGCCGCATCGGTGCTGGCTGGGAAGTTCAATGCGCAGAAGAGACGTTCCAGGCCAAACGCGTTGTCATGTGTCTTGGGGCCTGGAGCCCCGCTTTGCTGAAGGACCTGGGCATATCCATTCCCATGATGGCGGAGCGCGGCTACCATGTCGAATTCAGTTCCCCCGGCATTGAGCTCAACAATTCCGTCATGGATGTTGACGCAAAGGTCGTGGCCAGCAGCATGGAAACCGGTGTTCGTGTCGCAGGACAGGCGGAGTTTGCGCCTGTGGATGCTCCGCCATCACGGCGTCGCGAAACAGTACTCCTGAAGATTGCGAAGTCGGCGTTCCCCGGATTGCGGACCCATGACAGGCGGTTCTGGATGGGGCGACGCCCGTCCTTTCCGGACAGTCTCCCAGCAATTGGCGATGTAGATGGCCAGCCAGGTCTGTTCGTCAATTTCGGGCATTCACATTACGGCTTGATGATGGCGCCGAAATCGGGCGAGTTGATCGCTCGAATATTATCCAACGAGCCGCCGAATTTAGACCTGCAAAGCTACTCTCTGAGTCGCTTCTGAGCTTTGCATTGGGCTGGAACCACTCATCAGCTGTGCCCTTCCAAGCATGACGCTTTAGGTGGTGAAGGCTCTGCTGGACACTTGTATGGAGTTTCCGGACGGATCTTTGGCGTTGGAAAAGACATAGCCGTCCGCTTTGTGAACCGGGCCAAAGGACAGTCCATTCAAAAGGGCCGTTTCTCGAAATGATGCTACATCTTCGACGTCAAAGACGAGCTTGACGAGCACCTGTCCCTCTTTCTGTTTGGCGCCAGCCGGATGCAGAAGTATGGCGGCCCCACTCTCCTGAGGTTTGAGTTCGACGATCCGGTCCCCTTCGATGCGTGAAATTTCAAAGCCAAAATGTTTCGCGTAGAATTCGGCCATTTGTTCGATCTTTTTGGTATAGATCACGAGGCGTCCGAGCGGTTGCGGCATTTTTTGCGGCCTTTGCAAAATGGTTTAGGCGAGCTTATCTCGCGACATGGCCGAAGGGCAGCGCGGTCGGCCAGCCGAACTCTGTTCGGCAGAAATCTGTTCGCAAATGCGCGGTTAGCTAGGTAAGACCTTGCCAGGGTTCATCAGGTTTTGTGGGTCGAGTGCCGCTTTGATGGCTGTCATAACCTCCAGCGCTACAGGGTCTTTGCGCCGTTTCATAGACGAGCGCTTGGACAGGCCAATCCCGTGTTCAGCGGAAAAACTGCCGCCGAGCTCCAGGACCACATCTTCAATAGCTTCCATGATCTGATCGGCCAGTTCCGGGGTCATCTCGGGCGGGCGGACGGTGTAATGGACATTCCCGTCGCCCAGATGCGAAACGGTCAAGACAATGGCGTTTGGCACGAGTTCGTCAAGGCGTTCCTGCGCCCGGGTCAGGAAGGTACTGACCCTGTCCACCGGAACGGCAATGTCATTGTTCACAAGCGGGCCTTCTGCCAGTGAGACCTCGGCGGCCGCCTCTCGCCTTTCCCACATTTCCGTTCGTTGTGCGTCGGATTGCGCAATGACGGCATCCAAAACGCGACCCTGTCCCAAAAGCTCGCCCAGAACCTGCTCAAGGCTGTCGATCCCAGGAATCGCGCCGGTATCGTCTGGTTGTGCCTGATTGGGGCTCAAGCCAATTTCGATCAGAAGGTTCGTGTCATGCCGCGCCTCAAACGGTGGTCGCATATTTGGAAAAACCGCCAAAGCGGCCTCCATGTAGGTGCCGGGCATATATTCAAAGGCCTCCACCGCTCCGCCAGAGACCTCCTGCAACTGATTGAGCAGGTCCAAGGCGCTGTCCAGATCTGCTGTCGCGACCATAGCCGTGGCATAGGCGGCGGGTTGCGGGATCAGCTTTACGACGGCGGCGGTGATCAGCCCCAATGTGCCTTCTGCACCGATGAATAGGTCCTTTAAGTCATAGCCGGAATTGTCTTTGTGCAGGGCACTCATGAGGTTCAGGACCTCCCCCGATGCCAGCACGACTTCTAGGCCCAGACATTGGGCGCGAGTGCTGCCGTAGCGCAGCACGTTCGATCCGCCCGCATTTGTACTAAGAATACCGCCGATCATCGCCGATCCTTTGGCCCCGAACGTAACAGGGAAGGCCAAACCATGATCCGCCGCAGCTTCGTGCAATTGGCTAATCACCACTCCAGCACCAACGACGGCGATCCGACTTGCGGTTCGAATGTCGCGAATTTGGTTCAGGCGTTCGACTGATATCATCAACGCGCCAGGGGCATGGCTGCCGCCGGTCAAACCGGTATTTCCAGACACCGGCACTACAGATACGCCCGATTTTGCGGCCAACCGAATGGCGGCACTGACTTCGGCTGTATTACCTGGCCGGACAACGGCCAAGGGTTCAGCCTCATAAGCGCCGGTCCAATCGCGCGCATAGCGTGCCGTGTCGGCGCCCGTCAGCACGTTGGCAGAACCGACAACTTTCGATAGCTCTTCTATTAGTTCCATGACCGTTCCCCCCGGTTCGGCCATTTGTGGGCCGCCGCGGAAGGACGGTCAACTGCCTGCGCGCGCCAGTAATTCTGCTACCGTGGGTCCCATCGCCTCGACGATCAGGGCAACACCATCGCCATTGGGGTGAATCCCATCGGATTGCATGAATTTTCGCAGGGTTTCGGCGCGATCCGGTCGTTCGTTTAAGCCCTGCAGAAAGTCGCTGAAAAGCAGCGTATTATGCTCGGCGGCCAGATCGGGGTACATCCCTTCGAACGCTTCCTTATAGTCCGGCCCGAAATTTCCCGGGCCCTGCAGACCGACCAGCAGCACGGCGACGCCCTTGTCGGTCGCTGTCTTCAAAATGGCGTCCAGGTTGGCGCGGCTCGCCTCCGGTGGAATACCCCGCAACAAATCGTTGCCACCCAGGGCCACGATCAGCCCGTCAACGTCGTCTGTCAGGGTCCAATCGATCCGATTGAGCCCGCCAGCGGTTGTGTCCCCCGAGACACCCGCATTGATCAGAACGACCTCATGCCCCTGATCGTTCAACCAGTTCTGCAATTGCGGTACAAAACCTTGCTCGGTCGATAGCCCATATCCCTGGGTCAGGCTGTCTCCCAATGCCGCAATCGTTACCGGTTCTGCATAGGCACCATTAAAACCTAAGGAAAAAACCATGATCAGGGTGGCCTTGTTCCACCACTGCCGGGCCCCATATCGCAAAGCATCTGCCCATTGCCGGAGTATCTTCATGGCCGATCCCGTCCTCTCGCTTAAGGATGTCAAACTGTCCCTAGAGGGCAATGCCGGGCAGGTCGATATCCTGCATGGCATCTCTCTGGATGTTGAGGTTGGCGAGACCTTGGGGCTGATCGGGCCGTCGGGCAGTGGCAAATCCTCTCTCCTCATGTTGATGGGCGGGCTGGAACGCGCCACAGGCGGGCAAATCAACTGTCTGGGCCACGACCTGTCTGCCATGAACGAAGATGCGCTGGCCCGCTTTCGCCGCGCACATATGGGGGTGGTGTTCCAATCTTTCCACCTGATCCCCACCATGACGGCTTTGGAGAATGTCGCAACGCCGCTGGAACTGGCGGGCGCAACAGATGCGTTTGACCGGGCCGAAGCAGAGCTGGAGGCCGTCGGTCTCGGCCATCGGACGGACCACTACCCGGCGCAGATGTCCGGCGGCGAGCAGCAACGCGTGGCCTTGGCCCGGGCCGCCGCGCCGCGTCCTGATGTTTTGTTGGCGGATGAACCTACGGGCAATCTCGACGGGGCGAATGGAGAGGCGATCATGGAGTTGCTGTTCGGTCTTCGGGACAAACATGGCGCGACCCTGGTTCTGGTCACCCATTCCCGTACGCTGGCAGCCCGTTGTGACCGCGTGATCCGGCTGACGGATGGCCGCGTCGCTGCGGATCAACCGGTTCGGGAAGCCGCGGAATGAGCCTGAATATCGCCGCCCGGATCGCCCGGCGGGAACTTCGCGGCGGTTTGGCTGGCTTTCGGGTTTTCCTGGCCTGCCTGGCGCTGGGTGTCGCAGCGATTGCCGCAGTCGGCACGGTGCGCATGAGTGTGGAGCAAGGTCTGCTGAGGGAAGGCTCCGTGCTGCTGGGCGGCGACGCCGTGGCGCGGTTCACCTACAGGTTCGCCACGGAGGATGAACGCGCCTATCTGGAAGGTATTTCCGAAGAAATCTCTGAGATTGTGGATTTCCGGTCTATGGCCGTTGTCCAGCGGGGCGATGAAACGGAACGCGGCCTGACCCAGGTGAAAGCTGTGGATGCGGCTTACCCCTTGAAGGGAGACGTGGTTCTGGATCCGCCCATGGCGCTGCCCGATGCCTTTGCGGGGCAGGGCGGCCTGCCCGGTGCCGTGATGGACCGGGTGCTGATCGACCGGCTTGGACTTTCGGTCGGGGACGAATTTGCCTTCGGAACCCAGGACTTTGTGTTGATGGCCGAGTTGGCGGATGAGCCGGACCGTGCTGGCGATGGTTTCTCGCTGGGCCCACGGACCTTGGTGCGCACGGTGGATCTGGAAAATTCCAGCCTGCTGGAGCCCGGCACGTTGTTCGAAACCAAGTACCGCCTGACCTTGCCAGAAGGAACCGATCTTGATGCCGCCGAAGAGGCTGCGGAAGAGCGGTTTCGCGACAGCGGCCTCAGGTGGCGCGACAGCCGCAATGGCGCGCCGGGCGTGGCTCGGTTCGTCGAACGGCTGGGGTCATTCCTGGTACTGGTAGGTCTCGCCGGGCTCGCTGTGGGCGGGGTGGGCGTGTCGGCGGCCGTGCGCGCCTATCTGGAAAGCAAGATAGAAGTTATCGCCACGCTCAAGACCCTCGGTGCCGAGGCACGCGTGATTTTTGCCGCCTATCTGATGCAGATCGGAGTGCTGGCCGGTTTGGGCATCCTGATTGGTCTGGCCCTGGGGGCGATGGCGCCGTTGCTGTTCGGTCCGCTGCTGGAATCGCAGCTGCCCGTCCCAATCCAGTTGGGCGTCTATCCCGGCCCACTGCTGGAGGCAGGGCTCTATGGGGCACTTACAGCGCTGCTGTTCACACTTTGGCCGCTTGCACGGACGGAACAGGTGCGGGCCGCGTCCCTGTTTCGCGACGCAACCGGGGGCAAGGCAATGCTACCGCGACC
>JBCBGY010000202.1:0-7688 GCA_038526275.1 Pseudomonadota bacterium | reverse complement strand
CGCATTAGGGACTATAGGTTTATGCGCGTGAACGACATGCGGAGCGTCATGCCATGAAGTTACTTGGCTTCCATACACCGGAACTTCGAAAAAACGAAACAGCCCGTGGATCGGTGTTCGGCCACACCTTGATCTAAAGCGTTTCACGAAACGCCTGCAAACACGACCAGAGCGTCTGACGAAGTGCCCTGAAGCATCAAGCATCCCTAACGCGTCTAAATCTTTCATTCAGGCAGCGCTAGATGTTTCAGATTTTCGCATGGCGCCTAACCTATTGAAATCGCACTACTGCCTCCACAATCAGGCGAAAGCCCTTTCTTATTGGCCCAAATACTTCCGCCGGAGGCGCCGCGCGGTACGCGCGGCCATGCCCAACGCCTGAGGAGGCCGCAAGGCCGACCGAAGGGGGCGGGAGAGCCACCGCAAGGGCAATGCCTAGGACGGTGCAGCGCCTGCCGCGTACTGGGCGAGGAATTCTGCGCTGGGTGGGATGGGCTTAATGACGTCGATCAGTACACCCTCTGGATCCTGCGTTATGAAGTGTCGTTGCCCGAATATTTCATCACGCAAGGTCGTAAGAATGGGCAAGCCTGCGACTTTGGCTTGCTCATAGATCGCATCCACATCCTCCACTTCGAAATTGATGATGAGCCCAGTTGCGCGACCCCGGCCGACTTCTGGAATCGTTTCGTGGTCGCCTTTCAAAATGGCCAGATTGGCGGACGGGTTCTGGCTGGATTGCAGATGCACGTACCAGTCGCTGTCAAACTGTGGTTCGAACTGAAAATGGCGGCGGTAGAATGCAGATACAGACGCAACATCATCCACCATCAGAACCGGATAAAATTGGGTAAGGGTCATCATTGCCTCCTTCGGTTGGTTTGCATACATTGTGTATGTAATTGAGCCTAGAGATACATACATACAGTCTGCATGCAAGAAAAATCTGCCTCAAAGCCAAACGCGCAGCGTACTGCCGAAACGAAGGGCGCCTTGATGGGTGCTGCACGGCATCTGTTCGTGACAAAGGGCTTTGCCGAAACCGGAACGCCGGAAATCGTGAAGGCGGCCAAAGTCACCCGTGGCGCGCTCTATCATCACTTCAAAGACAAGACGGATCTGTTTCGCGCCCTTATCCAGTCCGAGGCGAAAGCGGTTGCCGAGGATATCAAAGCGTCGACCAGTACCGGGATGGAACCGCTCGCTGCCCTTATCACCGGGGCTGAAAGCTACTTTCGATCAATGTCAAAGGAGGGGCGGGCTCGACTGTTGTTGATCGAAGGTCCGGCCGTTTTGGGCCTGCAAGAAATGGCGGACATTGACAAAGAGACTGGTGGGGACGAATTGCGCCAAGGTCTCCAGTCTATGGTCGATGCGGGACTGACCGATATACCGGTGGCGGAAGCGACAGATCTGCTTTCTGCCATGTTCGACCGTGCCGCCTTGGCCATCGCAAATGGAGCAAATGCCGAACCCTACCAGAAAGCTGTGGGTGACCTATTGCGAGGTCTCCTCAAATAGGAGGTGCGTTGGCATATCGCGGCCTCTATCGCCGCCGAAACACCACATTGGCGCCCATTTCTGACTTACCACTGCCGCTACTTGTTTATGGCGGGCCAAAGGTCGGCCCGACTTCTGCGGTGCATGCACCCGCGGCCCAAAAGCGGAGCCAAGTCAATGTGGGGCAAGGCAATCAAATACCTTCTGGTGGGTGCACTCTTTCTTGTCATCGGAACAGTGTTTGTGGTCAGCAGTCAGGGGTTCATTAAGCGATCTGAACCGGCCCAACTCCTTGTTTTGCGTATCGAAAATCGCCGGGATTCCGACGGTGATACGCTCTATCGACCGGTTTTCGCCCTTGATAGCGAAGTAAGGCCACGCCCGGAATATGCAGGCGGGACCTGGATGCGACCGATGCCGCACAAGACCGGTGATATTGTCCCCGGGCGGTACGTCCCCGAAACGGGCGAAATGCGAAGTGACGCCATGATGGGCAAGTCATCTTGGATGGGACGCATTGCCCAAATCCTCGGTGGTCTGGCGATGCTTCAGGGCGTTTTGGTTCTGTTTGGTGTCCCTGACGCACTTATGCCACTGCGTGTCAATGAACGCAGGCGTCGACGACGATGGTTCTGACGTCATGAATGAGGTCAGGGCTGTTCGTCGTCTGATCCGCCTTCCGGGAGGTTGAACAAGCTGTCAGCATCGATGATCGGGTCGCGATCCTCTTCGTCATCCTCGTCGCCACGGGGATCCTCGCCGAAGGCAAAGGTCTCCAAAGCCGATACTTGTTCGGGCAGCTTCGGCTCGGGTTCGGCGGTCAAGCTTTGTTCCGTCGAGACAAGCTTACGGCGTTCGTCGTCCGACATGACGGCACCGGTTTCCGAAGCCTTCTTGGCCGCGGCCTTTTGAACCGCAGTATCCAGTTCTGTCTGCTTGCAGAGACCCAAAGCAACCGGGTCGATGGGCTGAATGGCTGCAATATTCCAGTGCGTCCGTTCGCGGATCGATTGAATGGTCGGTTTCGTCGTCCCAACCAGCTTGCTGATCTGACCATCCGAAAGTTCAGGGTGGAACTTGACCAACCAAAGGATAGCAGCAGGCCGGTCCTGCCGCTTTGACAGCGGCGTATAACGGGGCCCACGACGCTTTTCTTCGCCAACAGCGGCTGGGTTGAATTTCAGCTTCATCCGGTAAAGCGGGTTGGCCTGACCTTTCTCGATCTCATCCATCACCAACTGGTTGTTGGCGATCGGATCAAACCCTTTCACCCCCGCTGCCACATCGCCGTCTGCGATACCTTGCACCTCCAGCTCATGCAGCCCGCAGAAATCGGCGATCTGCTTGAAGCTGAGCGTCGTATTGTCCACCAGCCAAACGGCTGTTGCTTTTGCCATGATGGGCTTGTTCATGCGCCACTCCTTAGGGCAATAGGTGTCTGGTGCCGCTTTTGCCGGCTGTGCCTGGGGTAGGCACGATCCTCGATGTCGGGGATTTTGCGGATATAAGGCGCAGACCGCCGAAAGGGAAGAGGCAATGAAGCATATCGCGGGTGCAGTTGCTGTTTTAATGAGCTTGTCCGGTACTGTCCAAGCTGAAGGCGAGCGGGCAGGTGATTTTGACTATTACCTTTTGGTGCTAAGCTGGAACGCAACCTGGTGCACGTTAGAAGGTGATGATCGAGAAGCCGCGCAATGCGACCGAGGCGCCGTACCTGGATGGACGCTCCATGGGCTTTGGCCACAGTTTGAGGAGGGTTGGCCGAGCTACTGCCGTACATCTGCGCGTGACCCATCCCGAGGCCAAACTGGCGCAATGGCGGACATTATGGGGTCCGGTGGCCTCGCCTGGCATCAATGGAAGAAACATGGACGCTGTTCTGGCCTGTCAGCAGAAGACTACTTTCGCCAGAGCCGCGAAGCCTACGAACAGGTGAAACGCCCCGACGTTCTTCGTAAGCTCGACAAGGACATCCAGGTGCCCGTTGCCGTGATCGAAGAAGCCTTCCTTGAGGCCAATCCCGCCTTAGAGCCGGATCAGATCACCATGACCTGTCGCGCGAACTATATATATGAGGCGAGGATCTGCCTAAACCGAGATCTGCAGCCGCGCCGCTGTGGTGCTGACACTGTTCGCGATTGTCGGAATGAGCGCGCACTGCTTCCTGCCATCAGGTAGGGGGCAGAAATCCGTCCAGTTCAGCAGCAATTTGGCTTTTCTTAAGCTTACTGGCACATCATCGATGCAGCTGGAAAAGCGGCAAATCATCGCCAACTTGAAGCGCCTTTCGAGAGCGTATGTCGGTCCTTTTGGCTGGGGCCCGCCGTAACTTGTGTGAAAAGGAAAAACCGACTTTGAACCAAGGTAAGATCATGTTAGGGCGCGGCTGCGAAACTGTTACTCCTCTGGTATTTTTTTCGTGTTTTTTGGACTCTTTATTTGTTCGTAACCCTTTGATTTATGCCAAAGACTTGCGTTGAGCGATCATGTAGGCAGAGGATGTCGCCCTTGAGGCAATCGAAAATGTTGTGCGGTCTATTATGTGAAGCTGGCCTGATCCAATGAATAAACTGTCAAACAATGGTTAATAGCAAGGCGCGATATTTCATGAATATGTAATATTGATGTCAAAATTTAATATTAGACCCGCATGTGGCGTTCGATCTAAGATTTTGATGTTATGATATAATTTCCGCAATCGATGGAGAATTCATCGCTGCCATACCAGTTTGCGCATTTTTCTTTCAATTGCTCCGTTATGGAGGTGGCGACAGAAAAGACGGTTGGACTTCGGTTCAATCAGTTGTAGGGCTCGGGCAAATATCTAGTGGGATCGACATTGGTGCAATTGGCTCAGTCTAACATAAAGTTTGTATGGAGTGGCTAAATGAGTATCAGTTTGGATCAACATTTCGTCGGTGGGCGTTTCTACAGGGACCTGCTGTCGCTGTCCGACGAGGCCGATCCGCTAAATGGCCTGAAAGGGCTTATGAGCGAAACCGCCGACCGGTTGGGTTATTCATACTTCGCCTATCACGTCGTGAATTCGCCCGCCCTAAACGGGGAAGACAGGCGCTCGACAATCGGCCTGACCAGTTATCCCGAAGACTGGCTGCAGCACTATACTGATTGTGGTTTCGTCTATCATGATCCGGTGGTTGAACGCGTCTTCCAAGACAATCACGCGTTTCGTTGGAACAATATCTTCAAAGACCGCAAGTTCTCAAAGCGTCAACTCGAAGTGATGGATGATGCACGGGATGCGGGGATATTTGACGGTGTCACTGTCCCGGTATGCTCACGCCATGGCGAACGGGCATCGTTCACCTTCGTCTGTTCGGAGGATCGGTCGAAAAAATCGCCTTCGCCCATGGTTGGCGTAGAACAGATGGTGGCAGAGGCGTTTCACGGACACGCGCTCAATCACATCCTGTGCAAAGAATACCAGCGAAGTGGTCGCAGAAAAAGCAGCGTACTATCCCCAAGGGAAACACAAGTTGTCACTTGGGCCGCCCGTGGCAAATCATCCTGGGAAATGGGTCAAATTCTTGGAATCGCAGAGAAGTCTGTGGAATTCTACATTGAGTCAGCCAAACGCAAGCTGCGGGCAGCCAATCGTACTCATGCTGCGGCGAAGGCCATCATGCTTGGCTTGATTGACGAAAGCGCACTTTGACAGGAAACCCCTTCGGTCTTGCTCCGGTTGGGCGTCCGATAAGTTGAGGTTTACGTTGACGGAACCTGTATCGGTTCCGTCAGTTCGCATTGCGGATAGCTTAGATGACAGGCAGCGCTTCAAATGGCATGAAATCTTCCTCTGTGAGATCGTCGATATGCAGACCATTCAGGATCAGGCGATCACCTTCGCTGGTGAGGATTTTCGTCGATCTGGTCGACCGGTTAGACACAAACTGCAGATCTTCATAGTTCAAGCCTTCTGTCAGTTCGATCCGGTCCACACCGTCTTCGAAGTCGAGAATGCGCACATTGTCTCGGTCAAACCCGAACACGAATGTGTCCTGACCCGCACCACCAAAGACGGTCCAGTCGTTGCCTGATCCTGTATCAATGTAGTCGTCGCCCGCCCCGGCAAACACTCTGTCCTGGCCCCCAAAGCCGAGGATCCTGTCACCTTCGGCCGTGCCGCGCAGGGTTTCCTTCCGTCGCCCGGACCCCTCGACAAGGTTCAGATCGGACAGATCATCGGACCTAAAGTCCAACTCAAGCCCAAGGGCGATGAACTGAGTCTGCTGGGATCCGGACGCGCCGAAATTGTCGTCGGATACAAGGATCAGGCTTTGCTGGGTCGCGCCCTGATGTTCGATCACAGGACCAAGCGTCATTCCTTCGACAGTGTCGACGTCAATTCCAAAGTCCGACAGATCGGCGAGCAACGTCTTTTCCACCGTTTCAAATTCTGCGCCCCCAAGCGCGGCGAGGTCTTTCACATCGGTCGCGTTGCGCAGGTCGATCTGGTAGAGCCTGCCTGTATAGTCCTGAGCGTCAGTTCCGGTCGGAAAACTGCGCTCTAACGCGAGCAAACTGCCACCATTGTCCAAGGCCAGCAGTTCGACGAGCCCCGCATCGGTAAAGCCTTGGGGATCTTCCGCGTCCGGACCAAGCTCATACGCAAACTCTGATACGGGTTGGCCGGTTGTCAGATCATATTGGAGGATCCGGGCAAAGCTTCCGCCGACCGAGGTCGAGACGGACCCATCTTGAAGCAACGCACTTTCGGTGGCGGTCCAAAGCGTTCGCTTGTCGGGTGAAACAGTCAGGCTTTCAAACCCCAAATCGTCCTGCACGCCGACCGTGCCAGTGCCATCGGGTAAGAACTTTTCATCAACCGGCAATTCACCCCGGACTTGGGCAGTCAGAAAGCGCGAATCCAGGACATAGATCGCGGGCGTGCCAGTCTCGTCGCGTTCAGAGGCCAGATAGACCGTGGCCCCATCCAAAGCGATACCTTCAAGATCGGGAGAAATAACCTCCAACCCTGTGCCGTCCTGATCCTTAATTTCGGCTATGCCAAGCGGTCGCACGTCGCCATCGTCGAGTTGACCATCCGTCAGATCAATCATGAAACCATGAGCCCGCGCGTCTGCACGATCGTCTGAAATGGCGACATAGGCTCCGGAAAACGGGTTGTAGGCGATGCCGGAGAGACCGCCCAACACTGAACTGCCAATTTTCAAACCGCTGGGCAGGGCCGTGCTGCCAAGATAGTTCAGGCCTGTAACGGTCGTGCTGGCAGAACTGTTGGGGTCCGAGAGGTTCAGGTCAACGGCGACAAGCCGATGATCGGACGCAGTGACAAGTTCGGCATCCGAATCTCCCTCGGCAGGCCAATATACGGCACCGTCGACATAGTTCAGACCGTAGGTTGATGGCAGCGCATAATCGACGCGCAGGTCACCGGCGAAATTGGCTGTGTCAAAGGCGGGATTGCCGAATTGCGTCCCATCTGTCCCGCCGCCTTCGCCCTGCGGCGTGATGCCAGGCACGAAAGCTGAACCCTGTATGAGTTCGCTGATCAGGAACTGCTGGGCCGCGGGCAAGCCTCGGTAAATGCTGCTATCCCCGTCAAATGGGTCGGCGTTGTAGTCTCCCACAATGACGAAGCGTTGATCATCGCCGAGACCGCCAGTTTGCCCGAGATCGTCGTAGATATAGTCGCCTCTTCCTGGAGTGACATAGTCGACCCAAAACCGGATCTCGTCAAAGTTGCGAGCGCCGTTACGATCTTCCACCCCATCAAACACAGGCGGCGTAGGGTGGGCCGCCAGGATATGAACAACTTCGCCGTCGACGAGAACAGGCAGGTCGACATGGTTCTTGGAGGACAGTCGCAGAACCTCAAGCTCTGCGTCGGTGTACCAGCTTCCAGTGTCGCCGTTGCCGTCGGCGTCTTCCGGGTCTGACGGCAGGTGCGCACCCGGCATGTCTTTCCACAGAAACTCCTGAAACGTTCGGATATTGTCTGTGTCGATCGGGTGTTTTGAGAAGATGACGAAGCCAAACTGACCCTCAAAGCTACCAAACCCTTGCGCATCATTGGGGGCGAAATCGTCGATACCGCCGGAATTATCCAGGTCAAAACCCGTGGGGATCCCGGTATTGGATGGCGCGACAAAGTAATAGGGGTAGTCGATCGCCGCTCCATTTTCGCCTTGCGGAATCGCAAGGTA
>JBCBGY010000201.1:0-7807 GCA_038526275.1 Pseudomonadota bacterium | reverse complement strand
GCCGGACAAGGCGGCGCTCCGGTTCAAGGGCCAAGCCTGGAGCTATGCCGAGCTAAAGAGCTGGGTTGATGACCTCGCTTCCGGTCTCAGCAGCACCATTGCCCGCGGCGACCGGATTGCGTTCCTTGGCCATAACTGCGCAGCAGAGATCGCACTGTTCTTTGCGGCTGCCAAGATCGGTGCCATCGTCGTTCCCCTGAACTGGCGTTTGGCAACAGATGAACTTCGTTTCATCGTTGAAGATGCCGGTGCAGCGCTGCTGATCTATGGCGACGAATGTGCCGCGACGGCGAACGCTATACCGGACGTGGCCCGATTGAGCGCAGATGAAATGACCCGTCTCAGCGGGTCCGCCCCCGCGGCGACCGGGGCCCTGCAAGACCCGCTCCTTATTGTCTACACGTCGGGTACGACGGGCCGGCCCAAAGGAGCTGTTCTGACCCAAGAGGCCGTCTTCTGGAATGCCTTGAATAGTCTGCATGCCCACGATCTCACCGCGATGGATCACGTCTTGAATGTTCTGCCGCTGTTCCATGTTGGCGGCATCAACATCCAGGTCATGCCGTGTTTCTTCGTCGGGGGTACGGTGACGCTGCATGCGGTGTTTGACCCCAAGGCGACCCTGAAAGCGCTGGAAACTGACGGGATCACCAGCACGGTTTGCGTGCCGACCATGATGCAGGCGCTGCTGAGCGAGCCAGCCTGGAAAACCGCGCAGCTTCCAGCGCTTCGATTGATGACAATTGGCTCGACGGATGTGCCGGTCGATATTCTGCAGGTTGTCCATGATCGGGGTGTGCCAATGATCCAGGTCTATGGCTCGACAGAGACAGGCCCGATTGCCTCCTACCAACGCGCGATTGAGGCGAAGTCGACGACCGGGTCCATCGGTCGCGCCGCCGCCCATCTACAGTTGAGCGTGCGGGATGGTTCTGGTCGCGAATGTGCTGTTGATGAGCCAGGCGAGCTTTGGGTGAAAGGGCCGAACCTGTTTCGTGAATACTGGAACAACCACAAGGCCACCCGGGCCGCGATGCAAGACGGATGGTTCAAGACAGGCGATGTTGCGCGGCAGGACCGGAACGGGCTCTACTGGTTTGTCAGCCGCTTGAAGCATGTGATCATCTCGGGTGGAGAAAACATTTACCCCGCAGAGATTGAGCGCCTGCTCGCGAGGCTTCCCGGGGTCGCGGAGGTCGCCGTGGTCGGGCGCCCGGATCCGATTTGGGGTGAGGTGCCGGTTGCCGTTGCCGTCCTGCATCCAGGTGGACCAACCAAACAAGCCATTCTAGAGGCCTGTGAGGGCCAAATCGCGCGATTCAAGCAACCCAAAGATGTGGTCCTTCTCGATGCTCTGCCAAAGAACGCGCTTGGGAAGGTGCTTGTTGATGAGGTCCGCGCGCTTGCGGCTGGTCGAACGCCATCGGGCGTGACATGAAGCAAGAGTTCCTCAACGCGATGGCCAAAGCCGCCCAATCCGTGACCGTCGTGACCACAGATGGTCCGGGCGGTCGGCGTGGCGTGACTGTCACGGCTATGTGCTCCGTTTCGGTAGACGCACCCAGCCCGACCCTGCTGGTTTGCATCCATCATCTTTCGCCCACCTGTAGTGCGATCCTTGAAAACGGCGTTTTCTGCGCGAACCTTCTGGGCGAAAGCCAAGCGCACATATCGGATAGTTTTGCCGGTCGCTCAAACGCCAAAGGCTGTGACAAGTTCGCCTGCGCCGAATGGACCGAACGTGTGACCGGAGCGCCGGTCTTGGTCGGAGCTTTGGCGGCTTTCGACTGCAGGCTGAACCAGCATCACAGGATAAGCACCCATCACCTGTTCGTCGGCGGGATACGGTCGGTGGAAACGAGCAGTTTGAACAGTCCACTGGTCTACCATGACCGACATTACAGTCGCACCGAAGCACTGGAGGTGCGTTGAACTCAACCTGCCCGAAGAAGGCGGGAACCATGCATGAAGTACCAAGTAGGGAGAAGATCAATGACGAAATTCACTTCAATCGCATTTGCGGCAACCGTTGTGGTAGGTCTGGCCCTGCCGGTTGCGGCCCAGGACCATACAATGCGGATCTCAACCTGGTTGCCGCCCAATCACGGGATCAATACCGAGATTTTCGGCGGTCTGATTGAGATGATGGAAGAGGCCACCGGCGGTGCTGTGTCAGGCGAATTGATCTCGGGTCTCGCACCGCCGCCTGCGCAAACAGACCTGGTTCTGGACGGTGCCGCCGACATTGCTGTGATATTCCATGGTTATCAGCCCGGTCGCTACGTCGCCACCCAACTGATCGAGCTGCCCGGTTATGAGGGAAGTTCCGAGGCGGCGTCCGTGGCGTACTGGCGTGTTCACGAAAAGCACCTGTCTGCGCTGGATGAGCATCGCGGTGTCAGGGTCATTGCCCTGCATACACATGGGCCGGGCCAACTGCATGTGGCGGAAGAGGTCGGCTCGCTTGATGCGCTTGACGGTATGAAAACCCGGATTGGCGGCGGCGTCGCTGGCAATGTTGGTGCAGAGCTTGGGTTGATCGGTGTCAATGTGCCTGCGCCTCAGGTTTACGAAACGCTCGATAGCGGTGCGGCGGATGCTGTCGCAATGAATGTGGGCGAACGGATTGGCTTTCGCCTCGATGAAGTCGCGCCCCACCTCTACGAAATGCCGGGCGGGTTCTATCGGGGTTCCTTCGCTTTGATCATGAGCGAGGAGGCTATTGCTGCCCTGCCCGAAGAAGCACAAGCCGCCCTGAATGAGAAGGTGTTTGGCGAACCGGCAAGCCGTATGGCCGGAGCCGCGTGGGATCTTTCAGACAAGCTGGCCTTTGAGGCAATGGGCGACGGAACCTCCCACACCGTGGCGAGCGAAGCCGACCAGGCGGCCTTCGCCGAGGTCGCAACCCGTATCCGCGATAGCGTTATGGCGGAACTTGCCAAAGCCGGCATCGATGCAGAGGCCGCCTATCAAATGGTGGTCGATGAGATGGCCGGTGTGATGGCTGAGTAAAGGAAGTCGGGCCGCCATATGGTGGCCCCCTGATTTTCTATGCGAGTACTCGTTTATCTGAACCAAATCCCAAATGTCGTGGCTGCCGCCGCGTTGTTCGTGCTGATGGCTTTGACATTTGCGGATGTGATGCTGCGGTCCATCTGGAACGCCCCGATCGAGGTCGCCGCCGATCTGACCCGTGTCTTGATGGCGGTGATGGTGTTTTCTGTCCTGCCGGTATTGTCTGCACGGAACGGCCATATCGCCGTGGATCTGGCGGACGGGCTCTTCAAGCGGTTCAACCTGTCCCGCTGGCGCGATGTGCTGATCGACCTGGCCTGCGGGGCCATGCTGCTCTGGCCTGCGCAGCGCATCTGGGTGCTGGCCGAACGCAGCCGGTCCTATGGGGATGTGATGGAATATCTGGGCACACCCATCCACCTTTTGGGCTGGTTCATCGCGATCATGACAGGCCTGACGGCGTTGGTTCTGATCTTGCGCGGGATCGCGGGTATCGCCGCGCCGAAATTGTTGGAGACCGTGCGTGACTGAAGGCCTTATCGGTTTTGCCGCCGTTCTGATACTGGTGCTTGCACGCATGCCGATCGCTTTCGCGATGGGTCTTGTCGGCATGTTGGGTTTCATGTGGGAGACAAACTTCCGCGCTGCCATTTCAATGGTCGCCCGGCTCATCATCGATACAAGCCAGAACTATGGCCTGTCTGTCGTGCCGCTCTTTATCCTGATGGGCCTGTTTGTGAACAAGGCCGGGATCAGCCGGGAACTTTACGCTGCCTCCAACGCCTTTCTGGGCCATCTGCGGGGTGGTCTGGCGATGGCAACAATCGTGGCCTGCGGTGGATTTGCGGCAATCTCGGGCTCGTCGCTCGCAACGGCCGCGACCATGTCCAAAGTCGCCATGCCAGAGATGCGCCGCTACGGCTATGCCGACCGCTTGGCCACGGCCTCGATCGCGGCTGGTGGAACGTTGGGCATTCTGATCCCGCCTTCCGTGATCCTTGTGATCTATGGGATCCTGACCGAAACGTCGATTGGGCGGCTGTTTGTGGCAGGTATCATTCCGGGGCTCTTGGGCATCCTGCTTTATCTCGGCGCGGTGCGCTATACGGTATGGCGCGACCCGGAGGCGGGGCCAGCGGGCACACGCATGGACCGTTCTGCCCGGCTTGCCGCATTGCGGGACGTTTGGGCTGTCCTGTTGCTGTTCTTTCTGGTGATCGGTGGACTTTATGGGATCTTCGACGTGCCACCGTTGAACCTGGCCTTTTCCCCCACCGAAGCTGCGGGCATGGGGGCCATGGGCGCCTTTCTGATCGCAATTGCGCGGCGCAGACTGTCGCTCAAGGACACGTGGGAGGTCTTGATTGAATCCGCCATGACCGCCGCCTCGCTTTTTGTGGTGCTGATCGGCGCGTGGATTTTCTCGAACTTCGTAAATGTCGCGGGACTTCCGCAGGCTCTGTCAGACCTGGTCACGGCGTTCGACCTTCAGCCGTGGATGGTAATGGCGTGGATCCTGTTAATCTATCTCGCCCTCGGCTGTGTCTTCGAGGGCCTGTCGATGATGCTGCTGACGGTTCCGATCTTCTTTCCTATCGTCACAGGCCTTGGCTTCGATCCGATCTGGTTCGGTATTGTTGTCGTGGTCGTTGTCGAGATCAGCCTGATCACCCCGCCAGTCGGTCTGAACGTCTTTGTTCTCAAAGGCGTGGTGGGCGATGTTTCAACCGGTACGATCTTTCGCGGAGTGACGCCGTTCTGGATGGTGGATATCCTGCGCCTGATCCTGCTTTTGTTCATACCTGCGTTGGTCTTGTTCCTCCCGAACCAAATGTAGGCGATCTGACGAAACAGCCATCTTGGCTGCCGGATATTCTTGCCAGCTTGCCCTGATGCTGAAAGGATTGCTGCGGGTCAGGTTAGGGAAGGGCCATGAAAGACGCAGTAGACGAGCTACGGGACTCGGTCACGGTACCATTTGAACGCGCACGGGCCATGCCCGCATCGGTCTATACGAGCGAGGATTTTCTTGAGCTTGAATTGAGCCAGATCTTCTCGAAAGACTGGTTTTGCGTTGGGCGCGCATCAGCCTTGTCCGCACCGGGCGATTTCATCACGCTCGACCTGGCGGGGCAGCCGATCATCGTGCTTAGGGACGAGCAGAACGCGTTGAAGGCCATGTCCAATGTCTGCCTGCATCGCATGTCGACGCTTCTGGAAGGCCGTGGCAATACCCGCAACATCGTCTGCCCCTACCATGCCTGGACCTATAACCTTGACGGGTCGCTCCGCGGGGCACCGGCGATGGGGCAAAATAGCGGCTTCTGCAAGTCGGACTACAAGCTGCAATCGATACGTTGCAGCGAGTGGCTTGGTTGGATCTTTGTGACACTGAACCCAACGGCACCGGACGTCGCTGATCAACTGTCCACCCTGTCGGACATGATCGCAGACTACGACATGGCCAACTACACGCAGACCTTTTCCGAAACCCATGTGTGGAACACCAATTGGAAGGTCCTGGCGGAGAACTTCATGGAAAGCTACCATCTGCCGGTTTGCCATGCAGGCACGGTTGGTGGCTTGTCCCGTTTGGATGAAATGGTCTGCCCGCCGGGAGAGGCGGCCTTCAATTACCATACGATCCTGAAGGATGAGAGCCTGAAGATCGCGTTGGCCCATCCGACAAATACCCGGATGGAGGGCGAAAGGCGTCGCATGACTTACCTGATCGCCGTCTATCCCAGTCTGATGATCACGCTGACGCCAGGCTATTTCTGGTATCTCAGTCTGCATCCCGAGGGCGTGGATCACGTTCGCATCGGTTATGGCGGTGGCATGTCAAATGACTTCGCGACAGATGAAGACGCGCCCACGCATTTCGCCCAGATGAAAACACTGCTGGATGATGTGAACGCCGAGGACAAGGGCTGCACCGAAAAGGTTTATCGCGGGCTCGCCGCAGGCTCCACGCCGCCAGGGCATCTGTCGCATTTGGAACGGCCAAATTACGATTTCGCCCAGTATATCTACAACCGTGTTCAGGGCACGTCTTGATCTTGGCGCACGAACGTATCCGAAAATTCAACACCAAAGACACCTATCCTGAACAGAACCTGGACAACGATCTTTGCCATGCTGTCGTCACCCGAGGCGGGCGCGTTGTCTGGCTGCGTGGCCAATGCCCGCAGGATCTGGATGATGCCAAGAACATCGATAGTCATGATCCGGTGGAGCAGACCCACAAGGTGATGCAGAACATCCAGCAGCTTTTGTCTGAGGCTGGGGGCGAGATGGCCCATTTGGTGAAGATTGTCGTTTACATTACCGATGTGCGCCACCGCGAGGCGATCTACCGAACCATTGGTGAGTATATCAAAGGTGTGCATCCGGTATCGACCGGTTTGGTGGTTCAGGCATTGGCCCGGCCGGAATGGCTGGTCGAAATCGACGGCACAGCGGTCATCCCCGAATGACATTTTCGCTGGTTGCCCGTTGTGCTGAGACCGGCATGTTTGGCGTTGCGATTTCGTCATCCTCGCCTGCCGTGGCCGCGCGATGTGCTTACACGCGCGCCGGGGTCGGCGCTGCCACAAGCCAGAATGTCACGGATCCCAGGCTTGGGCCCTTTGCGCTCGACCTGATGCAGGGGGGTATGTCGGCGACGGAGGCTGTCGCCGGCGTCAAGGATCAGGGCACCCACATGGCCTATCGTCAGGTCATGGCCATCGACAAGCAGGGGCATACGGCGGTCCACTCTGGCAGCAACGGCCTTGGCATATGGAGCCAGGCCCAGGGGCGGGACGTTGTTTCGGCAGGAAACCTGCTGGCGCATGAAGGCGTGCCACCCGCCATAGTTGAGGCCTTCGAACAGAGCACGGGCCATTTGGGCGACCGTCTGATCGCCGCGTTGCGCGCGGGCCTTGCGGCTGGTGGTGAGGCGGGGCCTGTCCATTCCGCTGGTCTGCAGCTTTGCGACAAAGTGCCGTGGCCGGTGGCCGACCTGCGGTGCGATTGGTCAGAGGATTGCCCGATTGAGGCCGTTGAACGGGCTTGGCAGGTCTACAAGCCGCAACTCTCCGACTATGTGACCCGCGCGCTTAATCCTGAGGAGGCACCGTCATACGGGGTGCCGGGGGATGACTGACAGGGTTGGTGCGCTTCGCCAAGCCTTAGCTGACTGCGCCGCCCGCCCTGACGATGCGCCTTATGGATTGCCAGGCCAAGCCTATTCCGACGCGGATTTTTTCGCGCATGAATGCGCGACGGTGCTGAGACGCGGCTGGCATTGCGTCGGGCGGGTCGATGAGCTTCCAAGCCCGAACGACTACCTGACGCTCACGCTGCTCGGCGAGCCTTTGATTGTAGTACGCGATGGCGATGTGATCCGAGCGCTGTCAAATGTCTGCCGTCATCGGGGGATGCCCGTCGCCGAGGGTTCGGGCAATGCGCGCCGGTTTGTCTGCCGCTATCACGCTTGGTCCTACGGGACGGACGGCCAGCTCCTGAAAGCCCCGCGCATGGAGAATGCGGGTTTTGATCCGAAAACCTGTAAGTTAGGTCAGTTCCCCTGCATAACCCGCTTCGGGTTCATATACGTGTCGCTCTCGGAGATCCCTCCGGAATTTGACCAAGGCCTTGATGACCTGATCAGCCGCTATCAACCTGAGACCTATCGGATCGTTCATACCGCAAGCGAGGTTTGGCGGTGCAACTGGAAGTGCCTCGTTGAGAATTTTATGGAAGCCTACCATCTTTCGGTGGTCCATCCCGAAACCCTGCACGGCTACAC
>JBCBGY010000200.1:0-7811 GCA_038526275.1 Pseudomonadota bacterium | reverse complement strand
TTCAAGGCCAATGGCGAGGCGTTGCGCATGGAACATGGCTACCCCGTTCGGCTGGTTGTGCCGGGCTGGGAAGGCAACATGTGGGTCAAATGGCTCCGCCGGATCGAAGTGGTCGATATGCCGGTCGAAAGCCGCGAGGAGACCTCGAAATACACGGACGTCTATGAAGACGGTTCCGCGCTGAAATGGACCTGGGTGATGGATGCCAAATCCGTGATCACGTCGCCCAGCCCGCAATCCCCCATTTCGCACGGCCCCGGGCCATTGGTGATTTCGGGGCTGGCCTGGTCGGGCCACGGCAAGATCACCCGGGTCGATGTGTCCAAAGATGGCGGCGTGACTTGGGAAACAGCCCGGTTGGGCAAGCAGGGCGACAGCAAGGCGCTGACCCGTTTTTACCTGGATACCGACTGGTCGGGCGAAGAGATGCTGCTGCAATCCCGCGCCATGGATGAAACAGGCTATGTCCAGCCGACCAAACAGCAGCTTCGCGAGATGCGGGGCGAGAATTCTGTCTACCATAATAATTGCATCCAGACCTGGTATGTGAACGCAGAAGGGATTCCCGAGAATGTCGAAATATCGTGACCTTCTAATCCCGGCTATCGGAGGGACAGCGCTGGTGCTTGGCGTGGCCTATGGTGTCGCGACTCGGTCCTACAAGGCGCAAGAGGCGGAACTGGCTTTGGCTCAGGCGGAAGCGGCCAAGGCACAGACTGCCGAGAAAGCCGCCGAAGTAACGGAACTGCAGGCCAAGGTCCTCGAGATTCAGGAAACCGCCAAGGCGCAAGTGCGAGAGGCCGCGCTGTCAGGTGGCACCTTGTCGGAGCCTGCGCCTGACAGGGATACAGGCTTTGGATTGGGCCGGGCCGCTCTGCCGGAAGAGATCGCCGCATGGGACGTGGATATTCTGCCCGATGGACGCGGGCTGCCGGAAGGCCGGGGCGATGTCTGGACGGGGGAAGAGGTATTCGCCGACCAGTGCGCCGCCTGCCACGGCGACTTTGCCGAAGGCGTCGACAATTGGCCGCCCCTGGCCGGTGGTTTCGACACGTTGGGCGACAAAGATCCGGTCAAGACCGTGGGCTCCTACTGGCCTTACCTGTCGACGGTGTGGGACTATGTCCATCGTTCCATGCCGTTCGGCGGGGCACAGACGCTGAGCGATGACGAAGTCTACGCGATTGTAGCCTACATTCTTTATTCCAACGATTTGGTGGATGAAGATTTCGAGCTTAGCCACGAAAACTTCGCCGACGTTCAGATGCACAACAGCGATGGCTTCCAAGTCGATGATCGCCCCGACCGCGAATACATCGCCTGGCGGGCCGAGCCGTGCATGGAGAATTGCAAGGAGAGCGTCGAGATCACCATGCGGGCGTCGGTGCTGAACGTAACGCCGGAAGATATGGCCGACGATCCTGCGCCCGCTCCGACCGAGGCCGCTGTGACGGAAGAAACGGACACCGAGGTAGCTGCCCTGGATCCGGGATTGGTTTCAGCCGGAGAGAAAGTGTTCAAGCGGTGCCAGTCCTGCCACGCCGTTGGCCCTGGTGCGAAATCCAAGACCGGTCCGCATCTGAACGCACTGTTTGGTCGCCCCATGGGCTCGATTGAAGGCTTTGCCTATTCAGCCGCCTTTGAGGCTGCCTTGGCAGAAGGTCGGGTCTGGGACGAAGCCGAGCTCGCAAACTTTCTGACCAAGCCGAAGCAATATATAGCAGGCACCAAAATGGCCTTCTCGGGCTTGCGGAAAGACGAAGATCTCGCGGCCATCACAGCTTACCTGAAATCCTTTGCGGAGTGAGCCTAAGATGAACGTACGGCTCCCCGTCCTGATCTTGGCTGCCGGATTGGTGGCGAACGTCTCCTGGTCCGGCGCGCCCGGCGATGCCGAACGGGGTGAGGTTGTCTTCAAGAAATGCGTGGCCTGCCATGCGGTGGGGCCTGAGGCCCGCAATAAGGTTGGTCCGCCGCTCAATGACATTCTTGACGCGCCCGCAGGCGCCGCCGAGGGGTTCAAATACTCGTTGGCTTTGCAGAATGCCTCGGCTGATGGGCTTCACTGGACCGCAGAACAACTTGACCTGTTTCTGGCCGATCCCAAAGGTACCATCCCAAAGACGAAGATGAGCTTTCGCGGCCTGCGATCACCAGAAGATCGGGCCGATTTGATCGCGTTTTTGGCCAGTCTGACGCGTGAAACAACGCTGCCAAACACGACGTTCTCGGTGTCTGAAGAGATTCTCTCGATCGAGGGAGACATCGAATACGGCGAATATCTATCGAGCGAATGTACAACTTGCCATCAAGCGAGCGGCGGCGATGATGGCATCCCATCTATCGTAGGATGGCAGATTGAAGACTTCGTGACTGCAATGCACGCCTATCGCACCAAGAACCGGGAAAATCCGGTCATGCAAATGGTCACGGGTCGTTTGGCCGACGAAGAGATCGCCGCTTTGGCGGTCTTTTTCCAAAGCCTGGGTCAGTAAACGGGAGGAAATTGAACATGAAGATCAAAAGAAGAACTCTGATCGCCACATCCGCTGCCGCTGCGCTGGCGGCACCGATGGTGCGGGCTCAGGGTAAGCCGCGCGTGGTCGTGGTGGGCGGTGGTGCGGGGGGCGCGACAGCCGCACGCTATATCGCGAAAGACAGCAAAGGCGAAGTGGACGTCGTGCTGATCGAACCCAGCCGGACTTATTATACCTGTTTCTTCTCGAACCTTTATCTGGGCGGGTTCAAAGAGATTGATGATATCGGGCACAGCTATGGCAGCCTCGCCGCCGCTGGCGTGAATGTGGTTCATGACTGGGCCGTGGGCGTGGACCGGGATGCCAAGACGGTGGCATTGGCCGGAGGCGGTTCAGCGGGCTACGACAAGCTGATCCTCAGCCCGGGTATTGATTTTGTCGAAGACTCGGTGCCGGGCTGGGACCTGTCGGCGCAGAACGCGATGCCCCATGCCTACAAGGCAGGATCGCAGACCGAGCTACTGAGGGCGCAGATGATGGCCATGCCCGAAGGGGGAACCTACCTGATGGTTGCCCCGCCCAATCCCTACCGGTGTCCTCCGGGACCCTACGAGCGGGTTTCGATGGTTGCGCACTATCTCAAGGCCAATAATCCGACGGCCAAGATCATCATCGCCGACCCGAAAGCAAAGTTTTCCAAAATGGCGCTGTTCGAGGAAGGCTGGGGCGACCACTATTCCGGCATGATCGATTGGGTGGGTGAAGATTTCGGGGGTGGCAACGTGTCCGTCGACCCGGCTGCCATGACCGTGTCTATCGATGGCGAAGACACCACGGTTGACGTTTGCAACGTCATTCCGGCGATGAAGGCGGGCCGCATTGCCGAACTGGCAGGTGTTACAGATGGAAATTGGGCGCCAGTGAACGCGGAGGATATGTCGTCCAAAGCCGACCCGGACATTTATGTTCTGGGCGACGCCTCTCAGCAAGGCGACATGCCAAAATCCGGGTTCTCTGCCAACAGTCAGGCCAAGGTCTGCGCCAATGCCGTGCGCGGTGCGTTGACTGGTTCGAAGGTCTTCCCGGCCAAGTTCTCCAACACCTGCTGGTCACTTATCGATGCTAACAATGGTGTGAAGGTCGGGGCCACCTATGAGGCCACACCGGAAAAGATCGCCAAGGTCGATGGCTTTATCTCGGAAGTCGGTGAAAGCGCAGATATTCGCAAAGCCACCTATGAAGAGTCCGAAGGGTGGTATTCGGGCATCGTCGCCGACATGTTTGGCTAACGCGGCAAGGGTGCCTCGAACGGCCACCGATCTGGCATAAAACAGGCGCGGAGACATCTCTGCGCCTGCTGTGCGTTTCCACCCTGACGGGTAAATTCTACAAAGACGTGGTTATCCAAGACCTGCCACAAACCATCCTCATTCTTGTCGATCTCGCAAAGTTAAAGACCGCTTAAGCGCCGGATGAGCGGCGCATTATCAGTGACTTGCGAGGTAAGAGTATGAGTCTCAGAGCATTATCCGCCGCAGCTTTTTTGTTTGCTGCTGCAACTTCGGCGTCCGCCGCTACGTTCACTCTGGATTTCGGAGCACAATCTGTCCCGACACTGGATGACGGCCCTGGCAGTGTTGTCAATTACGGTGTCGTAGGAAATGACGGTACAAGCGACATCTATGCACGTCTGACCGCTTTGAACGATTTCGTAAGCCCCTCGCCTGGAAACAATGGTTCGGTTGCTGGCGATATTCGGGTGTCTTTGGATCGCGGAGAGGTGGCTCAGCTACGGCTCGACCTGTTTCTGGATGCCGGCTACACAACCGCCTATACCAACTCCAGTTCTTACGAATGGTCGCTGGTATTCTATGACATCGACGGCATCTCAAGCGATCATCAAGCCTACGGACCTAACCGGAACGAAACGAACTACTATGACGAGGTTTTGTTTCGCACGCCAGGTGTGGTGACGGTTGCATCCGACTCGGTACTGAACACGTCCGTTACCGCCGATGGCATACTGGTAAGCGCTGAAAATCAGGACAGTGTGGCGGGCCAAGATGGCTTGACCTCTCTTACGCCAGAGCAAGAGCAATATACCGCGATTTACACGGTGACTGATACCAGCACCGTACTCTTTGACTACCTCGTCCAAGATGGTGCCTTCGGTAGTTCTCGGAGAAATCTATTGGTGGATGGCGGCTCTTTGACCCTGACTGATCCGGTTGAGGTGGGTGTGGCGCCGGTCCCACTGCCGGCAGGCGCGCCGCTTCTGGCAGCCGGACTTGTCGCCCTTGGTTGGCTTCGTCGGCGCAAAGCTTAACCCGACCCGAAGAAGAAAAGACCACTACATGTGCGAGCGTACCCTTTGTCGGGGGTGCGCTCCGTGCCGTTGGGGCAATCGGGAAACATGGCGAAGGAATCTCTTTGAACGGGCCTCCGCGGCCGTCACGATCTTAGAGCCGCACCCCGCCTTGCCCGATAAGATGCTGCCCAATTCGCCAGCAATTCTGCTCAGAACTGCCTCGCACCAGTCAGAACCGACATTTGGGCGGCCAGATCGTTGACATTGCCACCAGTTCGGCGGCGACTGAACGCGCATGTTGCAATGGGGTGGCGTGCATCGCTACCACGTCGGGCATCAGGGCAAAGACGCCGCAAGTTGGGTGCGCTCACACCGAGCGCTAACTTCTATGGGGTCGTGTCTTGCAACTTGAACCAGCTCAAACCTGGGGCGAACGTTTCAACGCCACCACTGATGTCGTGATTGTCGGGGCGGGGCCGGTTGGGATCCGCGCCGCACAAGATCTGCGAAAGCGCGGTATTTCCGTGACTGTGCTCAGCGCAGAGAGCTATTCACCCTATAACCGCGTTCGTTTGACGCCTCTCCTGAGCGGAGATGTTCAGTTCGGCGAAATCGCTCTGGTTGAGGATACTGCCGACGATCTGGACATCCAGCTAGGCCACCGCGCGGTGTCGATTGATCGCGACAAGAAACTGGTTGTGACCGCCGATGGCAGCGCCTGGCCCTACCAAACCCTGATCCTGGCCACCGGGTCCAACGCCTTTGTCCCATCGATCCCGGGTCGCGACTTGCCCGGCGTCTATACGTTCCGGACCGCTGAAGATGCGTCTGCCTTGCTGGCCCGGTCCTTTTCGGCGCGGCACGTTGCTGTAATCGGCGGTGGGCTTCTGGGCTTGGAAGCTGCGCGGGGTATGCGCAATCGGGCCTGCGACGTGACCGTGGTGGAACACCAAGCTCATCTCATGCCGTTGCAACTGGACCAGGCTGGCGGTGCGCGACTGGCGGATCGGATCGAAGCGCTTGGCGTGGATGTTGCGACCGGGGTGGCCGTCAAGCAGATCGAAGGGGACAGCTCTGTCACAGGCCTCGCCCTGGCTGACGGCAGGCAAGTGCCCTGTGACACCGTTATTATTTGCACCGGAGTTCGGCCTACAATCGACCTTGCCCGTGGCGCCGGATTGGCAGTTGGGCGCGGAATCACCGTGAACGGGCAGATGCAGACCAGCGATCCGGCGATCTTTGCCATCGGCGAATGTGCGGAGCATGACGGTATCCTCTACGGCCTTGTCGGTCCTGGCTATGCCCAGGCAGAGGTGGCCGCTCGCGTCATTGCGGGTGACGCAACCCCGTTCGCTGGGGCGGAGCCCGCCACCAAACTAAAGGTGATCGGGGCGGATGTCTTCTCTGTGGGGGCCATCCAGCAGCTTGAAGCGCGCACGCGGGTGCAAAGCCATGTCTGGGAAGACGAAGACGGCTACCGACGCATTTACATTGAACGCGGCAAGTTGGTTGGTGCTTTGGCCGTTGGACCATGGGACCAGGCCAGCCGGGTGCAAGATGCGGTTCAGCACGGCGATACTGTTTATCCTTGGATGCTCTACCGCTTCCGCAAAACAGGGCTCTTGTGGCCGGAACAGGAACTGAGCCCGCAAGAGATGCCCGACACCGCGACCTTGTGCAACTGCACGGGCGTCACATGTGGCCAGGTGCGCAGCGCCGCAAAAGAGGGTGGGACAACCGCGCAAGAGGTTGGCGCCCGCACGGGAGCCGGAACGGTCTGCGGCACCTGTCGTCCGCTCATTGCCGAGATGCTCGACGCCGAAGCCAAACCGGAACCCCTTCCGCTCTGGCGACCTGTCCTCGCGCTGTCCGGCCTCGCACTTCTTGGCGCAATGGTCCCGATCATTGCCGGTTATGTGCCGCTGCCCACCAGCTACAATGCCGATGATCTGCGCGTTTGGCTCTGGCGGGACAATATCGTCAAACAGTGGAGCGGCTTTATCCTGCTCGGCCTCACTTTGTCGGCCCTGCTGATCGGTCTGCGGCGGCGTATCCGTTTGATGGACCGACTGGGCAGTTTCGATGCTTGGAGGATGGTGCATATCGGGATCGGTGTTGCCGCCCTGATCGGGCTCTTCATGCATACGGGCTTCAATCTCGGGAACGGATGGAACCTTGCGCTTGGCCTGACCTTCATGGCGGTGGTGCTGGTTGGCGCAGTGGCTGGTCTCGCTACGGCGGGGGATCATGAACTGCGTGCGCGCAGGATCGGAACGGCCCGCAATCCGCCACGGCGACTGCCGACCTGGCTGCATATCTTCGCGGTTTGGCCCTTGCCGGTGCTGCTATTGTTTCACGTTCTCGCGTCTTACGCGTTCTAGGGGCAGCTGATGCGGAACAAGCTTCTTTGGGTCGTTTGGATTGGTTTGACCCTGTTTCTGGCGGGCGGCGCGTTTGCGCGGCTTTATCTGGGCGGGGACAGAAGCACCTTCCTGCCCGGCGACACATCCGGCGTGCATCATCAGATCGAATTGGCATGCGAGACCTGCCATACCTCGAAGCCGTTCGCGAGCCAGGCCACGGTGCGAAAAGATATCAACAAAACTTGCGTGACCTGCCACAAAGATGAACTCAAAGCCTCGGACGACAGCCACCCGATCAGCAAGTTCAAAAGCCCGCGGATGGCGGCCTACTGGGAAAAGATCGACGCGCGCTTCTGTACGTCCTGCCATATGGAACACCAGCCCGAAGACACACTGGCCGGTCTGGTCACCTTGCCCGAGGATTACTGCGTAGCTTGCCATTCGGAGGGCGAGCAAGATGTACGGGTCAATCGCGAAAGCCACGCGGATCTGGCTTTCGATACCTGCGCCACGTCGGGCTGTCACAACTTCCACGACAACCGGTCGCTGTATGAAGATTTCCTGGTGAAGCATTCGGGTCAGTCCTGGCTGAAAGATGACCCCATCCATCCAATCGAAGCGCTGGCACGGCAAAGGGCCCGCCCCAGCCCGGATGAAATTGAG